>CAXTUZ010000007.1:23337-34532 GCA_964247525.1 uncultured bacterium
AACCACCGTTCGGCGCCTTCTTGGGACAGTTTCGCCATGTTGACAACGAATTTGGCAAACTGGGCGAGGCGATCTTCGACGTCTTCGGCGGTCAGTGCCGGCGGGGGGTATACGGCGCCTTCGCGTTCGAAGGTCAGCCGCGCGGGCTCGGCCGTCGTCCAATCGCCGAACACCTGACGGAAGAAGAACCAGACGCTCGGGGAGTCGGGGAGCGGCAGCCAGTTGCCTTCCTGCGGCTCGCGGGAGAACACGATGTCGACCTCGCCGTTCGGACCGTATTCGGGTTCTTCGTGCGGGACGGGCATCAGGTTGTCACTGGCGCGGATCTCGAAGTCCAGGATTTCGGCCGAGCCGCGAGTGCCGCGCATCCGGTAGGTGTAGTTGCCGTTCAGCTTCGAGAACTGGAACAGATTGTTCGGGTTGAGGTCGCCGAGCTGCGACCACGGCGTGAAGACCCGTTGGAGGTGCGGATGGCTGTCGTCCGCCCCTTCGACCGCCCACGAAGCGCAGGAGGAGATCAACTGGAGGAGATACCGCTCCGCCTCCGCACGTAACAATGGGGTCGAAACCCGCGGGTCATCGAGGATGACGTGCGCAGCCTCGGCAATGGCCGCCATCACGACAGATGAACTCTCGGTCACTTCGTTAGCCATAGCCCAACCTCCATGGGGTCAGATGCGTGGAAAGTCTTGACGCGACCTGGCTAGAAATATCCCTCTTGCTTTTTGCGCTCCATCGACCCGGAGTTGTCATGGTCGATGACTCTGCCCTGGCGCTCGGACGTTGTGGTCAAAAGCATTTCCTGAATAACTTCGAGGAGCGTCGACGCGGTGGATTCAATGGCCCCCGTCAGTGGGTAACAACCGAGAGTGCGGAAGCGGACGCTCTTTCCCTGAGGCGTTTCACCGGGCTCAAGCGGCATCCGGTCGTCGTCCACCATGATCAGGGTGCCGTCCCGCTCGACCACTGGTCTCACCGCCGCGAAATAGAGCGGCACGATCGGGATGTCCTCGAGGTGGATGTACTGCCAGATGTCGAGTTCGGTCCAATTCGAGATGGGAAAAACTCGAATGCTTTCGCCCTGGCTCCGGCGGGCGTTATAGAGCGACCACAGTTCGGGTCGCTGCCGTTTCGGATCCCACTGGTGTTGAGCCGAGCGGACGGAGAAAACGCGTTCCTTCGCCCGTGACTTCTCCTCGTCTCGCCGTGCTCCGCCGAAGGCGAGATCGAAGCGGTGCAGATCGAGAGCCTGTTTGAGACCTTCGGTCTTCCACAGGTCGGTGTGCAACGCCGACCCGTGGTCGAACGGATTGATCCCGGCGGCGAGCGCTTCGGGGTTTTGATGGACCAGGAGATCGATTCCGTAGCGCTCGACTACGCTTTTGCGGAAGGCGTACATCTCGCGAAATTTCCAGGTCGTGTCGACGTGCAGCAGCGGGAAGGGGATCTTGGCGGGGAAGAATGCCTTACGCGCCAGGTGAAGCATCACCGCGCTGTCCTTGCCAATCGAGTACAGCATCACCGGGCGTTCGCTCTCGGCAACGGCTTCCCGCAGGATGAAGATCGACTCGGCTTCCAAGCGCTGAAGGTGGGTCAGCATCGCTGGGGAAGCCGCGACATCCGCAGTCGTCACGGATTCTCCTCACCGCCGCGCTTCGGCGCGCGTGGCCTTGACAAATACCCGGGATACTTGGCCCATTTGCCCGGGCATCAAACTACGATGTGGACTCAGATGTCAATACCCCCACCATTTTAGTCTCGTTGTAGTCGTCCGCCATCCGCCGGACCTGCTCCGGCAGATTTCCGGACACGAGGTCAGCGAACGTCACCTCGTCGAGGACCGATCGGAGCGCGGTGCGGATCGCCTTCCAGACATCGCACAGGTGCTCAGCGACACCCGGGTAGCGCAGGTCGCTGAGGCTGAGTTCGTGAAAGTTCGCCAGTGGTCCGTCCAAGGCGCGAATGACGTGGCCGATGGTCAATTCTGCCGGGTCAGCGGCCAGTAGATAGCCGCCGGTGGCGCCACGTTGGCTTCGCACGATCCGTGCCGAGGCCAGGTCGCGCAAGATGTCGAAGAGGAATGCGGGTGGGATGTGGTTGGCCTCGGCGATCTCGCCGGCAGCGATCGGGCCTCCGTCGCAGGACGCCGCCAGGTGGGCTACGGCCCGAATCCCGTAGTCCGTTCGGGCAGCCAGGCGCACGCCGTCAGTATCGCATCCACGAATGCCGAACGCGCCTCAACCGATGGCGAGTGCACTCGCGAATCGCTCCAGAGCACGAAGGTGGTCATCGAGTGACGTGCCGGACGGTGGAGAGGCACGCCACGGTGCGCCGGCCGAGATCGTTTGCACCGAGAAGTGCGTTCCGCCGAGTGTGCGCCAGATGTCCAGGGTGTGCTCCCACCCGGCTTCGCCTTGCGTCACATCGACGAGGGTTTCCAGTCCGAAGGTCTTTCGATCGCGACCGGCTTCCTCGACGAGGTCGAGTGCGAGGGCGGCCTGCTCGAAGCGCTCCTGGCTCGCCAAGCCGAAGAGGAAACCATCCGCGACACGGGCGGCACGACGAAGGGGCGCGAGGTTCCTCCCTCCGCCGCACCAGATCGGGATGGGAGCCTCCGGCCTGGGTGAAATGCCGGCCCGGTCAACTCGATCGTGCTGCCCGACGAAATCGACGACAGGCTCGCGCCAGAAGGAACGCAGCAGGTCGATCTGTTCGCTGAGTCGAGCGCCACGCCGGGCGTAGTCGATTCCCAGCGCCTCGTACTCGACGTAATTCCATCCGGTCCCGACGCCGAGACGCAGCCTTCCGCCTGACAGGAGGCTGAGTTCGGCGGCCTGTTTCGCGACGAGCGCAGTCTGCCGTTGCGGTAGCACGAGCACCGCGGTCGTGAACTCGATGCGCGTTGTGAGCGCCGCGAGGTAACCGAACAGCACGAACGGCTCGTGGAACGGATCTTGCTCCGAATACGGACCGGTCAGCGCGGGCTCGCGGCCGTCGGTGACCGCGCCGAGTACGTGATCGTAGAGAAGAAGGTGGGAGAAGCCCATACCCTCGACGGCTTGGGCGAAATCGCGCAAGGCGACGGGATCGGTGCCTATCTCCTGCGTCGGCAGAACCGCTCCGAACTTCATCGGGGTTCGACGTCGCCGCGTTTCACAGGCCTCCTCAGCATCCTCGACTGCGGGATGCAGGCTACGCCCTCGCCGGTCCCGGCCGGCGATTTCGGCATCCGTACCTCGTCAGTCGGGGGTCACCGAAAGTAGTGACCCTGCTCGAGATCTTCGATCAGGCCGGGCTGGTGCGGCTGCCAGCCGAGAAGCCCGCGAGTCAGTGCACTTGACGCGGGTACGTCGAGTGCGAGGAATCCGGCAAGCCACCCGAAGTGCGCGCCGGCCTCCTCGGGATCGACCGAGGCGACCGGTAAACCGAGATGCCGGCCGATGACCTCGGCGATGTCGCGCACCGGTACGCCCTCGTCGTCGACCGCATGCAGGACCGAGCCCGCCGGGGCATTTTCCACCGCAAGCCGGAAGAGGTTCGCGGAGTCGAGGCGGTGGACGGCGGGCCACCGGTTCGTCCCGTCGCCGATGTAGCCAGAGGTGCCCGTGTCGCGGGCGACGGCGACCAGCCGCGCCATGAAGCCGGTGTCTTCCTCGCCGTGATTCGTCGGAGGGAGCCGTACGACGGCCGAGCGCACGCCGCGAGAGGCAAGCGAAAGCGCAGCGCGCTCGGACCGAACGCGCGCGCTCGCGCCAGAGTCGGATTCGGGCACGGCGGTCTCGGTCGCGATCACTCCGGGCCCGAGGACGGCCGTACCGGAAGCAATCACGAGCGGTCGATCGGACCCCAGAAGTCCTGCACCGAGACTTTCCACGGCGCGAAGGTCGGCGTCTGCCGCGCCCTGGTAGTTGCCCGAGAACGCCTCGTCGTGCTTGTACGCAAGGTGGATGACGCCGTCGGAATCGGCCGCGGCGCTTTTCAGAACCCCGACATCGTCGAGGCCGCCGCGCCGCACCTGCACCCCGGCCGCGGAGAGCGTCGCGGCAGAATCATCGGAACGGGCGAGACCGATGACGTGATGCCCGCCGTCGAGGAGTTGCGCAACGACGGCGGCGCCGATCCACCCGGACGCACCGGTGACGAGAACGCGCATGGTCGGCCTCCGTACATCGATGACAGGATCTGCCATCAATGTACCTCTGATGTCAGGGACCGTCATCGCTAGGCTGCGCGCCGTGGGTCGATGGGAGCCAGATGCACGGGGACGGCTTGAACGGGGCGCCCTCGAGCTGTATGTGGAGCAGGGTTACGAGCAGACGACGGTGTCGGACATCGCCCGGCGCGCTGACCTGACCGAACGTACGTTCTTCCGATACTTCGCGGACAAGCGGGAAGTGCTCTTCGGGGGATCGCGCGAACTCCACCAGGCGCTCGTCGATGCCCTCTCTGACGCGCCGCTGTCCGCGGCGCCGATCGACGCGGTTGCGCAGGCTTTGAAGGCCGCCGGAGCGTTGCTGCAAGGACGTCGTTCGCGGGCCCGCCAGCGCCAGCGCGTCATTGACGCGAACACCGACCTCCGAGAACGCGAACTCATCAAACTCGCGTCACTGGCGGCCGCGCTCGCAGAGGGCCTGCGGGCGCGCGGCGTCGACGAGCCGGCGGCGCACGTGACCGCCGAGGCGGGGATCGCCGTCTTCAAGGTGGCATTCTCGCGCTGGCTGGAAAGCAGCAGCGAACCCGAGCTGGCGCGACACATCGACCAAGGTTTCGCGCAGCTGCGAGCGCTGATGACGGCCGGCGATTCGTCGCGCGCACCGGCATAACCAGGGCCGGTCGGAGAGCGGACGTGTCCCGGTCGTCTCGGTGGGAAGGACCCGGTCGTGCTTATCCTCGGCATCAATGCGATCTACCACGATCCCGCGGCAGCACTTGTCGCCGACGGGGTGACGATCGCCGCGGCGGAGGAGGAGCGCTTCACTCGCCGCAAACACGGCAAGCGGCCGGTTCCCTTCTCGGCATGGGAGACGCCCGACCTCGCCGCCGCCTGGTGTCTGGACCACGCCGGAGTTCGCGCTTCCGACATCGACGCAGTGACGTACTCCTTCGATCCGGACCTGCACCTGCCCCCGGAGGCGCTCGGGCTGAACGACCCGTGGGATCACGTGCGCCGTACGTACGCCGAGCACGCGTCAGGGTTCCTCGCGCAGGCGCTGCCCGGACTGGACCCGGGCGCCTTCCGTCACGTTCCGCATCACCTGGCACATGCGGCATCGGCCGCCCTCGCCGCTCCGTTCGACGGTGAGTGCGCCGCGCTGGTGCTGGACGGTAGGGGTGAACGGCACAGCCATCTCGCCGCCTCCTTCGGTCCCGGCGGCAGTGTGGAGACGCTGTACTCGCAGCGGCTGCCGCACTCGTTGGGACTGCTGTACGAGGACGCCACCGAGCACCTCGGCTTCCTGCGTAGCAGCGACGAGTACAAGGTGATGGCCCTCGCCTCGTACGGCACACCACGGCACGCCGAATACCTTCGCGGCTTCGTCCACGGCACCGGGGACGGCGGGTTCCGTACGGGCGGTGTCGACTGGAACGTCCTCGCCAAGCGACGCGACGCGCGGGCGGAGTGGACCGAGGAGCACGCGGATCTCGCCGCGAGCCTGCAACTGGTACTCGAGGAGACATTGCTGGACCTGGCTCGGTGGCTGCACGAGCGCACCGGTCACCGCCGACTCGCCCTCGCCGGCGGAGTGGCGCTCAACTGCGTCGCCAACACGCGGATCTTCGCGGAATCGCCGTTCGACGAGGTCTGGGTGCAGCCTGCCGCGGGTGACGCGGGTACGGCACTTGGTGGCGCGCTCTACCTGGCGGCTCAGAACGGTGACCGGGTCGCTCCGGTCACTTCGCCCGCCCTCGGCCGCGGATTCGGCGACGCCGAGATCGAGTCCGCTCTGCGGACCGCGCGGGTGCCGTACGAGCGGCCGGACGACGTGGCCGAGGCGGTCGCGCAAGAACTGGCAGATGACGGGATCGTCGCGTGGTTCCAGGGTCGCAGTGAGTTCGGTCCGCGGGCCCTGGGTCACCGCTCGCTGCTCGCGCATCCCGGCCGCCCCGAGAATCTCGCCCGCCTCAACGACGTCAAGGGACGCGAACAGTTCCGGCCGGTGGCGCCCATGGTGCTGCTCTCGCGGGCGGCGGAGCTCTTCGGCCGGGGACCGATTCCCTCGCCGTACATGTTGTTCGTCCACGACGTCGCCCCGGCCTGGCGGGACCGCCTTCCCGCCGTGATCCACGTCGACGGCACGGCTCGCATCCAGACTGTCGACGACGCCGACGAACCGCTGCTCGCGCGGATGCTGTCTGCGTTCGAGCGCAGCACCGGCCTGCCCGTCGTCGTCAATACGAGCCTCAACACCGCCGGCCGGCCCATGGTCGACAGCATCTCCGATGCGCTCGAGTGTTTCGGCTCGACGCCGGTCGACATGCTGGCGATCGGTCCATTCGTACTGCGGCGCAGCGCTTTCGGCGTCAGCCGGTGACGTACTCCGTAGTGATTCCGACGCTTGGGCGGTCCTCGCTCGCGGCGCTGCTCGCCTCGCTGGACGCAGCGCACGGTCCTCGTCCCGAGCGCATCGTGCTAGTCGACGATCGCCGGGATGCCACGCAGGCATTGCCCCGTTCGTCCGGGTGGACCGCCGAGCGGACAGTCGTGGTGCAAAGCGGCGGCCGCGGTCCTGCGGCCGCCCGCAATTGCGGCTGGCGCTCGACGCCGAGTGTGGAGTGGGTCGTGTTCCTCGACGACGATGTCGTCGTCACCGCGACGTGGCTCACGGATCTGGCCGCGGACCTGCGCGACGCGGGCCCGGATGTGGCGGGCTCGCAGGCCCGATTGACCGTGCCGCTGCCCGCGGACCGCCGACCCACCGACGCCGAGCGCGGTACGGCCGGCTTGGCCGGCGCGCGCTGGATCACCGCCGATATGGCGTATCGGCGTCGCGTCCTCGTCGAGGTCGGTGGCTTCGACGAGCGCTTCGGCCGGGCGTTCCGCGAGGACGCCGATATCGCCCTGCGGATCACCGAGCGGCCGTACCGGATCACCTCCGGAGTCAGGAACAGCGAGCACCCCGTACGGCCCGCGCGGTGGACGGCGAGCGTGACGTCGCAGCGCGGCAACGCTGATGACGCTCTGATGCGCCGACTGCACGGTCCGGCCTGGGAGGTCCGTGCGGGCGCCGCACGCGGCCGTCGTCCGGCTCATCTGGCGACGACATCGGTCGCACTGCTCTGGTGCGCCGGACGGCTGACCCGCAGGCGACGGCTCTCGCTCCCGGCCGGTCTTGCCTACACCGGGCTCGTAACGCAGTTCGCCTGGGCCCGCATCGCACCCGGGCCGCGAACCTCTCGTGAGATCGCGTCGATGCTGGTGACCAGCGCGGCCATCCCCCCGGCCGCAACATGGCACTGGCTCCGCGGCACGTGGCGACACCGTAAGTCCACCAGGCAGCGACTGCCGTTGCGGGCCGTTCTCGTCGATCGCGACGGAACGCTGGTACGCGACGTTCCGTACAACGGCGACCCCGCCAAGGTCGAGGCGCTCCCCGGTGTGCGGACGGCGTTGCGTCGGCTTCGGGCGGCCGACCTCAAAGTCGGGGTCATCTCGAACCAGTCCGGGGTGGCACGGGGCGTGTTGACGCTCGAACAGGTCGAGGCGGTCAACGCCCGGGTCGATCAGCTTCTCGGCCCGTTCGACGACTGGCAGATCTGCCCGCACGCACCGGAAAGTGCCTGCGCATGCCGCAAGCCCGAGCCCGGGATGATCCACGCGGCCGCGGCCGCACTCGGCGTCGCGCCGGAGCAGTGTGCTGTCATCGGCGACATCGGTACGGACGTCGAGGCTGCGCACGCGGCCGGCGCCGCATTCGCCGTCCTTGTCCCGACCGGCGTCACCCGCCAGGAAGAAGTCGACGCCGCGGCGATCGTGTGCGGGAACATCGAGGACGCCGCGGCGCTGATCCTGGCGCGGGTGTCGGCGTGAACGGAGCCCTGGTGGTGCGGCTGGACAGCATGGGTGACGTACTGATCAGCGGGCCCGCGATACGCGCGGTTGCCGCCGGCAGCACGACAACGACCCTGCTCGTCGGCCCCCTCGGTGCGCAGGCAGCCGAACTGCTGCCCGGGGTCCACGATGTGCTGGTGTGGGACTGCCCGTGGATCAGCGCATATCCGCCGGCCGTGGAGCGCGAGGCGATCGACATCCTGGTCGCCGCGCTCAGCAGCCGTGACATCGACCAGGCGGTGGTGCTCACCTCCTTCCATCAGTCCGCCCTGCCCACCGCTCTGCTGCTCCGCCTTGCCGGCATCGCGCGGATCACGGCGGTCAGCGAGGACTACCCCGGCCGGCTGCTGGACGTGCGAGTGCCCCCGCCACCGGACGGTCCCGAGCCCGAGCGAATGCTCGCGGTCGCCCAGGCGGCCGGGTTCGCGTTGCCCCCCGGCGACGACGGCCGGTTGCGGGTTCGCGAGCCGTTGCCCAGCGTCGATCTCGGCGTCGGCGAGTACGTCGTCGTCCATCCCGGTGTCAGTGCCTCCGCGCGGGCGTATCCGGCGGAATGCTGGACCGAGGTCGTCGAACTCCTCGCGGCGCAAGGGCGTGCGGTCGTGGTCACCGGAGGCGCCGCCGAGACAGGCTTGACGAAGGCCGTGGCCGGCGCCTCGGCACTGGACTGCGGAGGGCGGTTCAGCGTGGCCGAGCTCGCCGCGGTGCTGGCCGGGGCGAGCGTGATGGTGGTGGCCAACACCGGGCCGGCCCATCTCGCGGCCGCGGTGGGCACGCCGGTGGTCTCGCTGTTCGCGCCCGTCGTCCCGGCCGTGCGGTGGGCGCCGTACGGAGTACCGACGACAGTGCTCGGCGCGCAGAATGCGCCGTGTCGCGACACCCGGGCCACGGCCTGCCCGATTCCGGGCCATCCGTGCCTCAGCGCGGTTGCTCCGGCAGACGTCGTACGGGCGGCGCATGATCTTCTCGAGGCCAGGCGAATGCGCAGTGGTGGTGGAGCGCGGTGAGAATCCTGCTCTGGCACGTGCACGGGAGCTGGACGACTACCTTCGTGCAGGGGCGGCATGAGTACGTGGTTCCGGTGTTGCCCGATCGCGGGCCGGACGGCCGCGGCCGGGCGCAGACATGGGACTGGCCCGCGAGTGTGATCGAACGCAGTCCCGCGCAGTTGCGCCACGAACCGATCGATGTCGTGATCCTGCAGCGCCCGCATGAACTGGAGCTGGCACGCGAGTGGACGGGCCGTACGCCCGGTCGAGACGTGCCGGCGATCTACCTGGAGCACAACGCCCCGGAGCCGCATCCTGTTCAGAGCCGCCACCCGCTCGCCGACAGCAGCGACATCGCTCTGGTGCACGTCACGTTCTTCAACCAGTTGTTCTGGGACAACGGTCGTGCGCCGAACACCGTCATCGAGCACGGCGTACTCGACCCGGGGGAGCGTTACACCGGGGAACTCGCCCGAGCGGCGGTCGTCATCAACGAGCCTGGTCGCCGTGGCCGGATGGTCGGTACGGATCTGCTGGCAGAATTCGCTCGCACGGTACCGGTCGACTTGTTCGGCATGACCGATCTTCGCCGGACGGCGAACGTGCACCAACGAGGAAATCTCGGTCAGGACCAGCTGCACACCGAGATGGCCCGGCGCCGGGTTTATGTCCACCCCATTCGTTGGACCTCGCTCGGACTGTCACTGATCGAGGCGATGATGCTCGGCATGCCGGTGGTCGCCGTCGCAAGCACGGAGGTGATCGAGGCCGTACCCGCGTCCGCGGGGGTGGTGTCGGCAGACGTCAACCGATTGCACTCCGCGCTCCGCGAGTTCGTCTCCGACCCCGAGGCGTCCCGTCTGGCGGGATCCTCCGCCCGGGAGTACGCGCTCACCCGTTACGGGGCGGGGCGTTTCCTCACTGACTGGGATGCACTGCTCGCGACGACGACCGGTATCGCGGCCACATCGACCCGATCGCTCACCGGGCAGGCCGGAACGTGAACATCGCCATGTTGTCGGAGCACGCCAGTCCGCTGGCCGTCGTCGGCAGTGTCGATGCCGGTGGCCAGAACGTGCACGTCGCCGCACTGGCCTCGGCGCTGGCCGAGCGTGGTCACACCGTCGACGTGTACACACGTCGCGACCGGCGTGGGCTACCGGATACCGCGTCGCTACGAGACGGCGTGCTCGTCCACCACCTGGCGGCGGGGCCCGCCGAGCACGTCGCGAAGGACGAGCTGCTGCCGTACGTAGGGGAGCTGGGGCAAGCGCTGCGCCGGTGCCTGGCTGTGGCGGCACCCACCGTGCTGCACGGACACTTCTGGATGAGCGGGCTCGCCTGCACCGACGCCGCGCGGATCCTCGAAGTGCCGGTGGTGCAGACGTTCCACGCTCTGGGGTCGGTCAAGCGCCGCCTGCAGGGGGTGGCGGACACAAGCCCGCCCGAGCGCCTGGACCTCGAGCGGAAGGTCGCCCTGCGCGCGGACCGCGTCATCGCGTCCTGCGCCGACGAGAAGCGCGAACTCGTCGCGATGGGCGTGTTGTCGTCGCGCGTCGACATCGTGCCCTCGGGTGTGGACTGCACCTGGTTCGTGCCCGACGGGACGCGCGCTCCTCGCTCGCAGCGGCACCGGCTCCTCGTAGTGGGACGGCTGGTGCCCCGTAAGGGAGCCGAGGACGTGATCACTGCGCTGCAGTGGATCGAGGATACCGAACTCGTCATCGCCGGAGGTCCTCGCATTGAGGACGTCCGGCATGACGCGGAGGCGTTGCGACTGAAGGCGCTGGCCCGCGATCTAGGCGTCGCACACCGGGTCCATCTCGTGGGTCAGGTCCCGCACACCGAACTGCCGGCACTGATTCGTTCAGCTGACCTGGTCGTCTGCCTGCCGTGGTACGAGCCGTTCGGGATCGTGCCGCTCGAGGCGATGGCGTGTGGCGTACCCGTGGTCGGCTCGGCTGTGGGCGGTCTGCTCGACACGGTCGTCGACGGAGTCACCGGAGTCCTGCTGCCGCCGCGCCGCCCGCGCCTTGCCGCTGCATCGATCACCGCACTGCTACGCGATGAGCCCCGGCGTGCGGCCTACGGTCGAGCCGGCCTCGAGCGGGCAGCGCGGTACCCCAGGGCCCGGGGGGCGCGCGGGGCCGCGCGCC
>CAXTUZ010000008.1:0-28169 GCA_964247525.1 uncultured bacterium
GGTCGGACCCGACCCCGATACGACACCGGCGAGCGCGCCGATCTCGGCACCCGCATTGAGCACTCGGTGTAGAGACGGTCGCAGCGACACGGCGGCCGGCTGCAGGTCGTTCGTCAGCACCTCCGCGAGGTCGCCGGGCTGACCGGTCCGTAACGCTGCGAGCACCTGCTCGGGCCCCGGACCCGTCCCGAGACCCAACTCGTCGAACGCCGCGTACACCGCAGGGGTCGAGAGGCCTCCGTCGGCCAGGGCCAGGACCCAGTGGTACGTCCCCCGGGTCAGGACGTCGCTCAGCAGCTCGCCCCGCCCCGAACCCAGGGCCGTGCCGCCACGAAGCAGAAATGGAACGTCGCTGCCGAGCTCGGCAGCGAGTACCGAGAGCTCCGCGCGTTCGCTGTCCAGACCCCACAGCGCGTCGCACGCGAGCAAGGCTGCAGCGCCGTCGGCCGAGCCTCCCGCCATTCCACCCGCGACCGGAATGCCTTTTGTGATCTCGATTGCCGCGCCGCCGAGGACCCGGTGACGGCTAGCGAGGAGTTCGGCCGCCTTGAACGCGAGGTTGTCCGGTCCCTCCGGAACGTCGCCGGCGGCCTCACCTCGAACGACAACGCTGATGCCGGTCGCGGGAGTGGCGGTCACCTCGTCGTACAGGCTCACCGCCTGATAAACGGTCGCGACGTCGTGGTACCCGTCGTCACGTCGCTGACCGACCTGAAGCGCGAGGTTGATCTTCGCCGGCACCCGGACGGTAATCGGTTCCGGAACGCCGGTCAGCACCCGCTGGACGCTCAGAGCACGGTCCCTTCTGTGACGCCCCGCCGACGGAGCCGATCCCGACTGTCGGCAAGCCTAGGTGCCGACGCGAGCGAGCCGGACGTAATCGTCGAGCGCGAGGGTCTCCCCTCGCGCACCGGGATCGATCCTGGCTTCGCGCAGCGCCGCTTCGGCGACCGCCGCGCTCTCGTACGCTCCGGCGAGAGCGGCGCGCAACGTCTTCCGGCGTTGGGCGAACGCCGTATCCACCAGGGCGAACACCCGGCGGCGTAGACCCTCGTCGCCGGGTTCGGCACGTCGGGTGAACGAGACCAGCACCGAATCGACGTGCGGAGCGGGCCAGAACACCGAGCGGCTGATGGTGCCCGCCAGGGCAGCTTTGGCCCACCATGCGGCCTTCACCGACGGGACGCCGTACGTGCGGGACCCCGGGGGCGCCACAAGCCGGTGCCCGACTTCCGCCTGCACCATCACGATGCCGGTCGCAAGCGACGGGAAGCGCTCGAGAACGGTCAGCAACAGCGGGACCGCCAGGTTGTAGGGGAGGTTGGCGACGAGCACTCCCGGCGGCTTGCCCGGCATCCGTTCGGGAGTCAGCGCGAGTGCGTCGAGCTGGACGACCTCCAGAGCACCCGCGCGGTCAGGCATCCGGTCGACGGCGGTACGCGGAAGTGCTGCGGCCAGCTCGGGGTCGACCTCCACGGCGACAACGCTCGCGCGCGCAGCGAGGAGGGCGAGCGTGAGCGACCCGAGCCCGGGGCCGATCTCCAGCACCCTGTCGGCCGGCGACACCCCCGCGGTGGCAACGATCCGCCGGACCGTGTTGGCGTCGACGACGAAGTTCTGCCCGCGTCGCTTGCTCGGGGCGAAACCGATAGCCGCCGCCAGTGCACGAACTTCAGCGGGTCCGAGCAAGCCACCTCCCTGTAGTCCTTCAGGCGGCCGCTCGGGAGGTATTGCCTCAGAGGTATCTTCCGCAGCGCGGCCACGGAGAGGCTCCGGCTTTGGCGTAGAGCAGCTGAGCTCGATAGGTCTGCTCGGCGGGCGAGGCATTGATCGGGTCACCGGATCCACCGACCCCCTGCCACGACGACACCAAGAACTGGTAGAGGCCACGGTAGGCCCCACCCTCGGACACCGCGCCCGGGTTGCCCCCGGACTCACAACTCGCCAGGGCGGCCCAGTCCAGACCGCCGGCGTGGGCAGGTGAGGCGGCCGGCGTGGGTGGCGGCGGGGGCAGCTTCTTCGTACCGAACGCCACCACCGCAGGTTCCATGGAGGTTGTCATGGCGCGGGATGCTAGTGCTCGGCCGGTGACCTTCCCGTTCGTGTAGGTCACGACGTACACGGACTCGACCACCCCGTCACGACCGCCGTCGACGGTGCGGGAATCGCCCTCGTAGAGGCTGTCGTCGGCGACTCTGCGCACGGTGTGCGCGACCACGCTGGTCGCCACCTGCTTGCCCGACGCGATCCGGGTCACGGCGATGACCATGCCGGTGAGCGGATAGGTGCCGGGCGAGACCGAGAGCCGATCGGTCGGACCCATCGTTACCCGGTTGCTGGCCAGGAGCTGCTCCACGCGGGCGTCCGTGGTGACGCCAGTCCGGACGGCGCCGTCAACGGCGATCCGGACGGTTTGCGGCTCTCGGACTACGAGCGCGAGACCGCCGAGGCCGATCGGGCTGGTGGTCGCCGCCGAGACGTAGTCCCCCGGCCCGTCGAGTCCGAGCTGCGCGAGCGCCTCACCCACCGTGGTGGCAGTCACCCAGACGGCCTGCTGGCGGGTGCCGACGGTGAGCTGGATCGGGCGTCCGCGCCGGATCGTGATCGCGCCGTGGTCCTTGAGGTGTGCACCGAGGGCAGGGGTGACGACATCGTGCTGGCCGAGCGTGATGTGTTCGTGCGCGAGCACGCCGGACACGGTGCCGCTGAAGGTCCGCGCTGTGGTCGAAACTCCGTCGACGCTGATCGTGACCGTTTTGTCCGCCGATACGAAGACCGCAATCGACGAGAGCAGCCCGCCCAGCAACCCGAGCTGTGCCGCGGCGATGAGCAGCCGCCGCCGGGTTGGTCTAGCGGCGCGAACAAGCGCCTGCAGGTAAAGAACGGAGGTGCGCGTTGGGGCCTCGAGCAAAAGGACTCCGATGTCGAAGGTCCGGTCCCAGGAGAAAACACGCGGACGCACGACAAGGAGGCACGCCAAAGCGCGCTGCACCAAGGGGGAAGTGGTGCGACCGCGAGATCCCCATCCCGGCGGTCTTTGGTCCATGGACCGTAACCACACCGACTTATTCGCGGCAAGTCGGGTGACTACAAAGACGCACTCTGCGTGCACCAGACGCTCACGAAGCTGCGGTTTTTGTGACGACCATCACTCGGTATCGGGCACGCTATCTGGCTGAGCCGTTCACAGCTGGAATATTCGACCCGCGGTCGCCGTGATTCCCGCGCACGTGGTTTCCACCTGCTCACCCCGTACCTGCGCCAGCGCGCGGACCGTGAGTGGCACCAGGTGCGGTCCGTTTGGGCGCCCACGAAACGGCATGGGTGTCAGGAACGGGGCATCGGTCTCGACGAGCAGCAAATCGGGGGGTACGACGGCTGCGGCCGCACGCAGATTGTCAGCGTTCTTGAACGTGACGTTTCCAGCGAACGAGCAGGCGTAACCGACCCGAACGCAGGCTCGGGCGAACTCCGCGTCACCGGAAAATGCATGTATCACAACCCGTTCCGGAGCGCCCTCCTCCGCGAGGATACGCAGGGTATCCGCGTGCGCATCCCGGTTGTGCACGACCAGGGCCTTTCCGGTGCGCTTCGCGATCGCGATGTGGGCCCGTAAACTCTCCTGCTGCGCCCGATGACCGCTCGATTCGACGGTTCGGAAATAGTCGAGGCCGGTCTCGCCCACCGCCCGTACCTGGGGCAACGCGGCGAGGTCCTCGATGCCGCGGAGCGCCTCATCGTGAGCCTCACCCCCGGCGGCCGCGTTCGGGTGTATTGCCGCGGTCGCGTAGACCCGCGGATACTCGGCGGCGATCTGTGCCTGCCAGCGCGAGGTTTCCAGGTCTATCCCAACGGTCACGATGTCGGCGACACCGACCGAACGAGCGAGCGCGAGTTCGGCCGCGACGTCACCGCCCATGAGATCGAGGTGGCAATGCGTGTCCACCACCGGTCCGGGAAGCTTTTCGGGCGCTGGGACCGGCTCACCCTCGCGCCCGTGGGCGCGGCCGCTCACTCCGCCGGCTCCGCTGTCAGGCGTTCGAGCTCCTCGTCGACGATCTTCGCGTCGAGTTTGGTGAACAGCGGCGTCGGGGTCGCGATCGGGGTGCCGGGCACGATCGGCGTGCGTGCCCATTGTGCTTCTGCTGCCGCGTAGTCGCCTCGGAGGACCGGGTACGCCGGCCCACCATCGAGATCGTCCACTTCAACCAACTCCGGCATCGCGGACCACGCGCCGGCACCGCCGAGCATCGCGTGCACCTGATTGGAACTCGTCGGCAGCACGGGCGTCAGCAGCGTCGCGGCGTCACGTACGAGTTGAAGCGCCACATGCATGATGGTGGCGAAACGCTCGGGATCCGACTCACGAAGCTTCCACGGCGCCTCGTCCGAAAGGTACTTGTTCGCATCGGCGACGGTGCGCATCGCCTCTGTCACAGCCGCTTTCTGCTGCGATCGGTCCAGCAGCGGTCCGACCACACCGAACGCTCGCTCGCTCGACTCGAGTGCGATGCGATCGGCATCGTGCAGGATGCCGGCATCCGGGATGCTGCCGAGGTTCTTCGCGATCAGGGAGAAGGTCCGGTTGACCAGGTTGCCCCAGCCTGCAACGAGTTCGGTGTTCGTCCGGGTGACGAACTGCTCCCAGGTGAAGTCGGTGTCACTCGATTCGGGCCCGGCTACCGCGAGGTAGTAGCGCAGCGCATCGGGCTGGTAGCGCGCGAGGAAGTCGCGCACGTAGATGACGATCTGGCGGCTGGAGGAGAACTTCCGGCCTTCCATCGTCAGGAATTCGCTGCTCACGATCTCCGTCGGCAGGTTAAGCCTTCCGTACTGGCCGGGTTGTCCGCCGTAGGCACCCTCACCGTTGTACCCGAGCAGCAATGACGGCCAGATCACCGAGTGGAAAGTGACGTTGTCCTTTCCCATGAAGTAGTAAGACTCAGCGGCTGGATCAGTCCAGAACTGCTGCCACGCGTCAGGATTTCCGCTGCGGCGAGCCCACTCGACGGAAGCGGAGAGGTACCCGATGACCGCGTCGAACCAGACATAGATGCGCTTGTCGTCCCGATTTTCCCATTCCGGAACGGGGATGGGCACGCCCCAGTTCAGGTCACGGCTGATCGCTCTCGGCTTCAGGCCTGCCGCGAGATTTCGGCTGAACGCCAGTACGTTGGTACGCCAACCCGTGCGGGACGAGAGCCATGTCCCGAGCGCGTCAGAGAATGCGGGCAGGTCGAGAAAGAACTGCTGCGATTCGACGAACTTCGGTGTCTCACCGTTGATTCTACTGACCGGATTGATCAGATCCTGCGGGTCGAGCTGGTTGCCACAGTTGTCGCACTGGTCACCGCGGGCGCCGTCGTACCCACAGATCGGGCAGGTTCCTTCGATGTAGCGGTCCGGCAGGGTACGGCCATTACTCGGTGAGATCGCCGACAGCGCAGGGCGTTCGGCGATGTAGCCGTTCGCCAGGAGTTGGCGGAACATGTCCTGGACGACCGCGTAGTGGTTCCGCGTTGTGGTCCTGGTGAACAGGTCGTACGACAGGCCGAGCGCGCCGATGTCCTCGGCGATGATCCGGTTGTAGCGGTCGACCAGGGTCCGCGGGCTCACGCCCTCTTGGTCGGCCTGCACCTGAATCGGGGTGCCGTGCTCGTCCGTACCGCTGACCATCAGGACATTGTTGCCCGACATCCGCTGGAACCGGGCGAAGACGTCTGAAGGGACTCCGAAGCCGGCAACATGGCCGATGTGCCGTGGGCCGTTCGCGTACGGCCAGGCGACCGCGGTGAGGATGGAGCGAGGCATACCTTGAGCTTAGTGTGCCTCCGAGGCGCCGGGCTCTTGGTGAACTCCTCGGCAAACTCGTCGGTCGCGCCGAATGTCGTGCAATGAGTTGAGTGTCGCCCCGATTGAAGTTCGGTGACGTCCTTCGAACGCCGTTGACAGCAACCCCGCACCGTCTTCTGGGCTATTCAGCGGAGAACTCGATCTCCCACCGCTGGCTCGGGACAGCAACAGGTGCCATCAATGCGTCTCCGCGAGCGCTGGCCACTTGAAATGGAATGCTGCGCGTCGTGAGTCAGCGGCATGAGGCCGAGGTTTTGTCTAGGGCGCTCATCGCTTGTCGAACCTGCCATCCCGCAGAAGTTCAGAATTGTCTTGTGGCTGGCCGAGGGAATTCCGCCGAGTCACGAGCGGCTCGGGAGCTTCGCGCCGGTCGCGGCGGCGTACACGACCTTCCGCGCAATGCCTGTCTCGGTGGAGATTGCGGTCACCGCGTCCCGAGTACTGCTGCCTTCCGCGACGCGCGCCTGAACCTGGACGCGCAGCTGCGCGAGGTCGGCAGACGCCGTCGGATCCTCGGGCTCGGCGCCCGCAATGACGACGGTGATCTCCCCCTTGAGCTGTTCATGTCGGGCCTGTTCGGCAAGCTCTCCAAGGCCACCGCGAAGGACCTGCTCGAACGTCTTCGTCAATTCGCGGCAGACAGCGCCCTGACGGTCAGCACCGAACGCCTCGGCGAGATCGGCCAACGTCGCGGCGATCCGGTGGGTCGACTCGAGGATGACCATGGTCCGCGGCTCGCGGGCGAGACTCATGAGCAACCGGCGTCGCTCGACCGGACGACGCGGCAGGAAGCCCTCCACGGTGAAGCGCTCGCTGGGCAGTCCTGAGATCGCGAGGGCCGCGGTCACGCTGGACGGCCCGGGTACGACGGTCACCGCGACTCCGGCGTCGAGCGCGGCGCGTACCAGCAGGTAGCCCGGGTCGCTGACACCCGGCATCCCAGCATCGGTCACGAGCGCGACGGTCGCCCCGGACAGCATCGCGCGTACCAGATCACCGGTGCGAGCGGCCTCGTTCCCAGCGAAGTAGCTCACCACCCGCGCGCCGACGTCTATTTCGAGCCGCCGGGCCAGGTCGCGAAAACGACGGGTGTCCTCGGCCGCGACCACATGCGCGGAGCTGAGCACGGCCTTCAGCCGCGGTGAGGCGTCGGTCACATCCCCGATCGGGGTGGCGCAGAGGACGAGGGGCACGGGCCGATCGTCCCACTAGGCTGGCCACGTGAGCGTGACCGCGGCGCCGCGTCCCACTGCGCGGCAAGCTCGCGTACGCGACGCGTCCTGGCAGTCCAAGCTCGTCACGCCCCTTCCGAGTGATCGCCTGGCGGGCTGGCTCGTCACCCTCGCGGTCGGCCTGTTTGCCGGATTCCTCCGCTTCCACCACCTCGGCTCGAAGCTTTGGATGACCGATCCGAGCAAGCAGGGCAAGGGCACCGGCTACTTCTCGGGCACGTTCACCGACAAGGATTCGGGCTGCGTCCGGTACTACCAGGACCTGTTCGACGAGACGTACTACCATCACGACGCGCTGAGCCTGTTGCACAAAGGTGTCGAGCAGAACTGCCAGAACACCGGACCCGGATTCATCGTCCACCCGCCGCTCGGCAAGTGGATGATCGCCGCGGGGATCAAGATATTCGGCGACAACCCGTTCGGCTGGCGCGTCGCCGCCGCCACGGCCGGCACGTTGTCGGTAATGATCCTGATACGCCTCGCACGCCGGCTTTTCGGTTCGACGTTGCTCGGCGGCTTCGCCGGACTGCTGCTGGCCTTGGATGGAATGGAGTTCGTCCAAAGCCGGCTCGCGTTGCTCGACATCTTCCTGATGTTCTTCGAGCTGCTCGCGCTCGCGACGCTCGTGCTGGACCGTGAACACGGGCGGCGACTGCTCGCCCAGCGACTTGACGCGGGCGCGAGCCAGCAGTTCCCCGGGCCGCGATTGGGCTTTCGCTACTGGCGCGTGCTGACCGGCGTGTTTCTCGGCGCCGGGCTCGCCGTGAAGTGGAGCGGCCTCTACGTCATTCCGGCGTACGCGGCCCTGGCCTTCGCGTGGGACGTCGGCGGCCGCCGGTCGGCAAACATTCCCCGGCCGGTCCGTGCCGCGATGCGCCGGGACTGGTTCGGGTGGGTCCCGCAGTTCACCCTGCTCCCGATCGCGGCCTACACCGCGACGTGGACCGGGTGGTTCGCCGCCGGGCCGTCAAGCGCGTACGGCCGCACCTCGTACACCCCGAACCTAGACATGAACGGCGTGACCAAGGTGCGCACGGGTGGGGCGCTGGACCCGGTACGGAACTGGCTCGCCTACCAGTGCCAGGCGTACAACTTCCACCAGAATCTGACCGACCGAGATCACGCGGGTGACGGCAATCCCTTGATCCCCATCCTGAATTTCTGCAAGACCGACAGCACGTTTCACCAAGCCGGGAAGTTACATCCGTACCTGTCGAAACCGTTCGGCTGGTTGCTGCTCGCCCGGCCGGTGAACCTCTACTACGAGAGCCCGCCCAAGGGCCAGGCCGGCTGCTCGTCGAACGGCGGTTGCGTCAAACAGATCCTGGACATCGGTACGCCGGCGATCTGGTGGGCGGCGATCCCGGCGATCCTGGTCGTCGGGGGGATCTGGGCCGCCAAGCGCGACTGGCGAGCCGCGATGATCCTGGTCGTGTTCGCGTTCGGGTTCCTGCCGTGGACGCTGTCCGAGCCGCGGCAGATGTTCTCGTTCTACTCCCTGCCGATCCTGCCGGTCATTGTGCTCGCGATCACCATGGTTGCGGGCGCCGCGCTCGGCCATGCCCCACCGGGTGTCGGCGGCTCGTGGAAAGGGACGATCCTGCTCGACCGGAGGCGTCAAGGCGCCGTGTTCGGTGTCTCACTGTACGCAACTCTGGTCGCGGTCAACTTCCTCTGGCTCTACCCCATCCTCGTTGGTGACACGATCTCCAGTGGAGCGTGGCACGCGCGCATCTGGTTCCCGGGATGGATTTGATGGCGAGAAGTGTGAAACCGGCGGTAGAAGCCCCCGATTCGCAGCATCACCCTGCGGTCGAGGAGTACCTCGAAACGATCTACCACCTGGAGGAGGCCGGTATCCCCGCGATGCGGGCCCGGCTCGTCGAGCGCCTCAACGTGTCCGCACCCGCCGTCAGCGAGCAGATCAAGCGTCTGGAGAGGGAGGGCTACGTCCACCTCACGAAGGAGCGGACGATCACGTTCGCCCCGATGGGACGGGCCTACGCGACGGCCATCGTGCGCCGCCACCGCCTGGCCGAATGCCTCCTCGTCGACATCCTCGGACTGCCGTGGCATCAGGTGCACGAAGAGGCCGGACGTCTCGAACACGCGATCAGCCCGGTCCTCGAGGAGCGACTCGTCGCGATTCTCGATGACCCGGCGATCTGCCCGCACGGCAACCCGATCCCGGGCTCGAAGAAGCAGTACTCGCCCCGCCCGTCCCGAATGCTGAACGAAGCCGGGATAGATGACGACGTCACGATCGTCCGTCTCGAGGAAGATCTCCAGGCCCACCACGACACGCTCAGGGCCCTTCAAACCGCGGGCATCGTGCCGGGCGCACAGGTACGCGTTCTGGTGAACGACGGCGTCGGGACGCAGGTGCGCGGCCCGCTGGGCGAGGTGAACCTCGACGAGCATGCGTCGGCGGGTGTACGGGTGTCGGCGCCCTAACCGCTCGTCTCGGCGAGGAATGCCGCCAGGACCCGCGCCAGTTCCAGCGGCGTATCACCCTGCACGCTGTGGCCTGCCTCGGCGATCCGTATGACGCTCCCCCGCGAGGCGCGGCGCAGGAACTCGGCTTCGTCGGCGTCATCGACGACGGATTGCGGTCGCATTCCGCGGACGAGCAGAATCGGCATTGTCGCGCCGTCAAGCACGTTCCACAGGGCACCCACATCGCGTGGACCTTCGCGGTAGCGGACCGTACCCGGCTCGTCGAAACGGCGGTAACGCCAGATCCAGCTGCCGTCGTCCTGCTGCTCGGCGTTGTGCAGAATCCCGCGACGTAGTGAGGATTCGGTCCGCGTCGGGTTGTGCTCGACGGTACGGGCGAGAATGTCGTCGAAGCTCGGAAAACTTCTGGGACCGTTGACAAAATCCATGATCGCTCGCGACTTGGGTCCGTCGACGCCCGGGGTGATGTCGACGAGCACTGCGGCCGGAACGAGTTCCGGCGCGGCGGCGATCAAGGACAGCGTCGTCATCCCGCCGAACGACATCCCGACGATGACCTGCGCCTCCGGCGCCAGCTCCCGGATCACCACGGCGACGTCCTGTGCCGCGGCCGGAGCGTCCCCGTTCCCGGTGCTGCCGGCGTCCGAATGACCGTGACCGGGAAGGTCGATCGCCAGCAGAGGCGCGTCGAGAGCGAGCGCGACGGTGTCCCACGTGTGCGCGTTCTGCGCCCCGCCGTGCAGCAGGACGTACTCGGGAGTCGCGCTCCCCCAGATCAGCGAGCTGATACGGCGACCCGGCGCGACTTCGACCGCCACCCGGCGAACCTCCGGGGGCCGGTACTCCAGCCCGACCTCAGCGGCGTTGTCGGCGAACAACCCGAACTCGTCGTAGGGAATCGCGGCGCTCTCTGTCATCTGAGCTGTGACCTCCTCAGAACCGCTCAACCGACGGCGAGGCCGCTTCGGTCGCCTCGAGTGAAGGCGCCGGATGCGCATCCTGGTCGGATCGGATGATCGCCCAGATACCGAAGGCCGCGAGCGCGCCGGCGAGTGGCGCGAGCAGGAACAGCCACAGCTGGCTGAGTGCTCGATGCCCCTCGAAGATGGCCGGTCCGAGCGAGCGCGCCGGGTTGACCGACGTCCCCGTCAGGGGGATGCCGACCAGGTGAATGGCCGTCAGGGACAGCCCGATGGCGACGCCGGCGAACCCGGGGGCCGCCGCCCGACCTGTGGTCAGCAGCACCACCAGGACGAGCAGCGCGGTGAGGACGACTTCCAGGACGAACGCACCGCCCTGGCTGATCGGATGAGCGACGCTGTCGTAGCCGTTGGTTCCGATCGCCTTCGTGTTGTCGCTGACCTTGCCGAAGTTCTCGCTGACCATCGCCTTCAGCAACGCACCCCCGGCGATCCCACCAGCGGCCTGCGCGCACCAGTACGCGACGCCCTCGGCCGGGTTCATCCGGCGGCACAGCACGACCCCGAGGGTCACGGCCGGGTTCACGTGGCAGCCCGACACGGGCCCGATCGCGTAGACGAGCGCGAGGAGAACAAGTCCGAACGCGGTGGCGACGCCTGCCGCACCGATCTTGTCGGCACCGAAGACCGCGCTGCCGACCGCGAAGAAAACGAGCACGAACGTTCCGACGGCCTCAGCCGCTAGTTTGCGCACCATACGGACTCCTTGGCCGGGGGAACGTCGATGTCCTCCAGCGCCGGATCATTGCGGTATCGGTCGGCGGGTGCAAGCAGTGTTCAGCCGAGGTCGCGCAGAGCAGGTACGGCTCGTTGCGTCAGCTGTTCCACCCATGCCACCGGATCCGGCTGGCCGGCGGACACCCACACCTGGTCGATACCTATCTCGGCGTACTCGGCCATGCTGACCACGAAGGCGTCGATGTCCTTGAGCGGGTCGGTCGAGACGATGATCGTCTTCTCGATCTCGTCGCCATCCCGCCCGACGTCGGCGCAGTGCCGTTCCAGTACGTCGAGCTTGTGCTGCGTCTCGGCCGGGCTCGAGGCGAAAAGATTGCAGGCGTCCGCGTACTGAGCGACGAGGCGCAAGGTCTTCCGTTCGCCACTGCCGCCGATCAGGATCCGGGGCCCGCCGGCCTGGAGCGGGGGCGGAACGCAGATGGTCTCGGCAAGTGAGTAGTGCTTCCCCTCGTACGCGCCGTCGTCGTCGCTCCACATCTGCTTGCAGATCGCAATGGCCTCTTCGAGCCGCTCGTACCGCTCCTTGAGCGGTGGGAAGGGGACTCCGAGTCCGTGGTGCTCGCGCTCGTACCAGGCTGCGCCGATGCCGAGCAGGGCCCGGCCCCCGGACAAAACGTCCAGGGTCGTCACGACTTTGGCGAGCAGCCCGGGGTGCCGATACGTGACGCCGGTGACCAGCAGTCCGAGCGTCATGCTCTCGGTCCGCCCCGCCAGGAAGCCGAGGGCGGTGTAGCCCTCGAGCATGGGGTCGGAGGGAGGCGCGAACGCCTCCATCTGGAAATAGTGGTCCATCAGCGTGAAGGTCGAGCAGCCGCCGGCCTCGGCTGCCTGCGCCGTCGCACTCAGGCTCGAGGCGAGCTCCGCGCCGCTGGCGGCCCCGGTGAAGTTCGGAAAGTGCACAGCCAGCTTCATGACCTCACTCTAAGGGTTTGCGGGGCCGCCAAGAGCGGAACCGAACGCAGGTGACGCCTGCCCTTCTCCTCGATGTCGATGGCACGCTCGTCGACAGCAACTACCACCTCTGTCTGTCGTGGGCACGAGCGTTCCGGGACGTCGGCCTGGTGATCCCGCTGGCGGCGATTCATCGGCACATCGGCATGGGCGGCGATCACCTGGTCACCGAAATCGCCGGGGAGTCGATGGAAGCGGACCGTGGCGACGAGATCAGGACCCGCTGGCACGAGCACTCGACCGCGTTGCTACCCGACGTGCAAGCGCTGGCCGGTGCCGGCCACGTCGTGGATCGCGCGGCGCATCTCGGCGCTTCCGTGTATTTGTGCTCCAGCAGTCCGAGTGATCACCTCGATCACTACCGGGCCTTGCTCGACCTCGAGTCCCTCCCGTATGTCGGCGCCGACGACGCCGAACGGACGAAGCCCGATCCCGACCTCCTGCACGCGGCGCTCGAGCAATCTGGGCGGCCCGCGGTCATGGTCGGCGACTCGCCCTGGGACTGCGAGGCCGCCGGCCGAGCGCAGGTTCCGGTCGTCGCGGTGCTCTCCGGCGGGTTCTGTCCCGAGCAACTCACCGACAGCGGCGCCGAGCACATCTACGAGAACCTCGGCGCGCTCGCCGACGACATGGCCGACCTCCTGGCACGTGCCCACTGATACCGCAACGAGAGCGACGACAATGACGAGATACGGCTACACCTTGATGTGCGAGCAGTCGGCCCCCGCGGACCTCGTCCGATACGCGTCGCAGGCCGAGACGGCTGGATACGATTTCGCGGTCATCAGCGATCATTACATGCCGTGGCTGGACTCGCAGGGGCATGCGCCGAACGCGTGGCCGGTGCTCGGCGCTGTCGCGCACGCCACCAGCACTCTGGAACTGATGACGTACGTCACCGCCCCGATCATGCGCTACCACCCTGCCGTGATCGCTCAACTTGCTGCCACCACAGGGCTTTTGAGCGACGGACGATTCACCCTCGGACTCGGGGCGGGTGAGAATCTCAATGAACACGTCATCGGCGCGGGATGGCCGCCGGTCAATATCAGGCACGAGATGCTCCATGAAGCAGCCCAGATCATCCGGCAACTGTTCACGGGCGAGTACGTGAACTTCACCGGTGATCACTACCGGGTCGATTCGGCAAAATTGTGGGACGTGGGCACTCCGGCTCCCCCCATCGGGGTAGCGGTTTCGGGCCCGCAATCATTGCGGCTGGCCGGAGAGCACGGCGACGCGATGATCGCCGTCGAGCCCAAGGCCGAGTTGTGTTCCGGTTTCGATGCCGCCGGCGGCGAGGGTAAACCCCGTATCGGCCAAGTGCCCGTCTGTTGGGATCCCGACCGCGACGCGGCGATCCTACGCGCCCACGACCAGTTCCGCTGGTTCGCCGGCGGGTGGAAGGTCAACGCGGAACTTCCCGGGACGGCCGCGTTCGCCGCCGCGAGCCAATTCGTCCGGCCCGAGGACGTCGCGGACGCCATTTCGTGCGGTCCTGACGTCGCCGAGCACGTGAAGGCGATCAACGCCTTCAGCGCCGCCGGTTTCACCCATGTTGCGGTCGTGCAGATCGGCGGCGACCATCAGGACGAATTCTTGAGATGGTCCGAGCGAGAGCTGCTTCCTGCCCTCAGAGGCTGACACAGCGCGTGAGTACTGCTGTGGCGAGGGTGCTCGAGACACCCAGCGGCTGGCCGGTGAACTCGTGGGCCGTTTCGGTCATCACGGCTGGTGAGGAAGCGTTCGCCGCCGGCGAACGAAACACCCGCTTTTCCTGGGCGTCGATCAGCAAGCTCGTCGTGGCACTTGGTGTGCACGTCGCGGCGCATGCGGATCTCCTCGCACTCACCGAACCGCTCGGCCCTCCGGGCGCGACCGTCGCGGACGTCCTCGCGCACTGCTCCGGGCTCGGTGGCGAAGGGACCGAGCCGGTCGCGGCACCCCGTACGCGCCGGATCTACTCGAATTCCGGGTACGACCTGCTCGGCGAGCTTCTCGCGGCCCGCGGGCAGAGCACATTGGCCGAGGCCCTGCACACGCGGGTGCTACGGCCGCTCGGGATGCTCGACGCCGAGCTGTCCGGTCGCGCCGCCTCGGGGATCGTCGGCACATGCGCCGACCTGACCCGCCTTGCCCGCGAGTTCCTGAACCCGACCCTTCTCGACGGCAGCGCGGCGCGGCGTCTTGTCGAGCCGCACATGCCCGGACTCCCCGGCGTCCTGCCCGGCTTCGGCCGCCAGGCCGCGAACGAGTGGGGGCTCGGTCCTGAGGTACGGGCCGGCAAGTCCCCGCATTGGACGGCACCCTCGGCGTCCCCGCAGTCGTTCGGGCACTTCGGTCAGGCGGGCGGGTTCCTCTGGGTCGATCCCGTTGCGCGGGTCGCGTGCACCTGCCTCACCGACGAGCCGTTCGGGCCATGGGCGCTCACGACCTGGCCCACCTTCTCCGAAGCAGTCCTGTCCTCGTTACGCTGAGGGCGATCAGGCCGAATTCCACGTACCTGGAACCGACGTCGTCGCTCGCTGAGGAGTGCAAACCGTGGCCAAGATCGTCTGCGTGCTCTACCCGGATCCGGTCGGCGGGTACCCGCCCTCGTACGCACGTCCCTCGATCCCGACCCTGACGACGTATCCGGACGGCCAGAGTCTGCCGACGCCCTCCGCCATCGACTTCACGCCCGGCGATCTGCTTGGCTGCGTGTCAGGAGAGCTTGCGCTGCGCCCGTTCCTCGAAGCGAACGGACATACCTTCGTCGTGACGTCGGACAAGGAAGGTCCCGGCTCGACGTTCGACCGCGAACTCGCGGACGCGGACATCGTTATCTCGCAGCCGTTCTGGCCCGGCTATCTCACCGCTGAACGGATCGCTAGCGCACCCAACCTCAAACTCGCGATCACCGCCGGCATCGGCTCCGACCACGTCGATCTCGACGCTGCCATCAATGCCGATATCACCGTCGCGGAAGTAACCTTCTGCAACAGCATCAGCGTCGCGGAGCACACGGTCATGCAGATCCTGGCGCTGGTACGGAACTTCGTGCCGTCGCACCAATGGGTACGCGACGGCGGATGGAACATCGCTGACGCCGCGTCGCGCTCGTACGACCTGGAGGGAATGGACGTCGGAATCATCGCGGCCGGGCGCATCGGACTTGCCGTCCTGCGGCGACTCGCGCCGTTCGACGTCCGCTTGCACTACTTCGACACCCGCCGGCTCGATCCGGCGATCGAGGAAGAACTCGGTCTGACCTTTCATCCCGACGCGGCGACGCTTGCACGTGCGGTCGACGTCGTCTCGATCCACGCACCGCTCCACCCGAAGACGTACCACCTGTTCGACGCGGACCTCCTCGGGTCGATGCGGCGCGGTTCGTACCTGATCAACACCGCCCGGGCGGAGATTGTCGTTCGGGACGCGGTCGTCGACGCACTGGACGCGGGACAGCTCGCTGGGTACGCCGGCGATGTGTGGTACCCGCAGCCGCCGCCGCCCGAGCATCCCTGGCGCACGATGCCCAACGAGGCGATGACACCGCACGTCTCGGGCACGAGCCTTGCGGCTCAAGCCCGTTACGCTGCGGGGACCCGCGAAATCCTCGAAGATTTTCTTGCGGGGCAGCACATCCGGGATGAGTACCTCATCGTCTCGGGAGGCGCACTCGCGGGAACCGGCGCGAAGTCGTACACGACCGGCGGTACGAGCAGTCCGGGGAGTAGTGGCGTGTGAGCACCGTCGTCGTTTATCGATCGTGAAGTACACGCCGTAGCCGGCGGCGGGGATGCCACGAATCGACCATCCGAGATCAGTCGCGGATGAGTTCACCGACCGGTCACCGGTAGGTGGGCATTGCCCACCGCGATTGATTGGTGGTACGTTCCGCGGCGCCGATACGGCGCCGAACCTTGGAGGTTCATGATGGAGCGTCTGCTGTTCGTGTCCATCGATTCGCACGCACAGATGCCGTCGCGTCTGTGGGCGGAGTATCTCGATCCGGCATACCGCGGGCTTCTCCCCGGGCTCCTCGCCGAGCAGGCGCGCTACGTGGAGGCGGTCGGCCCGATCAATGCCTTCACGCCCGAAATGCTGTCGCTCATCGACGACGAGCACGTGATCGACGACGGGGAGCAGGGCTTCTGGGACCGGGACCGTCGCATCCGCGAGATGGATCGCGAGGGGGTCGCCGCCGAGGTCGTGTTCAGCGGTCATTTCCGGGCGATGCCCCTGCTGTTCTCCCCGGGCAACGAGCCATATCCGGTGGACGCGCGCATCGCAGGCGTGCGGGCGAACGATCGCTGGTCGGCAGAACGGTTGATAGGCGACGACGGCCGAACGCTGTGCCTGGGCCACGCCGGTGCCATTCCGGAGATCGACACCGCGGTACGCCACCTGGAATGGCTCGCCGCCCACGGATTCACCGGCACGATGTGCCCGCGCTATACGGCCGATCCGCAGTTCCCGAAGCTCGGCGACACCTGGTACGACCCGTTCTGGAAAACGTGCGTCGACAACGGTCTGTGCGTCGCGATCCATGCAGGGCACAACCTTGAACAGGGTGAGCTCATGCGGGCGATCGACAAGCTGACGGCGAGCCTGCGGCCGGGCGAAGACATTCGGACCGCATCACAGACCGAGGACGATGAGGGCTTCATCTTCAGCGACCTACGGCCACGCGAGGCGCTGACGCAACTGTTGCTCGGTGGCGTGTTCGACCGCTTCCCGGATCTCCGGATCATGTTCACCGAGGTGCGCGGTGACTGGTTGCCGGCCACGCTGGACAGGCTGGATGCCGTCTGGGAGAGGGACATCTTCCCGGCGAAGCGTCGGCCGAGCGAGTACTGGCATACGAATTGTGCGGCCGGACTTTCATTCATCCACCGCGCCGAGGTGGAGATCCGCGATCAGATCGGCGTGGAGACAATGATGTTCGGCCGCGACTACCCGCACACCGAGGGCACCTGGCCGAAGACCAGGGAGTACGTACAAGCCGCGTTCGCCGGTGTCGGCGCAGACGACGTACGCGCCATGCTCGGTGGCAATGCGGTCCGGTTCCTCGGCCTCGACGCAGAGCGCCTGCACGCGATCAGCGCACGCATCGGCCCCGACCTCGCGGACGTGATGTCCCCCGCGACACCGGTGTCGGCGCAGCTGCTCGACGTCTTCCAGAAGCGCAGCGGCTTCGCGAAGCCGATCGAACAGCTCAACATCGCCAAGATCGACGCGTTCGCCTTGGCCTGCGCAACCACGCCGTAGTCAGGTGGGCGCCTGCGAATACTGCGCGGCCTCGGACTGCAGCGCAGTCGCGGCGCGCACGATACCGCTGAAGCCGAGCCGATCCGCTCTTTCTGCGGCAGCACGCAACACGTCGGCATCAGGGGCGCGGCCGCCCTCGAGGGCGAGGCGTTGTGCGAGCACGAGACAGTGCAACCGGCCGCCCTCACTGCGCGTGCGCGCGCTGAGGTCGGTGGCGATGGTGAGATGGTCCCGGGCCGCGCCGAGATCGCCGAGCAGCAGGTTGAGCCGCGACAACGCAAGATCGACCGGTCCCACCACACCGACCTGGCCGACGGTGGCGATATAGGTCGTGTACGGCATGAGGCGCGCGACGAGTTCGCCGGCGAGGTCGACAAGACCGCGGTCGCAGACAGAATGCGCAACGGCGGTGAGGCTCCCGTGGGTGACCCACTGGAGTGGCTCCTCGGTGAACACCTCAGCGGCGAGGAGCGCGTCGCACCCCGGCGCATCGCGCGCCGCGGCGACGACCGCCGCGGCCCAGGACAGATGTACGAGGTCGGGATGCAGGTCCGGAACGGACGCGAGCGTGCCTGCCGCCCAGTGCAGGCAGGTACGAGCGACGTCGTGCGTTCCCGCGTGGTAGAGCTCGGTTTGGGCGTGCAGCTGGGCGGCGTGATCCATGATTTTTTGTGCGAGAGGAAGATCGCCGCGCCACAGTGCGAGCGTCGCTTCGGCCCAGCGCAGTTGCGTCCGAGTCGTCGGCAGTGCGAGAGCGTCGCTTCCCGCCGCGCCGCGGCGGATGTGTTCTTCGGCTCGGTCGGGCTCGCCGATCGTCATCATCGCCATGGACAGAAGGCTGTCGCTCAGTACCGCGTCGACCCGGGACAGCGTGTGGTCCAACGACCTCAGAACCTTGACGAGTTCGAGGGTCTCCTGCGCGCGGGCGGCGATACCGGAGAAAGCGAGCACCCTTCCGAGCAGGGCGTCGGCCAGCACGTCGGGATCACCGATGCGCTCGGCGATATCGAGTGCCTGGCGCGAGAACCGCTCGGGCGCAAGCCCTTCCGGGTCGTACACGACGCCGCAGGCGAGCGCCGCCAGCACTCGGGCATGCGCGCGCGGGTCCTCTCGAACGAGCGCTTCTATCCCGGTGAGCCGGGCCACCAGCGGATCTTGTTCGGCCCCCTTCTCCGCCCAGGGCCACGACCCCGCCGACCGTACAGGGACGACGGCGAGTCGGCCGGCCGCGGACACGCGGCCCGCGCGTACCTCGTCGAGCAGCGCGGAGTCGACGAGCTCGAGCACCGTCCGCCCACGGCCCGCCCGGGCGAGCGCGGCGGCTTGGGCGATGAGAATCTCTTCGCGGTCACCCTTGCGGTGCGCCGGGAGCAGGTCGTACGCGCGCAGTCCCGTCTGCCACCATTGTGCTGCCGCCTCCGACTGCCACGAACGTTCCGCGTCGAGTGCCGCGTCGCGGCAGGCTTCGAACGCGATCGCCGGGTCGGTAAGGGGAAGCGCCGCCACCAGATGCGACGCGCGGCGGACGAGCTGATCACTTCCACCAGTGGGGTCGACCGCCTCCGCGATACGGAGGTGCAGCCGTTGCTGGCGCAGCGGCGACAGTCCGCTGACAATTTCGTCGCGCAAAAGCCCATGGGCAAACGCGTAGTCTCCGGTACCCGGTGCGACGACGATGATGTGCTCGTCGGCGGCGTCGTCAAGGAGGTCGGACAGATCGTCGCGGTCGAGCCGCGCGACGGCGGCGAGCAGGTTCACATCGAGCCGTCCGCCGCACAACGCTGCGATCCGCAAGAGGGACAGCACTTCGGGGTCCAATCCCGACAGCCGCCGACCGAGCACCGAACGCACCGCTACCGGCACGAGACCGTCCCGGCGATCGGCCTCGGGCAACCGTGCGTATTCGCAGACGAAGAACGGATTCCCGCCGGTGCGCTCGGCCAGTTCGAGGGCGTCGCTCGTGGAGAGCTCCTGCTCGCTGACCCGGTTGGCGAGCGCGGCGACCTCGTCGGCAGACAACGGCGGAAGGGTGATCGTCCGGGCCGCATGCAACCGGGCGACGGCGGCGAGGAGCCGGGACAATCCGTCGCTGTCAACCCCGTCGCGGACGGTGACCACCACCGCGAGATCCAGCGGGCTCCGCGCTTCCGCGAGGTGGGTGAGGAACTGGAGCGACGTCACATCGGCCCAATGCACATCGTCGATGAGGAGCAGCAACGGCGTACCCGACGCCTCGGCCGCCAGAACACCGAGAACCCTGTCGTACACGAGGAATCGGGCCGCGTCGACATCCACCCCGTCGGGGGGCACGACGACCGACTCGGCGTCGACCCCGAGGTCACGCAACAGCTGCCGGATCGGCCACCACGGCGGCACATCGTCGTCGGGACACCCGGTACGCGAGATGCGGCCGCCCCTCGCATGCCAACGGCTGAGCGCCTCCTCGGCCAGCCTGCTCTTCCCGATGCCCGCCTCGCCGCGGAGCACGATCCAGCGCAGACCCGTGCGGGTCCCGAGCAGGACGTCCCGCATCGTCTCGAGCTCGCGCGTGCGCCCGACCAAACTCGCTGAGCTGACCTCCTCGACGGTTTCCGCCCGTACAGGCGCGCCGACGGGTTCGATCACGCCGGGCGTTGTCGAGTCCGGGCGCGCCTGAGGCCACATGTCGAGCGCCGGCTCTTGGCGCAGGATCGCGCGTTGCACGTCGCGCATCGCGGGCCCGACCTCGAGGCCCAACTCCTCGTCCAGACATCGGGCGTACGTCCGGTACGCCTCGAGCGCCTCGCCGCCGCGGCCCGCCCGATGCAGCGCGACCATGAGCAACCAGCAGGTGCGTTCGGACAGGGGATCCTCGACCTGCATGGCCCGCGCGCGAGCCAACGCCGGATTCACCTGGCCGGTGCCCAGGAGCCCTGCGACGAGGTTCTGGCGGCACGCCGCATACCGCTCATCGAATCCGACGGCGGCGAAGCGGACCCAGTCCTCGTCGGAATGCTCGACCAGTAACGGACCACGCCACACCGCGAGCGCCTGGTGCGCAGACGCGACGGCTGCCGGCCAGTCGTTCTCGTCGACGGCACGTTGGGCCTTGTCAGACAGTGCGGTGAACACGGTCGTATCCAGGTCGTCCGGGTCGACGTCGATGAGATAACCCGGTGTGCGCCGGGCAATGGGCGACGCGGTGACCTCGTCCTCACGCAGTGTCCGCCGCAGGTTCGAGATGTACACCTGCAGGCTGCCGATCGCGCTGGGCGGTGGTTCGTTGCCCCAGAGCGCGTGGACGAGCCGATCGGTCGACACCACACGGCCGGCCTCGATGAGCAATACGGCGAGCACGGCGCGCTGTTTCGGACCACCTAGATCTATCGCCTTCCCGGCCCGAGACACCTCGAGCGGGCCGAGGAGACGATAGGTGGCCACCGTCCGAATTATGCCGGGATCTCACTACTGTGAGCAGGTGATCCAATCGAGCTCGGCGTAGGGCCGCGCCGCGCTCAGCACGTGGCGCGGGTCGTAGGTCTCGGCGAGTGTCGCGAGGCGAGCCGCTGTGTGCGGGGCGTACGCACGGGCGATCTCCGCCGGGCTTGCTGACGCGCCGAAGTTCGGCAGCCGCCCTCCGGTGCTCCACGGGTGAACCGACGCGAGCAACGCCTCCGCATGGGCCGTCGTGGCCGCGATGACCGGCGGGGCGGCAATGCCGATGGCGACCAGGCTGTAGGCCGCGTCGCGGTGCCCGATTGCGCTCGGATGGCGGGGTTCCCGCGCGATCGCGCCGCCCATGAGTCGGAGCTCGACGATCACCTGGGGGCAATGCGCCTCGGCGCCGGCGTGTGACAGGAGGACGTCGATCGCCTCGGAGGGAAGCTCGCGGAGCAGTGTCGCTGCTTCGTGCACCGGCATCGGGTCGACCGGATCGGCATGGATCGATCCCAATGCGGCGTACGGCATGAGCCCCACGTCTCCGAGCACCGACGGCGCCGCTGCACGGATCGGCGCGAATGCCGCCTTGCCCTCCTCGGGCTCGCCCACCCACGCGAAGCGGACCGCGGCGGTGACCTGTCCGGCAAGTGGCGGAGGGACCATGGGCATGGCCGGGAGCCGCAGAATTGCCAGTGACGTCGTCGCCTGCTCGGGGAGAGTCGCCGACCAGTCGCGCCAGGTACGGAGCACAGTTGCAACGTCCTGCGCGGCGAAGTACAGACAGCCGCCGTACAGGTCGGCGATCGGCATCAACTGCATCTCCACCGCCGTCACGATCCCGAGCGCGCCCTTGCCGCCACGAAGTCCCCAGAACAGCGCCGGGTTCTCCACCGCCGTGGCACGCCGGATCACGCCGTCGCCCGTGACCACGTCGAAGGCGGTGACGTGGTCGGAGGCGAATCCGTGGGTCCGGGCCACCGGGCCCATGCCGCCGCCCGTCACGTACCCGACGACGCCGACTCCGGGGGCGGAGCCGGCAAGCCCGGCGAGACCGAACGGAGCTCCTGCCTCGAGCACGGCGCCCCAGCACACACCCGCGCCGATGCGGGCGCTGCCGTCGTCGCGAATGACGAGTTCGTCAAGCAGGGCTGTGTGCACCAGCAGAGTTGTGCGGGGAAACCCGAGCGCGCCGTGACCGGTGGCTTGGACGGCCACCTCGATGCCTTGCTCCGCGGCGAACTGCACGCACGCCGCGACGTCGTCCGCGTTGGCGACTTCGACGACGGCGCACGGCGTCGAGGCGTGAGCCACGTTCCACGGAGTAGCCCGCATCGCGTAGTCGCCGTCGTTCGGTAGCAGCACGCGGCCGGTGGTGCGGCGCTTCAGATCCTCAATGGCGGCTGTGCTCAAGGACGTGTCGTTCATCGTCGGCTCCTGGTGATCGTTCGGGACAAGGTGTCGCCGAACTGTGGAGCGAGGCGCTTGTCAGATCCTTCAGTGCCGCTTGTCCGCTTTTCCAAGCGATCGCCAAGAACGCCCAGGCGCCCAGGCGCCTCACGGGTCAGCCGACTTTGCCGCTCCAATTCCGTGCGTCGCGGATAACGTCGTTGAACGGCTTCCGGGTGTCGAACGACGGTTCGCGCGGTAGACCGAGCACCCGTTCGCCGATGCCGTTGCGTTGTACCTCGTTGGTGCCGCCGGCTATCGCCATCTTCCGCGCGTTGAGGAAGTCGTCCGCCGTTTTGACCGCGTCGGCGGCCTTGGCACCCCATGCGACGGATTCGGGGCCGCCGATCTGCATGCTGATCCGGGCCCGGACGGGGTCGAAGCTGCCTGAGGCGAGTTTGCCGTACGCGGCCACGCCGGCATTGAGCCCGGCTCGCATCTGGGAGGCGATCCGCCGGCCGAGCTGGGACACCGCGAAGTCGTTGATGTGGGCGCGCGCGATCAGCTGGCGTGTCGACGGGTCACCGAGCCGACCCACGCGGCGAGCCAAGCTGACCAGATCGGGGGCGAGTTCGCGAGCTGAGAGTTGAGCTCGCTCGGAGCCGAAACCCCGTTCGAATACGAGCATGGTCTGGGCGACCGTCCAGCCCTGGTCAACCTCGCCGATGACATCGTCGTCCGTCAGTTCGACATCGTCGAAGAACTCCTGGCAGAAGTCGGCGGTGCCGTCGATCTGTGTGATCTGGGAGACCGTCACTCCCGGCGCGTCGGTCCGCACGGCAAACCACGTCAGCCCGCGGTGTTTCGGCACGTCCCAATTCGTGCGGGCCAGGCACAAGCCGTAGTCGGCGAGGTACGCGCCGCTGGTCCAGATCTTCGCCCCGTTGAGGATCCACCGATCGCCGGCACGGACGGCTCGCGAACGCACGCCGGCAAGGTCCGAGCCGGCATCCGGCTCGGAGAAGAACTGCACCCAGATCTCTTCGCCGGCAAGCATCTTCGGGATATGGCGGTGCAAGAAGTCCGGTGACGCGTGCGCCAGCATCGTCTCCGCGCACACCACGAACGTGGCACCGTACGCAATGCCGTAATCGGGCATTCGATACGCTCGGGATTCGTCGAGGAATGCCTTCTCGTGCGCGCGTGACAGGCCACGGCCGCCGTACTCGACCGGGAAGGTTATCCCGGCGAAGCCCCCCTCGTGCACCTTGCGTTGCAGAGCCCGCTCGGCGACGACGCCTTCGACGGTCACAAACTCGAAGGTGTGCTGGCCGCTGGCGGCGGGAAGCGTCTCCCGCCGCTGCATGTTGGCGGCCAGCCATTCGCGGGCCTCGGCGCGGAAGGTCTCGACATCCACCGAGTGTTGCGCCGCCCCGGCTGCGTTCGTCGTCATCGTGCCTCCAGCTGGCATCGGTCACCTGCGACCGAGAGTACCTTGGATAGCGACGACGGGGCCCGGGAAGCAGCCCGCCCCTGCGGGACGCCTAGCGCTTTGCGGCATGCTCGTGATGGGCAAAGCTTCGCCGACGCGACTTGTCGGACGCTACGTACACCAGGTTTCGCGCAGACGCCATCCGTGCCGGCTAAGACGCTGGGGCCCGGCGACTTTTGTTGACAATGGCGGTCAGGACAGCATGGGTGTCCCATTCGCCCGGATCAGTCGTCGAAGACCAGTCGGTGACTTGTTGGTCCGCCCAAAGGGCCCATCGCAGGACGACGAGTTCCTGTTCCAGCTGCAACCGGACACACAGCGCGTTCAGGTGCAGCCGCTCGGGGAAGAGCGGCTCGGCGGCAATGGTGGCGGTAAGAGCGCCGAGTCGCTCGATCCGTTCGGATGCCTCCGTCGTGATACGCCGCAAAGTAGCGCGCAGTTGGTCGATCGTTCCGGCGTCGGCGAAGAAGACCTTGACCATCGCTTCGAATTCGCCCGTACGCGAGGCGGAGGGCTCGTCCAGCCATCGGCCGAGCTCCGCTCGTCCTGCCTCGGTAATGCCGTAGACCGTTTTGCGTCGCTTGCCGGTCGCTTCCACCGAGGCGGTGGCCAGTCCATCGACCGTGAGTCGCTTCGGCTCGTCGTAAAGCTTGCGTTCGGCCCGGGGCCAGAACCAGTTCAGGCTGCGCTGTACCTGTTTGGCCAGCTCGTATGTCGTCCAGCTCCGTACCGCCAGCAAACCCAGGATCGCGTAGCTCGTCGGTGTCCGCGGAGAACTCACGCGTCATCTTGACATACTGCCCCGTGCAGTATCTACTGAGCTTACTGCACAGGGCAGCATTACGCATTGGAGCTGATCATGACTCTTTCGTCCACCATCACGACACCGTTGGCATGTACAGACCTCGGTGCCGGCGGGCCAGCCCTCCTGCTCGTGCCGGGCTGGTGCGGCGACCGATCCGTTTTCGATCCCCTCACGGACCTGGCCGCCGTGCACCGCCGTGTCATCACCGTTGATCTTCCCGACCATGGTGACTCACCCGACCGCGACGACTTCTCCACCAAGGACGTGGTCGATGCCGTGACCGAGACCGTCGCCGCGCTCGGTGTCGAAACCATCGTGCCGGTCGCCTTGTCACATTCCGGCTGGGTCGCGGTCGAGCTTCGCCGGCGGCTCGGACCGAGCGTCATCCCCGCCGTAGTTTTGCTCGACTGGATGGTGCTCGGGGTACCCGACGGCTTCGCCGATGCGCTGGCCGGGTTGCAGTCACCGGCCTGGACCGACGTCCGGGCCGGTCTCGTCGGCATGTGGACCGACGGCGTCGAAGTGCCCGAACTGCGGGACTACGTGAGGTCGATGTGCACCTACGGCGCGCGGCACTGGCAGCGGGCCGGCCGTGAGATCGAGGCCGGCTTCGCCGCGGAGCCGGTCCCGCTCGACGCGCTCGCGGCCCTGCAACCGTGCCCGACCCTGCATCTGTACGCCCAACCGTCCGATGACACGCTCCTTGACGCGCAGCAGAAGTACGCGGCCACGCATCCGTGGTTCCACGTCGAACGGCTTGACGCGCGCAGTCACTTTCCTATGTTCGAGGTACCCGCTGCCGTGGTCGAGCGAATCGAAACCTTCTTGTCTGGTCGGTCATGACGCCGGCTGTGCGGCTGCTCGTGGTGGTCGCCCACCCCGACGACGAAACGTTCGGCTGTGGATCCTTGCTTCTTCACGCTGCGGACCGCGGAGCGCATACGGCAGTCGTGTGCGCGACCCGGGGCGAGGCGGGCGAAGTTGAGCCGGGCGTTGAGACACCTGACGGAACCGGCGCGCTTCGCGAGAACGAGCTACGAGTTGCGGCCCGCGCGCTCGGCGTTGCCGACGTATACATGCTCGGGTTCGAGGACTCCGGGATGGAGGGCCGTCCTGGACCACGCACGTTGTCGGGCGTGCCGACCGAAGTGGTCACCGCAGCGGTGCGCGCCGCGGTGGAGGAATACCGCCCGGACGTCGTCATCACGCTGGACGGCAGCGACGGGCACCGTGACCACCAGCGTCTACGTGACGTCGTACGACAGGTCCTCAGTGGCACCTCGACTGCGCTCTATCTTCAGTGCCTGCCACGATCACTGATGCACGAGTGGGTCCGTCTCAACGCGGGACACGACGACGCGGCCGCGTACACCGAGTCGCCTGACATCGGCACCCCTGACGATGAGCTGACCACCGTCGTCGACACCGAGATCCATCTGCGCGCTCGGAAGGCCGCCATCGCCTTGCATCGCTCGCAACGCTCGCCTTTCACCGGGCTGCCGGCAGACCTGGAACGGTCCTTCCTCGCCCGTGAACACCTGATCCGGGTCAACCCGCCATGGACGGGCGGCCCGATCGAGCGAGAACTCCTGGGGCTTGCCGATGAGTCCAACCCGGCACGGAAATGATTTTCCTCGGACGCATCCGGCACATTACGAAAAGCACCCAGATTCGTTATCAATGTGGGCGCAATGGTCGTGCTCCATCAAAGGACCTCCGCCCATCATCGTCAGCATGTGCTGACCGCCGGTGCGCAGAAATCGCGCCGCCATGGCGACGGCAACGAGCAGGAAGGCGATGTTCAGAAAAGTGGTGTAGTTCCAGGCGATGGCGGCCTCCGTGACGCGGGCATGTCGGGTGGCGGGAACGAGTCCAAGTGGCGCGAAGACGAGCTCGATGAGGTAGCCCGCGGCGACCATGACGAGGTAGAAGGTGCCGGTGATGCGAAGGGTCATGGCCGTGCCGTAATACTTTCGATAGATCAGCAGGATCGGGACAATGATCAGGTCGGCGAAAATGAACGACACGACGCCGCCGAAGCTGATACCGCCGTTCCACAAGACTGCGGCGAGCGGCACGTTCCCGATCGAGCAAACACATGAGATGACGGCCATCAGTGGACCGATGAGCGGGCCCCAGAGCTTGGCGAGCAGCGGGTGTCCGACGAAGAAGAAGCTGTGCAAGAAGGAGTTGGGCACCCAGGCGGCGAAGGCACCCGCGATCAGCAGGCCACCGAAGACATCGCGGTAGACAGCAGCCACGTCCATCACGAAATACGCACTGGTGCTGGTGAACCCGGCGGAGCTGCGCAATCGTTGCCATATCGTACCGTCGGCCTGGACGCTCATGTCCATGGCCGCGTGGCCTTCCATACTCCCGGCGATCCCCCTGTCGGCTTGTTCACGAGCAGCCTCGACGATCTTCTCGCGCATCCACAGGCGGAAAGCGAGTGCTAACACAATGATCATGATCGGGCCGCCGACGAACTCGGCCACGGTGAACTGCCAGCCGATCAAAAGGGAGAGGATGACGCCCAGCTCGATGACAAGGTTGGTACTCGCGATCTCGAACGCCATCGCGGCCGTGAAGTTCGCACCCTTACGAAAAAGTGACCGCGCGAGCGCGACCGAGGCGTAGGAGCAGGACGAACTCGCGGCGCCGAGGCCGGTTGCTAGGGCGAGCGTCCGCGGCTTGTCGTCTGGTAACAGCCGGGTGATCTCCTCCTTCCGGACGACGGCCTGGACCGCCGCCGAGAGTCCAAAACCGAGAATGAGCGCCCAGAGGACCTCCCAGGTCATGGAACCGGCTATGCCGAGCGCGTGGCCGAGCGCGTGAAGCACCGGCACCGCTAGTCCCCCTCCGGCGCGACGATGGAAAGCAGCTGGCGCAGGCAGTGTTCCAGCAACTCATGTGGAAACCCGTCACTGAGCCGGTAGAACACCACTCGGCCCTGCTTGCGAAAGGCCACAAGCCCCGCTGTTCTCAACAGTTTCAGCGCGTAGGAGACGGAGTCCTCGCTCGCGTCGAGGGCAAGCGCAAGGTCTCCGACACAGAGTTCGGCGGCGGCACTGAGCGCGAACAGCACACGTGAACGAACGGGATCCTGGATCAGCCCGAGAAGACCGGCCAAGCGCCCGGCGTCATCGGTACTGATGATGCGGCTGCGAGCTACCTCGACTCGCGTGGCATCCACGGGATGGTCATGATCGACGGCCATGTCATTCACCTCATCCGCACGCTCTCACGGATATGCGGATGACGCAAGCCCGACTACCTCGGTGTGAGGATGATCTTGCCCCGGGTGGCTCCGGCCTGGAGCCGTCGAAACGGCTTGGGCCACGACTCAAGCCATCGGTGCACAGCCACCGGTAGGTCAGGGATCGGACCGGCGGGAGCGGCTTCGACCATGACTAGCGAGCGGACCAGCTCAGGATGACGTGCGGCAACCAACATCGCGGTGTGCCCGCCAAGCGATTGGCCGACCAATGTCACCGGGCTGCCCTTCGCAATCACGTTGATCACTTTGACCGCGTCTTCGACCAGAACCGTACAAGAAACATCGGGGGGTCTGCGAGTGCTCCGACCATGACCTCGTTGATCGT
>CAXTUZ010000009.1:0-9023 GCA_964247525.1 uncultured bacterium
CCGTCGGAATCCTCGCGCAGCTCAAGGCGCAGAATCCGGCCTTCCACCTCGTCGCGGGCGACATCTGCTACGCCGACCCGTCGGGTACGGGCGGGGTGATCAAGAACGGAGCGCCATCCCCGTTCGACGCCTTCAACCCGCTCCAGTGGGATTACTACCTCGCGCAGATCGAGACGAGCGCGGCCGGCACCCCGTGGATGTTCGGCACCGGTAACCACGACATCGAGTCGATCTACACCCCCGACGGGTACGGCGGCCACCTGGCCCGGCTCGATTTCCCCGGCAACGGCCCGCACGTATGCCCGTCGGTCTACTCGTTCGTCTACGGCAATGTCGCGGTCGTGGCACTCGACCCGAACGACGTCTCGTACGAGATCCCGGCGAATCTGGACTACAGCAACGGCATGCAGACGTCATGGCTCGAGCGGCGCCTCGCCGAGCGCCGGGCCGACCCGCGCGTCGACTTCATCGTCGTGTTCTTCCACCACTGCGCCTATTCGACGACGAACCAGCACGCGTCCGAGGGCGGTATCCGCGAGTACTGGGCGCCGTTGTTCGACAAGTACCACGTGGACCTGGCGATCAGCGGTCACAACCACATCTACGAGCGTTCCGACCCGATCCGCAGGGGGCGCCCCACGATGAAGGCGGAGACGGGCTCGAGCGTCGAGGCCAAGCGGCACGGCACCACCTACATCACGATGGGGGCGAGCGGGCGAAGCCTGTATTCATTTCCCGTTCCGGACACGGTCGGACCGAAGGCCGCGCCGAACCCACAGACCGTGCAGACCTACTTCTCCGGGCCGAGCGGCAAGGTGACCGAGACGGTCGAGTGGTCGCGGGTTCGGTACACCGGATATGCGCTCGTAGCGGTGGACGTCACCCCCGCGGGGGCGGGGGGAAGGGCCACGATGACCGTCCGTACGGTCGCGGAGAACGGAGCCGAACTCGACCGGGTGCAACTGCTCGGTTCCAGGCCGGTGGTCCGGGGCTAGGCTGCACACCCGGCCCGGGTGGCGGAACGGTCAGACGCAGCGGCCTTAAAAGCCGCGGCCCGCGAGGGCGTGTGGGTTCGAGTCCCACCCCGGGTACGGCCGGGAGCGGTGAAACGTACCGGACTCGGTATGTTGGGCGCGGCGTCAGTCGAGCCCGACGTCCTCGAGCCCAACGACAGGGGAACCGCGTGCGTATCCCGGCGAAGGCCGACTACGCCGTACGCGCACTCGTAGAACTGGCCGCCATCTCGGGACTGGCGCCCGGCAGCCCACGCTCGGAGGCGGCGGTACGTCCGGTGTCGGCGGACAGGCTCGCAACGGCACAGGAGATCGCGGCGCCGTTCCTGGCAGGGATCCTGAGCCAGCTCCGGCTCGCGGGGTTGGTACGTAGCGTTCGCGGCCCCGAAGGCGGGTTTCTCCTGGCCCGCCCGGCGCGCGAGATCACCATCGCCGACGTCATCCGTGCGATCGACGGTCCTCTCGCCACACTGTCCGGGCAATACCCGGACACGCTCGTCTACCCGGGGGCGGCGGCTCCGCTCCGAGATGTGTGGGTGGCGTTGCGGGCGAGCATCCGCGGGGTGCTCGAGAACACCACGATCGCGGACGTAGCGAGCGGGAAGTTACCCGCGTCCGTACGGCGGCTCACCGCCGACGACGACGCGTGGCAGCCGCGCTGAGTTCTGCCGCCGCGACGCGCCACATGCACCCTCGTCAGCGGTCGCCCGGATGTTCGAGTAATCTGACCTCCCGGATCGGACTTATCGTTCACACGTCCGCCGAGTGACACCGTCGTTCCATCGTCAAAGGACCTCATTCATGCATGCTCGACAGTCAAGACTTGCGTTGTCGGTAGTCGGAATCGGCGCGGCACTGGCGCTCGCCGCCTGCGGGTCGAGTTCCTCGACGGCCGCGAACGTGAGCTCCACGTCATCGAGCAGCACGAGTGCCGCCCCGACCTCGGGTGGCGGGACCATCAACCTGGTCGCGTACTCGACACCGCAGAAGGCCTTCGACACGATCATTCCGGCGTTCACGGCGACTCCCGACGGAGCGGGCGTGAAGGTGTCCGAGTCCTTCGGTGCTTCCGGTGCGCAGGCCCGCGCGGTCATCGCCGGGCAACCTGCCGACGTCGTCGAGCTCTCGCTCACGCCGGACGTGACGAAGCTCGTCAAGGCGGGACTCGTGGACGCGAGCTGGAACAGCGGGCAGTACAAGGGAATCCTTACGGACTCGGTCGTCACCCTGGTCGTCCGGAAGGGCAACCCGAAGGGCATCCACACCTGGGAGGACCTGGCCAAGCCCGGCATCAAGGTCGTCACCCCGAACCCGTTCAGCTCGGGCAGCGCGCAGTGGAACCTGATGGGCCTCTACGGCTCGCAGATCAAGGAAGGCAGGACCGAAGAGCAAGCACTCGCCTTCGTCAAGTCGGTGCTGAAGAATACGGTGGCCCAGCCTGAAAGCGGCAGCAAGGCAACGGCAGCATTCGTCGGCGGCACGGGTGACGTCCTGATCAGCTACGAGAACGAGGCGATCGGCGCGCAGCTCGCCGGCAAGGCGATCGACTACGTGACACCCGCCTCGACCCTGCTGATCGAGAATCCCGTCGCCGTGATCTCCTCGAGCAAGAACAAGGCCGTCGCGGAGAACTTCGTGAAGTTCCTCTACACCGAACAGGCACAGAAACTGTTCGCCGCCCAGGGGTACCGCCCGGTCGTCACCTCCGTGCTCGACGCCCAGAAGTTCCCGAAGCCGTCCGGGCTGTTTACGATCGCCGACTTCGGTGGCTGGTCGAACGTGACGAAGACATTCTTCGACCCGACCAGCGGTTCCATCAGCAAGATCGAGAACTCGCTAGGGGTTTCGGGTGGTTAGTGCCGCGCCTCCGGCACGGCTGACGCGCTCCCGCCTGGTCCCGAACGTGGTCTCCACGCTCGGGCCGGGCGTTGCGCTGCTCTACCTGTCGCTGCTCGTGGTGTTGCCGGTCGCCGCGCTAGCGAGCAAGAGCGCGACCGGCAGCTTCTGGTCCCAGGTGCACGCCCCGCAGGCGTGGTCGGCGCTGAAGTTGACGTTCGCGATGGCGTTGGTCGCCACGGTGATCAACGTCGTCGTCGGGATTGCGCTCGCCTGGGTGCTGGTACGGGACGAATTCCCCGGAAAGGCGCAGGTCAACGCGATCATCGATCTGCCGTTCGCGTTGCCGACGATCGTCGCGGGCCTCGTGCTGCTCACGCTGTACGGCCCGGGCAGCCCGGTCGGCATCAACGTCGCGCAGACCCGCACCGCGATTTTGCTCGCGCTGCTGTTTGTCACCCTTCCGTTCGTCGTACGTACGGTTCAGCCGGTGCTCGTCGCACTGGAGCGCGATGTCGAGGATGCCGCCGCATGTCTCGGCGCCGGCCCGTGGACGACCTTCCGCCGTATCACGCTGCCCTCAATTCTCCCCGCGGCGTTGACCGGTGCGGGGCTGTCGTTCGCGCGCGCGCTCGGCGAGTTCGGCTCGATCGTGCTGATCTCGGGAAACCTGCCGTTCAAGACCCAGGTGTCCTCTGTGGTGATCTCCTCGCAGGTGGAGTCCGGCGCGCCCAGTGCGGCCGCCGCGATCAGCGTCGTCCTGATCGTCACCGCGCTCGTGGTGGTGGCGCTGCTGAGCCTGACCGCGCGACGACTCGCGGCGCACCATGGCTAAATACGCGCTGCGTTATTCGGTATTGCTGTACCTCGCCGCCCTGTTGATGATCCCGGTCGGGATGATCACCTACCGGACTTTCGAGCACGGTGTAGGCCCGGTGTGGTCCGCGCTCACCACTCAGCCGGCACGGCACGCGGCGTGGCTCTCGATCGAGATCGCGCTCATCAGCGTGCCGCTGAACGTCATCTTCGGCGTCGGCACCGCGTGGCTCATAGCGCGCCGGAAGATGCCCATGCGGCACCTGGTCAGCGCGATCGTCGACCTTCCGTTCGCGATGTCCCCGGTCGCGATCGGTCTGGCCCTGTTCATCCTGTACGGCAGAACGGCGAGCGTCGGCGGGTGGTTCCTCGATCGCGGATTCCAGATCCTGTTCGCTACGCCGGGCATGGTGCTCGCGACGACGTTCGTGTGCGTACCGTTCGTGCTGCGCGAGGTGCTGCCCGTGCTGGAGGAGCAGGGCGCGGAGCAGGAACAGGCCGCTGCGGTGCTGGGTGCGAATGCCTTCCAGTCGTTCGTCCGCATCACCCTGCCGAGCATCCGCCTCGCGATCGTCTACGGCGTCGTGCTGAGCACGGCGCGTGCGCTCGGCGAGTTCGGTGCGGTCAGTATCGTGTCCGGCAACGTCGTCGGCCACACCCAGACGTTGCCGCTGTTCGTCGAGGAGAGGTTTCGTAACTTCGACAACACCGCCGCCTACAGCGGGGGTTTCCTACTCGCCGTCATCTCGCTGCTGGTGCTGGTCGGGATGACGTTCGTCACCGGCCGGCGTCGGCGGGTCGAGGGTCAGGTGGGTACCGATCTCTTGGGCGTCCAGGTCCCGGGCGTCAAGGTCACGGAGGAACCGGTATGAGCATCGAAGTGCGGCGGATCAACAAATCCTTCGGCAGCTTCACCGCGCTCGATGACGTGAGCCTCACCATCCGGCAGGGCTCTCTCACCGCGCTGCTGGGCCCGAGCGGAGGCGGCAAGTCGACCCTCCTTCGGGTGATCGCGGGCCTGGAGGCGCCGGATTCGGGCACGGTCGTCATCGAAGGCCGCGACGTCACCCGCCTTCCGGCCCGGCAGCGAGGCATCGGCTTCGTGTTTCAGCATTACGCGGCATTCACCCACATGACCGTGCGGGAGAACGTTGCGTTCGGCCTGAAGGTGGCGCACGCGCCGAAGGCGAAAGTACGGGCGAAGGTCGATGAACTGCTTGCGCTGGTGCACCTTCGCGGGCGCGAGCACCGCTACCCCAGCGAGCTGTCGGGGGGACAGCGCCAGCGGATGGCGCTGGCCCGCGCACTTGCGGTCGAGCCAACCCTGCTCCTCCTCGACGAGCCGTTCGGCGCGCTCGACGTCAAGGTCCGTGAGGAACTACGAACGTGGCTACGGAGACTGCACGACGAGGTAGGCGCGACAACGGTCCTGGTTACCCATGACCAGGACGAGGCGATGGAACTCGCCGACGAGATCGCCGTCATCAACAGCGGCCGGGTCGAGCAGACCGGACCGCCTGCCGTCCTCTACGACCAGCCGGCGACCGAGTTCGTTTTCGGATTCCTCGGTCCGGTGACCCGTCTGCAAGGAGTGCTCGTACGGCCGCACGACATCGACATCACCGTCGGCGCACGCACGCCCGCCCGCCCTGACGCCGTGCCCGCAGACGTCGAGCGGGTCGTGAACCTCGGGTTCGAGACTCGGATCGAGGCGCGTACCTCCGCCTCCGAACTCGTGCTGGTGCAACTCACCCGCGGGAAGGCGCGAGAACTCGCGCTGGAACCCGGTGTGAAGGTGTTCCTGCGCCCGGTGAGCGCGCAGCCGGCAGTACGGGTGCCCGACCTGGTCAGCTCCGGGCCGAACTCCGTCGCAGGTCGTGCTCACTGACCAACGCGTTCGCGTATGCGGCGGGCAAGGTGTACTCGTCGGAGAGCCAACGCGCACGTTCCTCTGGCCGCAACAGCCCCGGCCCGTTTTCCAAGCAGGCGAACCAGTGGGTCAGCGCCTGACCGGTCACCTCGGGGATGCGGGCCAGCAAGCTTGCGTGGGTGTGCGGGCTGTGATGCACAAGCGCCTCCAGGAAACGTGTCGCGTCGTTGGGGAGAGTGCACCGGTTGATCGAGGGCCGCAAGGGGGCTGTGCGTGAGGTCAGAAGTGGAACGCCTGACCGATCGTCTCGTCGGTGTCAGCTCGGGATGGTGGAACGGGCGCCCCGATCCGGACGGTCCGACCAGATCGGAGCTCGCGCGTTCGCTGGTGCTCGCCCTCGCGGAGATCGGGCGGCAGGCAGGTAGCGGGGCGCCGTCCGGCGCCGCGCCCCACGCTGTCGCCCAGCACGCGATAGCCGACCCGAGCACGGTGCTAGCCGCCGACATCCTCGCCGCCCCCCGGTGCGATCCGCAGGTCACCGAGCGGGCCGCGGCGGACGTCAGGCGCTGTTATGCGGGACTCTGGGTGAGCCGCTGACTACGGAACCCGGATGCCGACCGCGTCCCTGACGGCAGGCAGCAGTGCTCGCGCCCAGAGGTCGTAGCCCGTTGCACTGGGATGGAACGCATCGGTGGACAACGTCGCCTGAGGATCTGCGCGAAAGGCCGGGCCGGTCGTCGCGGCAAGGTCCACGACGGCGGCACCTGCCGCGGCCGCGGCCCTCCCTTGGGCGGTTCCGACGCGGCGACCGTACGCGGAGAGGATGTCGCGCAGGGGGCGAGCGAACGCTCGCGCGGCGCCGAGGTCGGGACACGTACCGAACACCACGGAGACCCCGGCGACGCGGAGCCGTTCGACGGCGGCGGATGTCGCAGGCCCGATGGAGCGGGGGCGTGTCGCGTGCGTTGCGTCGTTCGCGCCGATAAGAATGACCGCGACTTCGGGCTCACCAAGCAGGGCCCGCGACACCTGCGGGCCGAGGTCGCTCGTGCGTGACCCGGAGACGGCGGCACCGGACAGGTACACGTGCAGGTGCTCACGAGCCAGCAGTGACGAGATCCGGCCGCCGACCGTATCGACGGCTTCGGTCACCCCGACACCCGCGCCGGTCGAGTCACCGAGCACCACGAGGCGAACGGTCGGATCGGCCGGGTGCCCGTACTCGCTGGCAAGATCCGGCGCGGTTTCCTGCGGTACGTAGTCGCGGCGCATCGCCATGACGGTCTCGAACACGATCAGGTCGGCGGCGAGCGTTGCGGCCAGCGCGGCACCCAGCGCGGCCGTCCGGCCGGTACGTGATCTGGGATGGTTCATCGGTGGCCTCACAGTCCGGGTGGTGGCCCTCCCAAAGGGTAGCGGCGACCGGCCGATCTGCCCGATTCGGCCGGAGACTACTCAGGCCGCCGCGTTCAGCTGGTCGAGATCTTGCCGTGACAAGGTGACGTCGCCGACCGCGAGGTTGTCCTCGAGGTGCGCGACCGATGACGTTCCGGGGATCAGCAGCACGTTGTCGGCGCGGGCCAGCAGCCACGCCAGCCCGACCTGGCTCGGGGACACGCCCAGCCGCGCCGCGACGGCTTGCACCCCCGGTTGGTCGGTGACCTTCGGCAGATGCGGGAACGCCGAACCGAGCGGGAAGAACGGTACGTACGCAACGCCGGCCTCGGCGCAGTGGTCGAGGACGTCGGCGTCATGCCGATCCACCAGGCTGAACGGATTCTGGACGCAGGCGATGTCGGCGGTCTTCAGGGCGAGCATGACCTGTTCGTGCGACACGTTGGAGACACCCACTCCGGCGATCTTTCCCTCGTCGCGTAGCCGCACCATCTCGCCGAGTTGCTCTTCCAGTGGAACGTCCGTGCTGTCGGGAGCGCCTTCGTGCGCGTCCATCCGGCGGAGATTCACCGCGGTCAGGTGATCCGCGCGCAACGTGCGCAGGTTTTCCTCGACCGCTCTACGGAGGTCAGCGGGAGTTTGCGCCGGGAGCCAGCCGCCCTCGTTGTCCCGCCGCGCCCCGACCTTCGACACGATCGCGAGATCGCTCGGGTATGGGTGAAGCGCGTCGCGGATCAGCTCGTTGGAGACGTCGGGTCCGTAATACTGGGCGGTGTCGATGTGGTTCACCCCCAGTTCGATGGCACGGCGAAGCACCCGGATGGCCTCATCCCGGTCCCGTGGCGGGCCGAACACGCCACGTCCCGGCAGTTGCATTGCGCCGTATCCGATTCGACGCACATTCTGGTCAGCCAGGCGGTAGGTGTCCGCATCAGTTTGGGTCACTGAGCCGACGCTACGCCGGCATGCGGATCGGCACAGCGCGAACCGGGTGTACGCCACGGGAACGGCGGAACAGGGAGACTGGGCGCATCGTTGGTCGGGGTGATCACACATCGATAAGGAGCGCACATGCTGTTCAGCCGGCACAAGAGCACGCTGCCCGAAGAGTCCGAGGCCCTTCCCGGCCGGGACCAGCCGATCAGCGTTCCCGGTCTGCACGCGACCCTCGGCACTCCGATGGGCGGTCCGTACCCCGACGGTTTCGAGACGGCGATCTTTGCGCTCGGGTGTTTTTGGGGTGCGGAGCAGGAGTTCTGGAATGTCCCTGGGGTGTGGACGACCGCGGTGGGTTACACCGGCGGATTCACGCGGAACCCCACGTATGAGGAAACCTGCAGCGGCTCTACCGGGCATGCCGAGGCGGTCCTGGTGGTTTTCGATGCGGCAAAAGTGAGTTACGCGCAGTTGCTCAAGGTTTTCTGGGAGCACCACGATCCAACCCAAGGCATGCGGCAGGGCAACGACCGGGGAACCCAATACCGCAGTGGCATCTACGCCACGAGCGAGACGCAGCTCACCGCTGCGAAGGCGAGCAGGGATCAATACGCGCCCAAGCTTCGCGAAGCAGGGTACGGCGATATCACGACCGAGATAATTCCCGCGGGGCCGTTTTATTTTGCTGAGTCCTACCACCAGCAGTACCTGCACAAAGTCCCGAACGGCTACTGCCCCGTGCATGCCACCGGCGTCTCGTGCCCGGTGGGACTGGGAGTCGAACAGTAGGTCGAGGACACCGAACCGTCCACCACCCGGCTGGCGCATCCCGACGCGTCCGGCGGACGCTGCTCGTGCTACGAGCGGTCCGGGCTACAACCCCGGCTTGTAGATCATCAGGAAGACGACAGCGGCGAGCATCAAGGACGCGACGCCCGAGGTGGCTGCGATGACGGGCAGCCGCGCAGCGGGATCGCGCCCGGATTCGAGGTCAGAGACCGCGGAAGCCTGTGCGGGCGCTACGACGCCGATAAACATTGCCAACGCGCCAAGGGTGAGGAACAGCGACAGCCAGACCCACGTCTGGGAGAACTCGAAACCGTACTTCTTGCGTACGTTCCCAAGTCCGAGCACGACGACCAGCAGGCTCAGCCATC
>CAXTUZ010000009.1:9033-23300 GCA_964247525.1 uncultured bacterium
CGTACATCCTGGTCGTACGACTGAGGAAGCGCAGTGTGCCGACCCCGTCGACACCGGCGCGCAGCGCACGCGGACTCGCGGATGCGGCGAAGACGAGAGGACCGAGCAAGAAGACGGCGGCGGCGACATGCAACGACACCAGGAAATTCATGCGCCTAACGTTTCACACGGCTTCGCCGGGCGTCCAGAAAGTCCTGTACGACGTATCCGCCGAGCTTTTCCGGCGACGCGAGGAACATCCGGCCCCCGTTACGGTGCGCAACCTCCTGCACGAACTCCACCAGCCGCGGTTCGTCGTCGAGCATGAAAACGTTCAACGTCGCTCCCCGCCGAGTCATCGCGTCGACTTGGGCGAGTGTCAATGCCAGGGTTTCGGGATCGGGCGGCCACAGGAAGAACGGCGAGCCGTCCCGGGTCAGGTGTGCCGTCGGTTCGCCATCGGTGATGATCAAGACAACCGGGTCGTGGTCCGGATACTTCGACAGGTGGCGCCCTGCGATCACCAGAGCGTGCTGCAGGTTCGTCCCCTGGACGTGCTGCACCTCAAGTTCGAGCAGCTCGCTCGGCCGGATCTCCCGGGCGTAGTCGCTGAAACCGATGATGGAGACCCGGTCCTGCGGGAACTGGGTCGTGATCAGACTGTGCAGAGCCAACGCCGTGGACTTCGCCGCGCCCCACCGGTCCCGTAGAGCCATTGACCAGGACAGATCGACGAGCAGGCATACCGCCGCGGCCGCTCGGCGCTCGGTCTCGACGACCTCGAAGTCCCCAACCTCCAGCCGTATGTCGCCTGGCCCGTTACGGAGCACTGCGTTACGCACCGTGCGTACGACGTCGATGGGTTGCTCGTCGCCGAATTCCCATTGACGCGACGCCCCCGTCAGCTCACCGGCCGCACCTGCGGCGTGCACGTCATGAGCACCGCGCCCACGAGCGTCCAGGCGGCCGAACACCCGCGCGAGCGCGGTTTGACCGATACGCCTGACCGCCCGCGGCGTCAGTTCCAATCGGCCACCGTTGCGGTTCAAAAACCCTTGCCGCTCAAGCTCTTTCTCTATCGCCTGAAGCGCGCGGATGTCATCGACGGCACTGCGTCCCAATGCGCGGCGCACCGCTTCGGGGTCGACGTCTGCCAGCGAGGCACCCGGATAGTCCTGACGCAACGTCGACGCGAGTTCGTCGAGCCCGGCGAGTTCCTCCAGCGTGGAGGTCGCATCGCCGAGGCCGAGTTCGCCCTCGCCGCGCATCTGCTCGCCTCGACCGCGGCCCCAGTTCAGATCGGGACGCGCCGCCTGGAGCGCCTGCCCAAGACGGGACATCTCGGCCGCGAGGCCCATGTCCTCGAGTGCGGTGTTCATCAGGTCGGCGAGTTCCTGCCGCTGCTCAGGGCTCAGCGATCCCAACATCCGCTGCGCGGCCGCGGCGCGCCGGGCGAGCGCGTCTGTGAGTTCCTCGAGCGACGTCGGGTTTTCCGGAAAGTAGTTGCCGTGCTTGGCCATGAACTCGCCGAAGCGACCGGTGGTGTCCTCACCCCGGGCATCGGCCTCCAGCATCGCGTTCAGGTCGGCCAGCATGTCTTTGAGCGCCGCCATCTCCTGCGGCGAGGAGTTCTGCAGAGCGTCTTTCATCCCCCGGAACTGGCTGTCGAGTACCTCGCGGCGGAGCAGGTCCCGTATCTGCTCATACGTTTCGCGTGCCTGCGGAGAGCGCCACTCGTAGTTGGCAAGCTGACGAACTGCTCGCGCAGGATCGCTCGGCAGGTCGTTGAGTTCGCTCTCGGCGAGCCGAGCCGAGTCGGACGGATCGGGAAACAGCGCCGCGCGCTCCTGACCGACGGCCGTGTCCACCAGGCGACGCACTTCCTGCAGGGTTCCGTCGAGCTGACCGCGACCACGCAGCTCGCGTTGTTGCGCGCGGATCTTGCGAAGCAGGTCGTCCAAACCGCGCGTGTCCTGGCTCCCCCGGCGGAGCAGGGCGTCCAGCGCCTGCCGGGGCGAGGCGCCCGCCATCACGTGGTCGCCGATCTCGTCGAGGGCGCCGGCGATGTCGAACGGCGGGGCGAGCGGATCCGGGCCACCATCCCAGGCGCCGTACCGGTACGCCCCAGCCCAGGGATCGGGGGAAGCTGCCATCGACTCGCCTCAGCCGCCGTAGACCGTACGGCCGGGAAGTTCCTCTTTCGCCAGCTTCCGCTGGAGGTGCAGGCCTTCGAGCGCAAACTCCAGGGCCGCGGCAGCGAGCCCGGGCGATTCCTGGGTGACTCCGAGGCGGGCGAGGAGTTGGGCCAGTCCCGGCACCGGGCCGATGCGCGCGAGCAGGTCCGCACCCGAGACCAGCTCGCCGGTCTCGACGGTGTCGCCCTCGGTGAAGCGCTGTTGGAGCCCGGAGAGGTCGCTGCCACCCAAGCGGGCGCGGAACGTCTCGGCGACGGAGGTACGCAGCACATGCGCGAGAAGCTCCGCCTCCCGGCCTTCTTCGAGCTGGTCGAACTCGACCTTGCCGCGTACCGACGGGACGATCGCGCCCAGGTCGCTCACCCGCGCGACCGGATCGTTCTCGCCGAGGATCGCCGCACGACGAACCGCGGAGGCCGCCACCGTCTCGGCCGCCGCCACGGCAAATCGGGCGGACACCCCGGAGCGGGAATCGACACTCGGAGACGTGCGAACGGCGCGAGTGAAACGCGCCACCACCTCGAGCAGGTGCTCGGGCAGCACCGGTGACCCGAATCTACCCGGCCATTCGAAGACCGCTTCCTGACGGATGAGGGTGAGTTCGTCCTCGAGCCGGAGCGGATAGTGCGTGCGCACCTCGGCGCCGAAGCGGTCCTTGAGCGGGGTGATGATGCGGCCGCGGTTCGTGTAGTCCTCGGGGTTGGCGCTCGCCACGACGAACAGGTCGAGCGGCAGCCGCAGCTGGTATCCGCGGACCTGAATATCGCGCTCTTCGAGGACGTTGAGCAGCGCGACCTGAATGCGCTCGGCGAGGTCCGGGAGCTCGTTGATCGCGAAGATTCCGCGGTGCGTACGCGGCACGAGGCCGTAATGGACTGTTTCCGGGTCGCCGAGGGTGCGGCCTTGGGCGACCTTGATCGGATCGACGTCGCCGATGAGGTCGCCGACGCTGGTATCCGGTGTCGCGAGCTTCTCTCCGTACCGGTCGTCGCGGTGGAGCCAGCTCACCGGGGTGTTGTCCCCGTGGACCTCGAGCAGCGTGCGGGCCCAGCCGGTGATCGGCGCGTACGGGTGCTCGTGCAGCTCGGAGCCGGCGATCACCGGTGTCCACTCGTCGAGCAGCCCGCCGATCGTCCGGATCAGCCGGGTCTTGCCCTGGCCGCGCTCGCCGAGGAGCACGATGTCGTGCCCCGCGACGATAGCCCGTTCGACCTGCGGGAGGACGGTGCGGTCGAAGCCGACGATGCCGGGGAACGCGCTCTGCCCGGTCGCGAGGCAGGAAAGCAGGTTGTCGCGCAGCTCGGCCTTCACGCCGCGCAGGACGTGTCCGCTGGCGCGAAGCGCGCCTAGGGTGTCGATTGCAGGAGGCTCGTTCACTCCGAAAGCCTACGTCCGGTCGTGCCGGCCGCGCTTCGCACGGCTGCTCTGCCAGGATCCGGCGGGGAGGTGATCGGCGTGGAGCGTCCTGTTCTCGCTCTTGACATCGGCGGTACGAAGCTCGCCGCGGGAATCGTCGACCGGGGCGGACGGATGATCGCGAGCAGCCGGGTCGATACGCCGACCGAGCTCGACGCCGAAGGCTTGTGGTCGACCGTAACGAGCCTGGTACGCCCGCTCGTCGAGTCGGCGAGCGGGCCGGGCCGTGCAGGTGTCGGAGGGGTCGGTGTCGGATGTGGCGGCCCCATGCAGTGGCCCGAGGGCCGGGTGTCACCCCTGAACATTCCGAGCTGGGTGGATTTCCCGCTGCGCGAACGCCTTCGCGACCTGATGCCCGGCGTCCCGGTCCGCGTCCACAACGACGCGGTCGCCTTCGCCGCCGGTGAGCACTGGCGGGGCGCGGGCCGGGGTCGCGACCACGTCCTCGGAATGGTGGTCTCGACCGGAGTGGGCGGCGGTCTCGTGTTGGGGGGACGGCTCGTGGACGGAGCCAGCGGGAACGCCGGTCATATCGGGCACGTGGTGGTCGACTCGCAGGGCGAGCCGTGTACCTGCGGGGGGTTCGGGTGCCTCGAAGCAATCGCGAGCGGGCCCGCCGTGGCGAGATGGGCGATCGACAACGGCTGGACCGCGTACGGCACCGCGACCGCGCGTGATGTCACCGACGACGCAGCGCGCGGGCATCCGGTGGCGAGAGCCGCGCTCGACCGGGCCGGCCACGCGCTCGGGGTGGCGATCGCCGGCGCAACGCATCTGGTCGACCTCGAGGTCGTCGCCGTCGGCGGCGGGCTCTCGCAGGCCGGCCCGTTGCTCTTCGATCCCCTCGAAGCGGCATTCCGGCGCCACGCCCGGATGCGTTTCGCGCGCGACGTCCGGGTGGTCCCGGCCGCGCTCGGTCAGGAAGCGGGGCTGGTCGGCGCCGCTGCATTGGTGCTTGCCGGCGACGACCGCTACTGGTCGGCCGACTGATCGCCGCCTCGTCGGCAGGTGCGGAGCAGGATCGGGACATGGACTCCGCCGGTCTCGTCACGATCGAGGAGATCCGCGCCGCCCGGAAGCTGATCGGCGACGCCGCCCGCCGCACACCGCTCAAGGAGTCGCATGCGCTGTCCGAGCTCGTCGGCGGCCCGGTGTTCCTCAAGTGCGAGAACCTCCAGCGCACCGGCTCGTTCAAGATACGTGGGGCGTACACCCGAATCGCGTCCCTGCACCCCGAGGTTCGTGCCCGTGGGGTCGTTGCGGCCAGCGCCGGCAACCACGCACAGGGAGTCGCGCTGGCCGCCGCTCTGCTCTCCACGAGGGCGACGGTATTCATGCCCGTCGGAGCGTCCTTGCCGAAGATCGATGCCACCACGGGTTACGGCGCGACCGTAAACCAAAGCGGAGCGAGCGTGGACGAGGCACTCGTCGCCGCACGCGAGTACGCCGACGAACACGGTCAGGTGCTGATCCACCCCTTCGACCACCCCGATGTCGTTGCCGGCCAGGGCACGGTGGGATTGGAGATCGTCGAGCAGTGCCCGGCGCTCGAGACCGTTGTCGTCTGCCTCGGCGGGGGAGGGCTGCTCAGCGGTATCGCGGCGGCGGTCACGGCGCTGCGCCCGGGTGCGAGGATCGTCGGCGCTCAGGCGGCGGGCGCGGCGGCATGGCCGGCGAGCCTGGCCGCAGGTCATCCGGTCCGTCTCGCCGAGATGCACACGATCGCCGACGGGATCGCGGTGGGCCAGCCGGGTGAGCTGACCTTCCAGCACGTACGGGAGCTGGTGAGCGAGATCCGTATGGTCACCGACGAGCAGATCGCCCGGGCCCTCGTGCTGTGCCTCGAACGGGCCAAGCTCGTTGCCGAGCCCGCTGGTGTGGCGGCGGCCGCGGCGATCCTCGCCGACCCGACCGCGTTCCGTCCGCCGGTCGTCGCGGTGATCTCGGGCGGGAACGTCGACCCGCTGCTCCTCGGTCGGGTGATCGAGCACGGACTCGTCGCGGCTGGGAGATACCCGTCGCTCCGGGTTCAGATGGCGGACCAGCCGGGGTCGCTCGCGCGCCTGCTCGACGTGCTGGCGACGACCGGCGCGAACGTCGTCGACGTCGAGCACCACCGAACCGCAGGCGATCTGGCACTTGCGGAGGTGGAGGTGGCGCTCGCCCTCCAGACGCGGGGATTTTCGCACTCCGAAGCCGTACGGGCCGCTTTGAGCGCGGCCGGATACCGTCTGTCGGGCGCTTGACTCGGGGGCGATGCCCGGCTCGGGAACGATCAGCTGTTGTACGGCTCGATGGCCACGATCTGCACCTCGAGCGTTGATCCGTTGGGGGTCTGGTACGACACCGTGTCGCCCGCGACATGGCCGATTACGGCCTGACCCAGCGGTGACTGCGGGCTGTATACCTGGGCCACTCCGCCCCCCGAGCCCTCTCGGGAACCGAGCAAGAACTTCTCCGAATCGGGGTCGCCCGCGAATCGGACGGTCAGCACCATTCCGGCGGCCGCCTTCCCGCCGGTGTCCGGCGCCTCGCCGACCTTCGCGGAGCGGAGCAACGCCGTCAGCTGCCTGATCCGGGCCTCGAGTTTGCCCTGCTCGTCCTTGGCGGCGTGATAGCCGCCGTTCTCCTTGAGGTCGCCTTCGGCACGGGCGGTCTCGATCTTGTGGACCACGTCGTCGCGGCCGGGTCCGCTGAGCTCGTCGAGTTCTGCCCGGAGGCGATCGAAGTCCGCCTGGGTCAGCCACACGGCTTGGGCCGCATCGGTCACCGGAACACCTCGCTGCTGATGGACGGAACGGCGCCGCACGTACACGCGCCGGAAACGTGATCGTCCACGCTAACACTGCTCAGGTGCTGACTTTCGTACACGGCCCGACATCTGCGGTTACTGCGAGATGAGACGTCGGCACGTTGAGTGACCGGGTCGAGGTGCGTCCGTTGTCGAGGCGCGCCGGTACGACATCGGTGACGACTCCGACCGTGCGCCGATTCCCGTCGATCGCCGTCACCACGCATCGGTAGGACGTCGCGCGCTCACCGCGGACCTCGTAACGGACGGGCAGCGAACTGGTGCTCGCACCCGAGGGCAGGGCTACGAGCCGCTGGGTGACCGACGGGTGGGAGGACGACGTGACAATGGCGACGAGTACGGCGGTACCCGTGGCGCCCAGTACGAGGAGCAGCGCCCAGCCGACGGTCGGGATCGCAGCCAACCGCGCCCTGGCACGCTCAGCGCGCTGGTTGACCCGCTCGGCCACCGGGCCGGCCTCCTTCGCGTTGTCTCAACTGGTCACAATGGTCACATGCCGGTTTCCTCGCCTGGTGCTTCGCCGGTGTCGGTCGCGCCTTCCGAGCAGCTCCGTCTGCTCGCCGTACACGCCCATCCGGACGACGAGTCGAGCAAGGGCGCCGCGACGATGACGCGGTACGTCCGCGAGGGCGCGCGGGTCATGGTGGTGACGTGCACCGGCGGTGAGCGAGGTTCGATCTTGAACCCGGCGATGGACCAGCCGGAGGTGCAGGCCAACATTCGCGACATCCGCATCAGCGAGATGGCGGCCGCGGCCGCGATCCTCGGCGTCGAGCACCAATGGCTCGGCTTCGTCGATTCCGGCCTGCCCGAGGGGGATCCGCTCCCACCGCTGCCCCAGGGATGCTTCGCCCTCCAGCCGCTCGCGGTCCCCGCGTCGGCGCTGGTCAAGGTGTTCCGGGACTTCCGCCCCCATGTGGTGCTCACGTACGACGAACGCGGCGGCTACCCGCACCCCGATCACCTGCAGACGCACGCGATCAGCATCGAGGCGTACGAGTCCGCGGGAGATCCTGAGCGCTACCGGGAGATAGGCGGCGCGCCGTGGCAACCGAGCAAGCTCTACTACATGACCACGTTTCACAAGGCGCGTCTGGTGGCGCTGCACCAGGCCGCGCTCGACGCCGGTCTCGAGTCGCCCTACACCGAATGGTTGGACAACTGGGTGGACCGTCCCGAGGACGCCGGCCGGATCACCACCCGGATCGAGTGCGCGGACTACTTCGGCGTACGTGACCAGGCTCTGCTCGCGCATGCCACGCAGGTCGATCCCACCGGACGCTGGTTCGGTCTGCCCCTTGAGGTGCAAGAAAAGGCCTGGCCCACAGAGGATTTCGAGCTTGCTCGAAGCGAGGTACCCACCGACGCGAGCGCCGATCGGCCTGAATCGGACCTCTTCGCCGGGGTCCGCCGATCGAACGCGGCGTGACAACCTCGCTGGTCTCGGGGGTGACGCCCTCCACGGTGGCATCGGTCGCGCCTCCGGCGCCTTCGGGACCCGCCGGCGATAATCAGGGTGCGGGCGCGGGGAGCTGGGGTTTCCTCGTGATCATCGGTCTGATCGTGGTATCGATCGGAATCTTCCTGGCGATGAATCGCTCTCTGCTGCGAGCCAGGCGCAATCTCGGCGGCGAAGCCCTACCCCGCCGCCCCCCGCCCCGCAGGACCCGGAGTCCCGCGATTCCGACCCGGGACGCTCACGAGTCCACCCGTCGCGACGGACCGCCGCCTACCGGGTCGTGATCCGGTCCGCGGATGTGCCCTCAATCCTGCGGACGAGAGCGCATCCGTTTCACTACGCCGCGGGCCTTCTTCGCCTCGAGCCGACGCTCCACGGCTCCACGAGAGGGCCGGGTCGGGCGGCGAGCGGCAGGCGGAGGTGCTGTCGCCCCTGCGAGGATCGAAGCGAGACGCCTGCGTGCGAGGGTCCGGTTCGCAAGCTGTGAGCGCTCGTCCTGGGCGGCCACGGTGAGAACGCCGTCGACCAGGCGAGGACCCAACCGCGCCAGCGCGCGGGCGCGAAGCCAGGACGGCAGCGCCGCCGATCGGGCCACGTCGAATCCGAGCTCGACCCGCGAATCAGAGGTATTGACCGACTGTCCACCCGGGCCGGAGGAGCGTGAGAAGCGCCACCGCAACTCGTTTCCGGGTATCACCAACCTGTCGCTTATCGGCAGGTCGTCGGCGTCGCTCACGCGACAAGTATTCTCGGCAGCACTGACGCCAGCTACGTCGCCGAGCGAACCTGGAGAGCGGAACGTGCCCGAGACAGCCCCCGACCCGTCGTTCGCCTACGGCCTGCAACACCCGGCCGGCTTGTTGCCCACGCCGCTCACGCCCGCTACGGAGGGGCCGAGCGGGCTGGGCATCGGCAAGCTGCTCGGCGAAACCGGCCTGGTCACCCTCGACAGCGGGTTCGGGAACACCGCCGCGTGTACGTCCGCGATCACGTACATCGACGGGGACGCGGGGATCCTGCGCTACCGCGGGTACCCGATCGACAATCTCGCCGAGAACGTGAGCTTCCTGGAGGCGTCCTATCTGCTGATCTACGGCGAGCTGCCGTCCAAGGACGAGCTCGCCGAGTTCAGCGATCGGATTGCCGAGCACACGCTCCTGCACGAGGACTTCAAAGACTTCTTCTCGGGTTTCCCGCGCGACGCCCATCCGATGGCGGTGCTGTCGTCGGCGGTCAGCGCGTTGTCCACGTTCTATCAGGACGCACTCGACCCGTTCGACAAGGATGACGTCGAGCTCTCGACGATTCGTCTCATCGCGAAGCTGCCGACCATTGCGGCGTACGCGTACAAGAAGTCGATCGGCCAGCCGTTTCTGTACCCGGACAATTCTCTCGGGTATATCGAGAACTTCCTGCGGATGACGTTCGGCGTGCCGGCTGCCCCGTACTCGGTGGACCCCGTGATTGCGAAGACCCTCGACATGCTGTTTCTCCTGCACGCCGATCACGAACAGAATTGCTCGACCTCGACCGTGCGTCTGGTGGGCTCGTCGAACGCGAACCTGTACGCGTCGGTGTCCGCCGGCGTCAACGCCCTCTTCGGGCCGCTGCACGGCGGCGCGAACCAGGCGGTGCTCGAGATGCTCGAGGAGATCCATCGCAGCGGGGACGACGTCGAGACGTTCGTCACGAAGGTGAAGAACCGCGAGCCGGGCGTGAAGCTCATGGGCTTCGGTCACCGGGTCTACAAGAACTACGACCCGCGAGCGGCAATCGTGAAGTCGGCGACGCGGGACGTACTCGAGCGTCTCGGAAAGCCCGACCCGCTGCTGGATATAGCGATCGCCCTCGAGGAGAAAGCCCTCGCGGACGACTACTTCATCGAGCGCAAGCTCTACCCGAACGTGGACTTTTACACCGGGGTCATCTACAAGGCAATGGGTTTCCCGACCCGGATGTTCACGGTCCTGTTCGCGTTGGGCCGGCTTCCCGGTTGGATCGCGCAGTGGCGCGAGATGATCGAGGACCCCACGACCAAGATCGGGCGGCCGCGGCAGGTCTACACAGGCCCGACGGCACGCTTCATCTGAGTCGTTTCGAGGACAACGGGCGCCGTCACGTGGCAGCGTGACCTCGCAGATGTCTCCGCGTCCGCCCTGATTCGGCGGAGCCGCGTGAAGTTCGGCGCGCGCGCCCAGGGAAATCACAGGCGACGCAGAGAGTTCACAGAGATTGCTCGCCGATACTTTTTTCATGACGAGCACCCTCGTGCGGAGCGTGGTCCCGCAGGGCGCACCAGCCCGCGACCACCTTCGGCTGCCTCCCTTCGCGGGGCTCGCGCTGATCGGGGCGGGCGGCGCGGCCGTCCTGCTGCTGTGGATCCAGGACACGGTGTACGTCAGCGGGCTCGGCGGCTGGCTGACGAATGCCGGCCGGATCACAGGGCTGATGGCTGGCTACGCCGTCGTCGTGCTCCTCGCGCTGATGGCTCGCGTGCCGGCCGTGGAGCGTGGTATCGGTGCGGACCGGTTGGCACGATGGCACGCGATGGGCGGCCGGTACACGGTCGGCCTCGCGCTCGCCCACACACTTCTGATCATCTGGGGCTATGCGGTCACGGCCCACACCGACGTCGTCGGGCAGACCGCGACGTTCATCACGACGTACCCGGACGTCCTGATGGCCACGGTCGCGATGTTCCTGCTGGTGGGGGTAGGAATCTCCTCCGCGCGTGCGGCTCGCCGTAAGCTCCGCTACGAGACGTGGCACGCCATCCACCTGTACACCTATGTGGCCGTCGCGCTTGCATTCAGCCACCAATTCGCCACGGGCGCCGATTTCGTCGATTTGAAAGTCCGCGTGCTGTGGTCGGCGTTCTACATCGTGGTCGCCGGTCTGCTGCTCTGGTTCAGGCTCGTGACCCCGCTCCGGGCGGCAGTCAGGCATCAGCTACGCGTCGTCGCGGTACACCGTGAGAACCGGAATGTCGTGAGTGTGGTGATCAAAGGGCGGCGCCTGGAGAAACTCGACATCGAGTCGGGGCAATTCTTCCGCTGGAGATTTCTGACGCGCGAGCTGTGGTGGGCAGCCAATCCGTACTCGTTGTCGGCCGCGCCTCGGCCGAATCTGCTTCGCATCACGGTCAAGGTGGTGGGGGCGCACAGCGCCGCGTTGTCCCAGCTGCGGCCTGGTACCAGGGTCCTCGCCGAAGGGCCGTACGGAGCGTTGACCGGGGCCCGCAGAACCCGGCGCAAAGTGTTGCTCCTTGCCGGTGGGATGGGAGTGACGCCTCTTCGCGCGCTCTTTGAGACTTTGCCAGGGGCGCCGGGAGAGATCGAGATGATCTACCGCGCGAACTCCAGCGATGACCTTGTCCTCCGGTCCGAATTGGATGCTATCGCCGTCAAACGGGAAGCCCATATCCATTACCTGCTCGGGTCGCGCAGACGAGGGAGCGAGAACCAATTTACGGGCGCTCGCCTGACGCGCCTGGTCCCGGACATCCGGATAAGAGACGTTTACCTATGCGGACCGGAACCGATGATGCTCGCCGCACGTACGGGACTTCGAGCGGCAGGTGTTCCTCGCCGCCGCATCCATCACGAATCATTCTCGTTCTGAAGGGCGATCGATGAAACGCATGATCCTGACGACGGTCGCCACCGTCGTGGGAATTGTCGCGCTGCTGAACTTCAAGACCCACGCGCAGATTCGCAACACCGGTTCGCTGCCCTCGGCGGCGTCTTCCCCGACGGCGACCGCTCCCTCGCCGTCGGCCGCGACGAGCCCGACCCCGAGCACGAGAACGCCGTCTGCCGGCGCAACCGTGACGCCGACGTCCTACCTCGGAGATGCCGAGCAGACCCGATACGGCACCGTCCAGGTGAAAGTTACTGTGGCCGCGGGGCGCATCACGAATGTCGCTTTTGTTCAGCTGACGGCCTCCGACGACAGGTCGGAACGCATCAACAGCGACGCCGCTCCCATCCTCCTCCGAGAGACGATCACCGCGCAGAGCGCCCAGATCGACGGCGTATCCGGCGCTTCGTACACGAGCCAGGGCTACGAACAGTCCCTGCAAAGCGCACTCGACAAAGCCGGTGTGTGATGAGGGTGGTCCATTCGACGCCTGCGCCGCAACGGCATGTCGAGCACTGTATGGGCACGGTCTTCTCGTTCGACATCCGCCCGCCGGGAGCTGATGCCGTGGCGCTGGCCACGGCAATCGACTGGCTGCACTGGGTCGACGACACGTTTTCGACCTACACGTCGTCCAGTGAGATCCAGCAGATCTCGCGAGGTGAACTGCGCCTCGACGAGGCCGCCGCCGAGGTCCGCGAGGTCCTTGCGCGGTGCGACGAGATCGAGCACGAGACCGACCTGTTCTTCTCGGCATACGCGGCAGGGGCATTGGATCCCTCAGGCCTCGTCAAGGGCTGGGCGATCGCGCGCGCAAGTGACATTCTTCTCGCAGCGGGCTCGGTGAACCACTGCGTCAACGGCGGGGGTGACATGTACTGCGCGGGGACTGCGAGCCCGGGTCAGCCGTGGCGCATCGGCATCGCGCACCCCCTCGTGCAGCAACGCGTCGCTCGCGTCATCGTCGCCGAGAATCTCGCGATCGCGACATCGGGGACAGCCGAACGAGGCAGCCATATCGTTCGTCCATCCGGTCGAGGCGGAAGGGACGTAGCCAGCGTCACCGTCGTCGGGGCCGAACTCGGAACCGTAGACGCTTATGCCACGGCAGCGTTCGCGATGGGGACCGACGCAACGGGCTGGATCGAGAGCATCGACGGCTTCGAAGGCCTCGTGGTGCACACTGACGGGACGCTGTGGGCGTCTCCTCGGTTGCTTACGGGCTGACTGAACCGGCGACAGTCCTCACCTGGAGAAGCTCTCCTAGTTCGGCTGCTGCGCGGGCAGCCCCGCTTCGCGCAGTGCTGACCGGACCGCGTTCACGATGTTGGGCGGCCGTGCCGCGGGGGTCACGATACGTACCGTGACGCATCCGGATCTTCACCCTGCTGTTGGACGCCGGTACCGTCGACGCAGTTCCGATCGGAGATCTGATGACCAGCGGGCTGGACCGCGTACTCACCCTGCATGGACCACTGGTCTATGTGGTCATCGTCGCGGTCGTTTTCGCCGAGGATGCCCTGTTCGTCGGTTTCGTGATTCCGGGTGAGACCGCGGCTGTCCTGGGCGGGGTGATAGCCGGTCGCGGCTCGGCGAACCTTGCGGTCATGATCGCGAGTGTCATCGGAGCCGCGATCATCGGGGACAGCGTCGGGTACGAAGTCGGACGGCGTTTGGGTCCGCGAATCCTTCAGTGGCGGGTGCTCGACAAGCACCGCGGTCGGTTGGACGACGCGCAGGCGTTTCTGCGGCGACGTGGCGGTGTTGCGGTGTTCCTCGGCCGTTTCGTCGCCTTCTTCCGGGCGGTGATGCCCGCGTTGGCCGGGACATCGCGGATGTCGTACGGGCGCTTCCTCTCGTCCAATGCGCTGGGCGGCGCCGTATGGGGTGCGACCTTCGTCCTCATCGGCTACCTGGCGGGCAACTCCTACAAGCGCATCGAGAAAACGGTCGGGCGCGGGGCCGCCCTGGGGGTCGGGCTGCTCCTCGTCCTCGGCTGGTTGGTCTGGCGGTGGCACGTTCACCGCCGATCGCAACATTTCTGACCGATGCGTGGAACGTCACCCGACGTCGAAACGTCAGGATGCTACTACTGCCGTGTCGTACGATCGACACCCCGCACCGCGACCGCCGCACGAGAGGCCGCCATGACCCAGGCATCGCCGACGAACGTGAGCCGCCCCAACGACACGCCGGCGGCAGCGTGCTAGCCGGCCTGATCACCGCATCGGCACCGGCGGGCGGTCACCACCTCACCTGGACCGAGGCCCTTGTCATCGGCGCGGTGCAGGGTGTGACAGAACTCTTCCCGGTGTCATCGCTGGGCCACGCCGTCCTCGTACCGGCTTTGATCGGCGGGCCGTGGGCCCGCGACCTGAAAGTGTCCGCCTCGGAGTCTCCGTACCTGGCGTTCATCGTCGGCCTGCACGTGGCGACCGCCCTTGCGCTCATCGCGTACTTCTGGCGCGACTGGGTGCGCATCATCGGCGGGCTGGTGTCCAGTGTGCGTGCGCGCGAAGTGCGCACGCCGGACCAGAGGTTCGGGTGGCTGCTTATCCTCGGGACGATTCCGGTCGGGCTCGTGGGTCTGGTGTTCGAGCACACCTTCCGAGTGAGGTTCGGGACGCCGCGATCGGCTTCGCTGTTCCTCGTTGCCAACGGTGCGCTGCTGCTCGCCGTTGAGCGGCTACGTCGGCGGGAGCAACAACGGCTGCCGGCCACTGAAGGACCGCCACCGCAGCAGGTCGACGACCCCGCCGCGCACGAC
>CAXTUZ010000009.1:23310-27750 GCA_964247525.1 uncultured bacterium
CGCCTACGGCGGCGGCACCAACAACGCCCGCCCGCCACCCACCCCCCCCCCCCCCCCCCGGCCGCCGCCCCCCCCGCCCCCCCCCCCGCGGCGCCCGACCGGCGGCTCGGTGCGCTCAGTTGGGGAACGGCGCTCGGAATCGGTGCTACCCAGATCGCGGCCCTGTTCGCCGGAGTGTCCCGCTCGGGGGCCGCCATGTCGGGCGGGCTCCTCCGGGGGTTGTCCCACGAGGACGCCGCCCGTTTGTCCTTCCTGCTCGCGACTCCGGTGATCCTGGCTGCCGGTGTGCTCAAGATTCCCGATCTGACAGGTCCGCTGGGCAAAGGGATCGGCGGCCAGGTGCTCGCCGGAAGCGCGGTGGCCGGGGTCGCGGCTTACCTCGCCGTGCGCTTCCTGGACCGTTACTTCCAGCGCCGTTCGCTTCGGCCCTTCGGGGTCTACTGCGTGCTGGCAGGGGCGGCCTGCGCGGTTCGCTTCTTCGCGTTCTGAATCAGGCGCCCTGGCTTCCCCTACAAACGCGTAGTAGTTTCGCGGTGTCGCGGAAGCGGCGACTCTCCGGGAGGACCAGCGTGCCGCGCAGAGCGAGAGGTGCCTTGGAGGCTGAGGTCCTCGGGATCCTGTGGGCCTGCGACGAACCGTTGTCGCCGGAGCAGGTGAGGACGCATCTCGGAGGGGACCTCGCATACACGACGGTGATGACGATCCTCGTGCGGCTTTACGAGAAGGGCACGCTGGTTCGGACCCCCGCCGGTCGTGGCTTCGCGTACACCCCCGCCTTCGATGAGACAGGCCTGGCGGCCGAGCGCATGAGGACCGTGCTGGAGCACGAGAGCGACCACCACGCAGTGCTCGGGAGATTTGTCGACGCGCTTGAACCCGACGACCTCGACGCCCTGCGGCAGTCCCTCCGGCAGTCTCAGCGGCGCAGGAGATCCTGACCGTGGTGCTCGCGCTCGTGGTCACGCTGCTCGGCTCGCCATTCTTCGGATTGGCCCTGCCGGCCTTGATCCGCCGTGGCCGCCCTTGTTGGGGCCTCCCCGACCGCACCGCTCATCGGCGCTCGTCGGATTACACCCGAGCGATGTCGGCCTCGTCGTCCGGCCAGGCTTGCTCGTCCTCCACCGCAGCAACGTGTCGAGTCGGTAGCGGCCGCTGATCGCGCCGGGAAACCCGTCGCGGCGAGTCCGCATCACCTCGTAGCCCATGGTGCGACCCCACCGGTAGCGGGCCATCACCTCGGCCGGTGTCAGGAAGATCTGGCGAGGGTCAAGAATCGGGTCATGAAGGTTTTGAGCGGTGACGATCCCGGATCGGGCCAGCGCGACATCGATCGCACCTATCCGGCGTTGTCCGGCACTCTCCCTGTCGGGCGCCCATTACCGCCACTCGACTGGCAAGACTCCTCTGTCAAAGGCCGAAATTCCGACGAGTCGCTCGTGGACCAGTGATGGCATGACAAACAGACTCGCTTCCTCGACCAGCCCCTATCTGCTCCAGCACGCCGAGAACCCCGTCGATTGGTGGCCGTGGTGTGACGAGGCCTTCGCCGAGGCGAAGCGCCACGACGTACCGGTCTTCCTGTCGGTCGGGTACGCCGCCTGCCACTGGTGTCACGTGATGGCACACCAGTCGTTCGAGAACGAGACCGTCGCCGCGGCCATGAACAGCCTGTACGTCAACATCAAGGTCGACCGCGAGGAGCGGCCGGACGTCGACGCCGTCTACATGGACGCGGTGACCGCGACGACCGGCCACGGCGGGTGGCCGATGACCTGCTTCCTCACCCCCGACGGCGAGCCGTTCTTCGCCGGAACCTACCTCCCGCCAGAGCAACTCCTCGGCCTGCTGCACCGCGGGGCGGAGGTGTGGCGTGACCAGCGCGCAGAGGTCCTCGCGCAGGGCGCGCACCTGGTGGAGACGCTGCGTTCCGCCAGGGCGTACGACCCCGCCGCCGCACTGGACGTCGATCTTGATGCGGCGCGCGCCACCTTGCTCGAAGGCCTGGATCCGGTCTACGGAGGATTCGGGCGAGCGCCGAAGTTTCCGCCCTCGATGGCACTGGAGTTCCTCCTTCGCAATCACGCGAGGTCAGAAAATACCGCTGCGCTGCAGGCGGTTTCATTGACCTGCGAACGGATGGCGCGCGGTGGGATGTACGACCAGCTCGGGGGCGGGTTCGCCCGCTACGCCGTCGATCAGCGCTGGGTCGTGCCGCACTTCGAGAAGATGCTGTACGACAACGCGCTACTGGCGCGGCTATATCTGCACTGGTGGCGTCAGACCCGCGAACCGATGGGCCGACGCGTTGCCGCGGAAACCTGCGCGTTCCTGCTTCGGGACCTCGCCACGCTCGAGGGCGGGTTCGCCTCGGCGCTGGACGCCGATACCGATGGCGAGGAAGGCCTGACCTACGTGTGGACTCCCGAGCAGGTCGGGCCCTATGGGGCGGAGGTCTTCTGGGTCACCGACGAGGGAACCTTCGAGTACGGACGGTCGGTGTTGCAGCTGCTTCGCGATCCCGAGAACGAGGAGCGTTTCGCCTCCGAACGCCGCCGTCTGTTCGACCTTCGCTCGCTCCGGCCGCAGCCCGCGCGGGACGACAAGGTGGTGGCGGCCTGGAACGGGCTTGCAATCAGCGCGCTCGCCGAATGCGGTGCGTTGCTGGATCGACCGGACTGGATCGCTGCCGCTCGGCGTTGCGCGCAGCTCCTTCTCGACGTGCACGTCGTTGAGGGAAGGCTTCTTCGCACGTCTCGCGACGGGATCGTCGGTGCCAACGCCGGCGTCCTCGAGGACTATGCGCTCGTGGCGGACGGCCTGCTGATGCTGCATCAGATCACCGGCGAGCCGGGCTGGCTCGAGGCGGCAGGACGCTTGCTCGAGGTGGTGCTCGCCCGCTTCGGTGACGCAGCGACGGGCTCGTTCTTCGACACCGCCGACGACGCCGAGCGGCTTCTGCGGAGGCCGCAGGACCCCAGTGACAATGCCACGCCGTCGGGCGCGGCGGCTGCGGCCGGCGCGTTGCTGTCGTACGCCGCGCTCACCGGTAGCACGCGACACCGAACGGCAGCGCAGTCAGCGATACGCGCGCTCTCGCCCCTGATGCAACATCAGCCGCGCTTCGCCGGACACGCACTCGCCGTCGCCGAAGCCCTTGTGGCCGGGCCGGTCGAAGTCGCGGTTGTTGCCCGGCCCGACCTGCTGACCCTCGCGCGCCGTACCCCGTCTCCGGGTGCGGTCGTGGTCGGCGAGGGCACTTCGCCGCTGCTCGCGGATCGGCCTGGCGGGGCGGCGTACGTGTGCCGGAACTTCACCTGCAACGCCCCGATCACCGATAGCGCCGAACTCACCAGGGCGCTGCGCATCGTGCTCTGAGCTCATCAGGCGACGGCGGGCAGCAGTTCTCCGGCGATCAGCGCGATGTGGTCGAGGTCATGGAGGTCGAGTACCTGGAGATAGACGCGGTCCGCTCCGAGTGCCGCGAACTCCTTCAGTCGCGACAGGCATTCGGGCACGGTCCCCGCTACCCCCGATTCCCGCAGGTCCGCCGGATCGCGGCCGATGCTCGCCGCCCGCCGGGCGAACTCGCCCTCATCCCGGCCGCAGCACACGATCTGTGCCGCTGAGTAGAGCAGCGAACGACCGGTGCCCAGCGCAGCCGCGCGCACCCGTTCGTACTGCTCACCCGTGGCTGGGAGCGATCGGAACGGGAGGTTGAACTCGCTCGCGAAGCGTGCCGCCAGCGCGGGCGTCCGCTTGGCGCCGCCGCCGCCGATGATGATCGGGATCGTTGCCTGCGCCGGCTTCGGCAGCGCGGGGGAGTTCTCCAGCGTGAAGTGCGTTCCCGCGTACGAGAAACACTGGCCCTGCGGTGTCGACCAGAGTCCGGTAATGATCTCCAGCTGCTCGGTGAATCGGTCGAATCGCTCGCCCAGCGCGGGAAACTCGATCCCGTAAGCACGGTGCTCCTGCTCGTACCATCCGGTACCCAGCCCGAGCTCGACGCGCCCGCCGGACATCGCATCGACCTGCGCGACCTGGATGGCGAGGACGCCGGGCAAGCGAAACGTGGCACTCGAGACCAGCGTCCCGAGGCGGATCGTCGAGGTGTCCCGGGCGAGACCGGCGAGCGTCACCCACGCCTCTGTCGGCCCGGGCAGCCCGTCGACGTCGCCCATGGGAAGGAAGTGGTCGGAGCGGAAGAACGCACCGAAGCCGCCGGCTTCCGCGGCCTGGGCGACCTCGAGCAGCGTGTCGTAGCTGGCGCCCTGCTGGGGCTCGGTGAAGATGCGCAACTCCATGCGGCCACCCTGCCACGCCGATCAGACCCGTAGAAATGATTACGTAGCAAGTCTTGTTGTGATTACATCGCTAGTACCGAGAAGGGATGATTCATGAGATTTGCATACGAACGAGAGTTTCCCGGCGAGCACCGCGCTC
>CAXTUZ010000010.1:0-1546 GCA_964247525.1 uncultured bacterium
GTACTGGTGAGCCGCTCGGCGCGGCTGCCGGTCGGCGCGCCGGGGCCGCCGCCGCGGGCGGCTTTGGTCTGCCCGGGAGCCGCGGAGATCGCGCCCGAGCTGGTCGTCACCGTCATCAGCCGACCGAGCCCTCCATCTGCAACTCGATCAGCCGGTTCAGTTCGAGCGCGTATTCCATCGGCAGCTCACGGGCGATCGGCTCGACGAACCCGCGAACGATCATCGCCATCGCCTCGTCCTCGGGCACTCCCCGGCTCATCAGGTAGAACAGCTGGTCCGCCCCGATCTTGCTCACGGTCGCTTCGTGCCCGATGGAGGCGTCGTCCTCGCGGACATCGACGTACGGGTAGGTGTCGCTGCGGCTGATCTGATCGACGAGCAGCGCGTCGCACTTCACGGTCGCCTTGCTGTTGGTTGCGCCGGCCTGGACCTGGACGAGGCCCCGGTACGACGTCCGCCCGCCGCCGCGCGCGACCGACTTCGACACGATCTGACTCGTGGTGTTCGGCGCCGCGTGCACCATCTTCGCGCCGGCGTCCTGGTGCTGGCCGGGGCCGGCGAACGCAATCGAGAGCGTCTCGCCGTGCGCATGTTCACCGAGCAGGTAGCAGGCCGGGTATTTCATCGTGACCTTCGATCCGATGTTGCCGTCGATCCACTCCATCCGGCCGCCGGCCGCGACCGACGTCCGCTTGGTCACCAGGTTGTACACGTTGTTCGACCAGTTCTGGATCGTCGTGTACCGAACGTGCGCGTTCTTCTTGACCACGATCTCGACAACCGCAGAATGCAGCGAGTCGGACTTGTAGATCGGCGCGGTGCACCCCTCGACGTAGTGCACCGAAGAATCTTCATCCGCGATGATGAGCGTGCGCTCGAACTGGCCCATGTTCTCGGTGTTGATCCGGAAGTAGGCCTGTAGCGGAATCTCGACCTTCACGCCCTTGGGTACGTAGATGAACGACCCGCCGGACCACACGGCCGTGTTCAGTGCGGCGAACTTGTTGTCGCCGGGAGGGATCACCGTGCCGAAGTACTCCCGGAACAGCTCCTCGTGCTCGCGCAGCCCGGTGTCGGTATCGACGAAGAGCACACCCTGCTGCCCGAGGTCCTCCCGGATCTGGTGGTAGACGACCTCCGACTCGTACTGCGCCGCGACTCCGGCGATGAGCCGCTGCTTCTCCGCCTCTGGGATGCCGAGCCTGTCGTACGTGTTCTTGATGTCTTCGGGGAGTTCGTCCCAACTGGTGGCCTGCTTCTCGGTGGACCGGACGAAGTACTTGATGTTGTCGAAGTCGATTCCCGACAGGTCGCTCCCCCACGACGGCATCGGCTTCTTGCGGAAGAGTCGAAGTGCCTTGAGACGCATGTCGAGCATCCACTGCGGCTCGCTCTTCTTCATGCTGATGTCCCGGACGACCGCTTCGGACAGTCCGCGCTTCGCGGCGGCACCGGCCACGTCCGAGTCGGACCAGCCGAACTTGTAGGCACCGAGTGCGTCGAGTGATTCGCGCTGCGGGGTGGTCGTCATGAGATCCCCGTCCGG
>CAXTUZ010000010.1:1556-2158 GCA_964247525.1 uncultured bacterium
CCCTTCCGGGGGTTGTCGAGCGGGGTGGTCGTACGGGGGATGTAGGTGGTACACACGTCATCGCCGTGCGCGATCGTCGCGAGCCGTTGTACGTGGGTTCCGAGCAGGCGTTCGATCGCGGCCGTCTCGGCCTCGCACATCTGGGGGAACTCCGTCGCGACGGCGGCGACCGGACAGTGGTGCTGACAGATCTGCGTACCGAACTCCCCCTCGTGCACGGTGGCCGCGTAGCCATCGACGGTCAGCGCGTCGGCGAGCTCGCGTGTTCCCGCCGCTCCCGCATACCGCTGTTCGAGACCCGCGGCACGCGCCTGCGCGAACGCCTCGATGTCACCCTGCTCGGTGAGAAACCGCAGGGCATCGGAGGCGAGTTCGTCGTAGGCGTGCTTGGCCCGGGCGTGCCCAGAATCCGACAGCGCGTACATCCGCGCCGGGCGGCCCCGGCCCCGCTCACGCCAGGCGGCCTTCGGGGTGTCCCGAGCGACGAGCACGCCGGACTCGACCATCGCGTCGAGATGGCGCCGCACGCCCGCCCCGGTCAGGTCGAGCCGCTTCGCGAGCGCCGCCGCGGTCGCCGGACCCTCGTGCAGGAGCAACTGCTC
>CAXTUZ010000010.1:2168-7987 GCA_964247525.1 uncultured bacterium
TGCGCGACGCGCTCACGAGTCCGCACACCGGCGACAAGTGACGTCTCGCGAGGGAGCTCGCGGGTCGTACCGGTGGCAGCAGATTTCACAACGTCATTGTTGCTTATTTCGCCGAATCCGTCGAACTAGACTCGCCGGGTGACGAGCGGGCCGAACGCGGTCGAGGTGACCGGCCTGCGCAAGCGGTACGGAGCGCGCGTCGCCGTCGACGGTCTCAGCCTTCACGCGGCCCGGGGCGCGGTGACGGCGATCCTCGGGCCGAACGGCGCCGGAAAAACCACGACGGTCGAGATCTGCGCCGGACTGCGGCGCGCCGATGCCGGCGACGTACGCGTTCTCGGGCTTCGGGCCGGCGCGGACGACCTGCGCGCTCGCATCGGCGTCATGCCGCAGCAGGCCGGCGCGTACCCGGGTTCGCGCTGCGCGGAGATGCTCGCCCTGGTCGCGGCGTACTACGCGGAGCCCCTCGATCCAACCGTGCTGCTCGAGCGGCTTGGGTTGTCGGGCGTCGGCTCGACCCGTTTCCGGCGACTGTCTGGTGGCCAGCGGCAGCGACTCTCGCTAGCCATGGCGCTCGTCGGCCGTCCCGAGCTGGTGTTCCTCGACGAACCCACCGCCGGCCTCGACGTGCAGGCCCGCCGGCTCACGTGGGAGCTGATCCGCGAACTTCGCGCGGACGGTGTCGGCGTGGTGCTGACGACCCATGCGATGGACGAGGCGGCGGAACTCGCCGACCACGTCGTAGTGATCGACGCGGGTGTCGTGCTCGCTGCCGGCACCGTCGGGGAACTGACGGCGGGTGGCGCGGGCGGCGAGATCCGTTTCCGTGCGGTGCCCCATCTCGCGCTCGCGTCACTGCGGCCGAGACTGCCTGCCGGCGTCGGTGTGCGAGAGACCCGGCCCGGCGCGTATCTGGTGGAAGGAGCGGTCGATCCGGCGCTCGTCGCGCTGATCACCGCCTGGGCGGCGGAGCAGGGGGCGCTCGCGACTGAGCTGCGGGTTGAGCGAAGGAGTCTTGAGGACGTCTTTCTCGATCTCACCGGCGGAGCGTTGCGATCGTGACCTCGACGTCCGCTCCCCCGCTCGCGATCATCCGGGCCCAGACCACCATGGAACTGCGACTGACGCTGCGCCGCGGCGAGTCCCTCCTCCTCACCCTTGCGATTCCGCTGCTGCTTCTCGTTTTCTTCAGGGCCGCTGACCTCGAGGGCGCGGGAATCGGCTTCCTCGTACCCGGGATCCTCGCGCTCGCAATCATGTCGACGGCCTTCACGGGTCAGGCCATCGCGACCGGATACGAGCGGGCGTACGGGGTGTTGACCCGGCTGCGCGCCACGCCCCTGACCCGACTCCAGCTCCTCACTGCCAAAACACTCGGCGTACTCGGCGTCGAAGTCCTGCAGGCGGCGCTCGTCGTCGGGGTCGGGAGCGCGCTCGGCTGGCGTCTCCATGGGAATGCCGCCGCGGCAGTGTTGATCGCGGTCGTCGGGACGGCCGCGTTCAGCGGGCTCGGCCTGTTGATGGCCGGTGCGTTACGCGCCGAGGCGACGCTCGCCGGCGCGAACGGGATCTACCTCGTGCTGCTGTTCCTCGGCGGGGTGGTGTTCCCGCTGTCGAGACTCCCGGGGTGGGTACAGGCCGTTGCGCACGCGTTGCCGACTGCCGCCCTCTCGCACGGGCTGCGCTCCGCGCTGGGGCGCGGCGGCGGCCTCGACGGATCGGACCTGCTCGTGCTGTGTTGCTGGGCTGCAGGGTCGATCGCCCTCGCCGCCCGAACCTTCCGCTGGGATGCCTGAGCTAACCTCCGCGCCATGAGCAGATCGGTGCTGGTGACCGGGGCGAGCAAGGGCATCGGGTACGCGATCGCGGCCCGGCTGGTGGCCGAGGGCGATCAGGTCGCGGGCACGTATCGATCGGGGCTCGTCAGCGACCTCCCCGCCGGTGTGCTGCCGGTCGCCTGTGATGTGACGTCGGCCGAAGCCGTGGACGCCGCCTTCGCGGCCGCGGAGGAAGCGCACGGCAGGGTCGAGGTGCTCGTCTCCAACGCCGGACTCACCCGCGACCAGCTGCTGCTGCGGATGACCGACGCCGACCTGTACGAGGTACTCGAGGCAAACTTGGTGGGCGCCTTCCGGGTCGCGAAACGGGCGTCGGCGTCGATGCTGCGGCTACGGCGGGGCCGGATCATTTTCGTGTCCTCCGTGGTCGGGTTGACCGGCAGCGCCGGGCAGACGAACTACGCGGCGGCGAAGGCCGGGCTGGTGGGGTTGGCCCGTTCGCTGGCCCGCGAGCTCGCGAGCCGCGGTATCACGGTGAACGTCGTCGCCCCGGGCCCGATCGCCACCGACATGACGGGCGCGCTCACCGAGAGCCAGCAGGCGGTGATGGTCGCCGCGGTGCCACTGGGTCGGATGGGTTCGGCCGACGAGGTCGCCGGCGCCGTGGCCTACCTCGCGTCCGAGGGCGCTGGCTACGTGACCGGTGCAGTACTGCCGATCGACGGCGGCCTCGGGATGGGGCACTGACTTCTCTGCTGTTGGCTGCTCTTCCGGCGCGGTGTGGACAACTCGCTCGGGTGTCCGGTGATCTCGAAAAAATTCGGACATGTGTTCGGACGGCTTGGTGATGGAGTGCGCGCCTCCGCCCGCCTCGACTGGACTCGGCGCTGTCCTCCGTCTGTCCGAGGTGGACCTGGCCGCATTATCGCCGGACCAACGAGTTACAGCACTGACCGAGGTGGAGGCGGCGCAGGGCTGGCTGGCCTCGATCGCGGCCAGGGTGCTCGCGGCCGTCGCCGACGACTACGCCGGTGAGCATGGGCAGTGGGAACGCGAACAAGTATGCGTCGCCCAGAGGGTAGGTAGTTGGGAGGCCGATCGGCGCCTGACGACCGCACTCGCCCTTCGCGATCACCTCACGAGGACGGCCTCCGCGCTGGCGGCCGGACAGCTGTCGTGGGCGCACGCGGTCATTCTCGCGACCGAGACGACCGGGGTGCCACCGGAGATCACGGGTCGGATCGAGGCGTTGGTGCTTGCGGATAGCCGAGTGGTCACCGTGCCCCAGTGGCGCGCGGCGATTCGCCGTCATCTCGCCGCCATGCTTCCGGTCAGGGCTGAAATTGAAGCGGTCCTCGCTCGGGACCGCCGACGGCTGGTGACCTGGCGTCACGACCTGCAACCAGGTACCGGTGGACTCTCCGGAACCTTCACCGATGATGATCTGGCGACGATCACCGCCGCACTGGATCCGCTGGCCGCACGGACCGGCCCCGAGGACGCGCGTACCGCCGAGCAACGTCGCGCCGATGCGCTCGTCGATCTGTGCGCCGGGCAGGTGAACGCGGGCCCGCTACCGACCGGTAGGGGCCATCGAGCCCAGCTGGTCGTACACCTGCGTGATGAGGGCGCGGGGCCGGTCGCCGAGGTTGGCGGTCAGCCGCTGGCGCCGAGCGTGTTCGATCGGTACGCCTGTGAAGGTGTCCTGCGTCGTGTCATCCACGATCCGGTCGACGGGTCGGTTCGCGATCTCGGCCGGACCGCCCGATTTCCGGGCACCCATCTGCGGGACGCGGTGCTGGCCCGCGACAGGAGCTGCACCTTCCCGGGATGCCCCCGCATCGACCTTCTGCACGTCCACCATCTTCACCGCTGGGACGCCGAGGCGGGCCCGACCGACCAGCGGAACCTGACCACCTTGTGCCGGCGACATCACAGGGCGATCCACGAGGCGGGTTGGGGCGCAGTCCGAACACCCTCGGGCGCCCTGTACTGGACGCCGCCGCACCAGCGTTCCCTCGCTGCCCTCGACCCATGGCCCTCCCCGGCCGGACTGCTCGACGATCCCGAACCACCGTGGGGCCATGTGCAGCCCGCATCCACATCGCCCGCATCCGGCCGAGCCGCGAGCCCTGGCGCGCCCTTCGGCCGTGCGCCCACCCGGGACGAACCGCCACCGTTCTGAGCAACATCCGCAACAGGGCACCGAAGGCCGCTCCGCCGTACCCTTGGCGTGCCATGACGTCGACACCCGCCATCGTCGCAATTTCTCGGCCTCCGATGAGGCGTGCGTGGGACCTCTGGTGGCATCCGACCCCTCGGCTCGCGCAGCGAACGGCCGGCGCAGTAGCCGTCGTGTTGGGGTTCGTGATCGTCACGGGCGCGGCGGTACGGCTGTCCAACTCGGGCCTCGGATGTCCGACCTGGCCGAAGTGTGCCGGCGACACCGTTCACAGCGGTGTCGACGCGCACGGGCTGATCGAGTTCGGTAATCGCGTGCTCTCCGTTGTCGTATTCCTGGTCGGTATCGCATTTCTTGCCCTTGTGACGGTCCGGTCCCGCCGCCGCGACCTGTTCCCGTATGTGGCCCTGCTCGCCCTCGGCTATCTGGGTGAGGCGGTCATCGGTGGACTTTCGGTGCTCACGCGCCTCAATCCGCTCGTCGTCGCACTGCACTTCCTGCTCGCGGTGGCCCTGTTGTGGGACGCCGTCGTTATCTGGCGCCGGCTCGGCACGGAAGCCGTTGCGGCTGTGCCCGTCGTCAGGGCCGAACTCCAGTGGCTCGGGCGCACCCTGCTCGCCGGCGCGGGGGTCGTCCTCGTGCTCGGCACCCTCGTGACGGGCACCGGACCGCATGCCGGGAGCCGCGTCGACAACCGGCTTCCGTTCCCGCGCAGCGCGATCACCGCGGTCCACAGCGATGCGGTGCTGCTATTGGTGGGCGCAGTCACGGTGACCGTGCTCCTGCTGCATGTGCTCGGCGCTCCGGCACTGCTACGCCGCCGGGGCCATGTGCTGCTCGTGACGATGCTCGGGCAGGCAGCGATCGGGTTCGTGCAGTACTTCGCCGGGCTGCCAGCCTGGCTCGTCGGCGTCCACGTCGCCGGTGCCACGCTCTTCTGGGTAGCAGCGCTGCTGCTCGTCCTGGACATGTGGGAAAGGCCCGGCCTCGCACCTACGAGATCGGCGCCTCTGCGCGAGGACGTAGCAGTCCCGGCGTGATGATCGTGCCCGCGTTCGGCAACGAGGTGATCTGGCTCGAGGCCCTCGAACTTTCGCACGCCGCGGCGCTCGCCGAAGCAGCATCGTTCGATCGGACGAGCTTCGGCTACACCCGGGTGCCCGACGGGCTCGACGAGGCGCGCGCGTACATCCGGGAGGCGCGTACCGAGCACGAGGCGGGTCGAGCTGTTCCTTTCGCCGTTGTCCTGGCGACGACCGGACGCCTCGTCGGTAGCACCCGTTTCCTCGATCTGACCCGGTTCGATGGCGCGTCGGCGAGACCGCAGGCCTGTGAGGTCGGCGCTACCTGGTACGCCGCGGACGTTCAGCGGACCGCCGTCAACACCGCGACGAAGCTGCTTCTCCTCGGCTATGCGTTCGAGACCTGGCAGGTCAAGCGCGTCAGTCTCAAGACCGACAGCCGCAACCTGCGGTCTCGGGCTTCGATCGAGCGCCTGGGCGCTCAATACGAGGGAACCCGTCGATGTCACTCCCCTGCCCCGGACGGCACGATCCGCGATACCGCCTACTACTCGATCTTGGCGTCCGAGTGGCCGAGGGTGAGCGTGGCGCTCAGTGCAGCAGTGCGGCGACCGCCACCGCGGCGAACAGAATCGTGAGATAGCTGATCGACTGGTGGAACAGCCGCATCGGCGCCGGGTCGCCGCCCGCTCGGACGCGTCGAGGGCCAAGAGGTCCTCGCCGTCGAGGGTTGCCGAGCCGGAGGTCACCTCGTAGCCGCCACGGCCGGCCAGGGTGTAGCTGAGCGTCGACTTGCCGGCCCCGTTCGGCCCGATGAAGACGTGGATGTCGTGATCG
>CAXTUZ010000010.1:7997-22058 GCA_964247525.1 uncultured bacterium
ACAGCGCCCCGGCGACGGCGGCGACAGCGCCGTACACCCAACCCGCGGACGGGACGAGCAGAAACGAGCACGCGACCATCGCCCACGAATACGCCACGATCCGCCGCGCCACGGTCAACGCGGGCGCGACGACGGGCAGCATCGGTACCTTCGCCGCCGCATAGTCCTCGCGATAGCGCATTGCCAACGCCCAGAAATGCGGCGGCGTCCACAGGAACACGACACCGAAAAGCACGACCGCCGGCCAGCCGACGGTGCCCGTCACGGCGGACCAGCCGATGATCGCCGGGAAACAGCCCGCCGCTCCGCCGATCACGATGTTCGAGGAGCTACGGCGTTTGAGGCCGAGGGTGTAGATGAAGACGTAGAACGCGATCGCGGCATCCGCGAGCCCCGCGGAGGGCCAGTTCACCCCGAAGCCGAGCAGCAGTGTCGACCCGGCCCCCAGCAGCAGGCCGAACCGCAGCGCGTTGACGGGAGGGATCGCGTGCGCGGCGGCGAGGGGCCGCCGGGCCGTGCGCTTCATCACCGCATCGATGTCACGGTCGACGTAGCAGTTGATCGTGTTCGCCGAGCCGGCGGCGAGCGAACCCCCGACAAGGGTCGCGACGACCAGCCACCAGCGCGGCAAGCCGTCCGCCGCCAGCATCATCGGCGGCAGCGTCGTCACCAGCAGCAGCTCGATGATCCGGGGCTTGGTGAGGGCGACATAGGACCGGGCGGTGGATCGGAGCGACCCTCCCGACGTTGTCAGCGTCGAAGCGGCCAAGGTCACGCGCGGAGTCTACGGGCGTAAGGGCAGCCGGGTCGCGGCAGACGCACCCACCCGCTCGTCATCGCCCATGAACGCGTTTACCTCCGTGTGACGGGGTAGCGAGAGGCTGGACCCAGGTCGCCGCGGTACGTTCGCACCGCACCTCGTTGCTTTGCCGTTGATCGTCGAAAGGACCGTTCGTGGTCGAGAAACCAGCATCCCCCGGCTGGAGCGACCCGCTCGATGCCCGGGTCGTCGATATCTCGCGGGCGCTGGCCATGGACGCGGTCGAACGCGTGGGCAACGGTCACCCCGGTACGGCGATGAGCCTGACCCCCGCCGCGTACCTCCTGTTCCAGGAGTTTCTCCGGCACGACCCGACGGACCCGGCCTGGGTCGGCCGGGACCGCTTCGTTCTGTCGTGCGGGCATTCGAGCCTCACGCTCTACATTCAGCTGTACCTGTCGGGGTACGGATTGAGCCTCGACGATCTCAAATCCCTCCGGACCTGGGGAAGCCGGACGCCCGGGCATCCAGAACACGCGCACACGCCCGGCGTGGAGACCACCACCGGACCGCTCGGACAGGGCGTGGCGAATGCCGTCGGCATGGCCATGGCCGCGCGGCGCGAACGAGGACTTCTCGACCCGGATGCGGAGGCGGGCAGCAGCCCCTTCGATCACACCATCTGGGTGATCGCCTCCGACGGCGACCTGGAGGAGGGGGTCTCGGCTGAGGCGTCGTCCCTGGCGGGCACCCAGCAACTGGGCAACCTCGTCCTGATCTACGACGACAACCACATCTCCATCGAGGACGACACGAACATCGCGTTCACCGAGGACGTGCTCGGGCGTTACGCAGCGTACGGCTGGCACACCCAGCGGGTGGACTGGCTCGCCGACGACGGGACCTACACCGAGAACATCGCCGCGCTGCGCCGGGCACTGACACGAGCCAAGAGCGAGGAGAGCCGACCGAGCATCATCGCGCTCCGCACCATCATCGGCTGGCCCGCTCCGAACAAGGCCGGGACAGGTGACGCCCACGGCAGCGCGCTCGGTGCCGCCGAGGTCGCGGCGACGAAGGAACGGCTCGGGCTCGAACCGGCCGTCGAGTTCTACGCCCCCGCGGCCGAGATCGAACATGCGCGCAAGGTCGTCGACCGCGGCCGGGCCGCCCATGCGGTGTGGCAGGAGCGCTTCGACGCGTGGGCCGCTGCGAATCCGGACCGCGCGCAGCTCCTCGACCGCATGCGCGAGCGGCGGCTGCCGGAGGGCTGGGAGGCGGTGCTGCCGTCGTACCCGGCGGATTCTGGCCAGATCGCGACGCGGAACGCCTCGCAGGACGTTCTCACCGCGATCGCGCCACTGCTCCCCGAGCTGTGGGGCGGTTCTGCGGACCTGGCCGGCTCGAACAACACCACGCCGAAGGGCGAGCCCAGTTTCCTGCCTGAAGATCGTCAGACCAAGATGTTCAGCGGCGGTCCGTACGGCCGCGTGCTGCACTTCGGCATCCGGGAGCATGCGATGGGCTCGATCCTGAACGGGATCGCGCTGCACGGGGGCACCCGCCCGTACGGCGGCACCTTCCTCGTCTTCTCCGATTACATGCGGCCCGCTGTCCGCCTCGCTGCCCTGATGAAGTTGCCGGTCACGTATGTCTGGACGCACGACTCGATCGGCCTCGGCGAGGATGGCCCGACCCACCAGCCCATCGAGCACCTAGCCGCGCTGCGCGCGATCCCCGGCCTCGACGTCGTGCGGCCCGCGGATGCGAACGAGACGTCGATCGCCTGGCGAACCATCTTGCGGCACACCGACCGGCCTGCCGGGCTGGTGCTCTCCCGGCAGAAGCTTCCCGTACTCGATCGGAGGGAACTTGGCTCGGCGGAGGGTGTCGCGCGGGGCGGCTACGTCCTCGCCGAGGCCGGTAGCGGCCTTCCCGAGGTGATCATCATCGCCACCGGCAGCGAGGTCTGGCTCGCCCTGGAAGCGCGTACGACGCTCGAGAGGGAAGGAACGCCGACCCGAGTCGTGTCGCTGCCGTGCCGCGAGTGGTTCGAGGCGCAGGACCAGTCCTACCGGGACGAGATCCTGCTCCCCGCCGTCCCCGCGCGCGTGAGCGTCGAGGCCGCGGTCGCCTTCGGGTGGCGCGATTTGGTCGGCGAGGCAGGCGAGATCGTCTCGATCGACCATTTCGGCGCAAGCGCCGCGTACACGACCCTGTTCGAGCAGTTCGGATTCACCCCGGACCGTGTTGTCGCCGCGGCGCACGCGACGATGCAGAAGACTCAGACGTGAGCCGACCCGACGTGTACGGAGGAGCCTGATGTCCGATCCACTCGCCGAGCTCTCGGCGGCCGGTGTCGCGGTATGGCTCGACGACCTCGACCGCACCCGTATTTCTTCCCACGGCCTGGCCGGGCTGGTACGGGACAAGCATGTCGTCGGCGTAACGACGAACCCCAGCATCTTTCAGAAGGCGCTGACCCACGGCGAGGCCTACGAGAGTCAGGTCCAGGACCTGGCCGTTCGAGGCGTCAACCTCGGTGAAGCAGTCCGCGCGATCACCAGTCAGGACGTGCGCGCGGCCTGCGACGTCCTGCGCCCGGTGTACGAAGCGACGAAGGGCCTGGACGGGCGCGTGTCCATCGAGGTGGACCCGCGGATCGCGCACGACACCAGGTTCACCATCGCCGAGGCGCGCGCGCTGTGGTGGCAGGTGGACCGGCCGAACCTGTTCATCAAGATTCCGGCGACGCTCGCCGGCCTCCCGGCGATCAGTCAGGCGCTGGCCGAGGGAATCAGCGTCAATGTCACCCTGATCTTCTCGCTCGAGCGCTACGAGGCGGTCATGGAGGCTTTCCTCGACGGCCTCGAGCGGCGCCGTGCGTCCGGTGGCACGCTCGAGGGTCTGGAGAGCGTCGCCTCCTTCTTCGTGTCGCGAGTCGACACCGAGATCGATGCGCGGCTCGACAAGATCGGGAGCAAGGAGGCCAAGGCGGTACGAGGCCAGGCGGCGATCGCCAACGCCCGGCTCGCCTATCAGGCCTACGAGAAGGTGTTCAGCTCACCTCGCTGGCAGGCCCTCGCCGATCTCGGCGCCCGTCCGCAGCGACCGCTCTGGGCTTCGACCGGTGTCAAGGACCCCGCGTACGAGGACACCCGTTATGTCGTGGATCTCGTCGCACCGGGGGTCGTGAACACGATGCCCGAGGCGACCCTGAACGCAGTCGCGGACCATGGCGTCGTACCGGGCGACTCGATCACCGGCGAATATGCCGGGGCGCAGCGGACGCTCGACGACCTCCGCGCTCTGGGCGTCGACTACGACGACGTCGTTGCGTTGCTCGAGGCGGAGGGCGTGCAGAAGTTCGAGACCTCCTGGAGCGAGCTTCTCGATGCGTTGCAGGCCTCGCTCGACGAGGCGAAGGCCGCCGGTCATGACTGAACCGCTCGTTCGAACGGGGGGCGGGGTGACGATCGCGATCGGGGCAAACCTCGCGTCTGAGTCGGCCGGCGCACTCGCGACTCTCCGCGCCGACGACGTTGCGGGCCGACTCGCCGCCGCGGACGCGTCCCTGTGGGGCCCGGATGCCGCGGCCGAGGCAGGCCGGCGACTCGGCTGGCTGGCCCTGCCGCGCACTTCCCGGGCTCTGCTCGGGCCACTGTCCGAACTCGCCGCGGAACTCAGGAAAGATGGCTTCGATCGGGTGGTCCTCGCCGGGATGGGCGGCTCTTCGCTGGCTCCCGAGGTCATCTGCGCGGTGGCCGGCGTGCCGCTGGTGACCGTGGACACGACCGACCCGGGCCAGGTTGCCGCCGCGCTCGTCGAGTTGCCGCGCACTGTCGTCGTCGTGTCCTCCAAGTCGGGGGGCACGCTCGAAACCGACAGTCACCATCGGGCGTTCCGGGCGGCCTTCATCGCCGCCGGCCTCGACCCCGCCGAGCACATCGTCGTCGTGACCGACCCCGAGTCGCCGCTCGAGATGACCGCGAACGACCTGGGTGTACGGGCGATCTTCCGGGCCGACCCGAATGTGGGTGGCCGGTACTCGGCGCTCACCGCGTTCGGGCTCGTCCCCAGCGCGCTCGCGGGTGCGGATGTCGGCGCGCTCCTCGACGAGGCGGAGGAACTCGCCGCAACGCTGTCAGACGCGGACGGCCCGGGCGTCGCGCTCGGCGCCGCGCTCGGCGGGTCCGCCGCCTCCGGGCGGGACAAGCTCGTCCTCGTCGTCGCGGACCCTGGGCTGCCCGGTTTCGGCGACTGGGCGGAGCAACTCGTCGCCGAGTCGACCGGCAAGCAGGGACGCGGGCTCCTTCCGGTCGTCGTCGGCACCCCCTCGGCTCCGGGGGTCGACGGCCCCGATCGGCTTGTGGCCCTCCTGGACATCACGTCGCCGCCCCCGTTCGGCCTCACGACGAGTGGTCGGCTCGGAGCGCAGTTCCTGCTGTGGGAGTACGCGACCGCCGTCGCCGGCCGGGTCCTCGAGATCGATCCGTTCGATCAGCCGAACGTACAGGAGAGCAAGGACAACACCGGCGCGCTCCTCGAGCGCAGCAGCGACGGCCCGCTCCCCGAGGGTGCGCCCGCTTTCGTCGACGGCCTGATCGCCGGTTACGGCGCCGATGGCGCTGGTGCCTGGCTCGGTTCGGCCCGCACGGTCCCGGATGCACTCGCGGCACTGCTCGGGGCACTTCCCGTCGGGGGGTACCTTGCGGTGATGGCGTACCTCGACCGCCTGACCGACACCGCGGCGCCCGAACTTCGCGATGCCCTCGCCGCTCGTACGCCCGCCGCGGTGACCTTCGGGTGGGCACCGCGCTTCCTGCACTCAACCGGCCAATACCACAAAGGCGGTCCACAGAACGGGGTCTTCCTTCAGCTCACCGCCGACTCCGACCAGGCGTTGGCAATTCCGGACCGTTCGTTCGACTTCGCGCGGCTTCAGCGCGCGCAGGCTCTCGGTGACGCGGCGGCGCTGGCCGGACGTGGCCGACCGGTTCTACGACTGCATCTTGCACGACGCGAGGACGGCCTTGCCCAGCTGTTGAGCGCTGTACGGGCAGCACGGGACTGACCCGCCCAATGACTCATGACGTGAGCCTGCCGGCCAACCCGTTGCGCGATCCGCGCGACCGCCGGCTTCCCCGAGTGCCCGATCCGTGCGCCCTCGTGGTGTTCGGGGTCACCGGCGACCTTGCCCGCAAGAAGCTGATCCCGGCGATCTACGACCTGTCCAACCGAGGGCTCCTGCCTGCCGGGTTCGCGCTCCTCGGGTTCGCCCGCCGGGACTGGGATCACGGCGAGTTCGGAGAATTGGCGAAGGAGGCGGCGAAGAAGGGCGCACGGACGCCGTGGCGCGAGGAGGCGTGGGAGCGGCTCGCCGCCGCGATCCGATTCGTCCCGGGCAGCTTCGACGACGACGACGCGTTCGACACGCTCGCGAGGACCCTGCTCGAACTGGAGGAGAACGACGGGATGGGCGGTAATGCCGCGTTCTACCTGTCGATCCCACCGCAAGCCTTCCCGAGCGTGCTCAAGCAGATGGAGCGCACCGGAATGGCCTCCGACGAGGCCTCGGGCGGTTGGCGCCGCGTCGTGGTCGAGAAACCGTTCGGCTCCGACCTGCGTTCGGCCCGCGAGCTCAACACCTTGGTCGACTCGGTATTCACCGCACGATCGGTGTTCCGCATCGACCACTATCTCGGGAAGGAGACGGTGCAGAACCTGCTGGCGCTGCGCTTCGCCAACAGCTTCTTCGAACCGATCTGGAACTCGCACTACGTCGACTCGGTACAGATCACGATGGCCGAGGACGTCGGCATCGGGACGCGCGCGGGGTTTTACGACAACGCCGGCGCCGGCCGGGACGTCCTCCAGAACCACCTCCTGCAGTTGCTCGCACTCACCGCGATGGAGGAGCCGGTGTCGTTCGACGCCGAGAGCTTGCGGATCGAGAAGAAGAAGGTGCTCGAGGCGATCTCGCTGCCCGCGGACCTCGAGACCGGCGCGGTGCGCGGGCGTTACATCCAGGGCTGGCTCGCCGGTGAGCGGGTCAAGGGGTATCTCGACGAGCAGGACGTGCCGGGCTCCTCGCGCACCGAGACTTACGCGGCGGTCCGGCTCGGCGTCGAGACCAGGCGCTGGGCCGGGGTCCCGTTCTACCTGCGTACGGGTAAACGGCTCCCCCGGCGGGTCACCGAGATCGCCATCCAGCTTGCGAAGGCACCGCACCTGCCGTTCGCCGCCACCGATACGACGGAGCTGGGCAACAACCAGCTCGTCGTACGCGTGCAGCCAGATGAGGGAATCACGCTGCGTTTCGGGTCGAAAGTGCCGGGCTCGGCGATGGAGGTCCGGGACGTGTCTATGGACTTCCTCTACGGCGCGGCCTTCACCGAAGGTTCACCGGAGGCGTACGAGCGGTTGATCCTCGACGTGCTTCTCGGCGACGCGACCCTCTTCCCCCGCAACGAAGAGGTCGAGGCCTCCTGGAAGGTCATCGATCCGATCGAGGAGTTCTGGCAGGCCGGCGGACAGCCGCACGACTATCGCGCCGGCGAGTGGGGCCCGCGGGCCGCCGACGAGTTGCTCGCGCGCGATGGACGCACCTGGCGGCGGCCGTGACTTACTCCCGCGCCCGCAGGCGGCGGCCATGACCACCTTGTGGGACACCACCGGCAGCGACGTCGTCAAGGCACTGGCCGCGGAACGCCGAGCAGGCGGCGCGGTGGCGAGCGGGCTGGTCCTCACGCTCATTGTCGTCACTGGCGAGACCCAGGTGGCCCAGGCGGAGGCGGCCGCGACCATCGCCGCGAGTCAACACCCGTGCCGGCTGCTGATCGTCGTACGCCGCAACGTCTCCGAACAGCGCAGCCGGCTCGACGCTGAGGTGCAGATCGGCGGCCGGCTCGGCCCGGGTGAAGCGGTCGTGCTGCGGATGAACGGCCGCTTGGCGCTGCATGCCGAATCCGTGGTCCTTCCGCTGCTAGCCGCGGACGCGCCTGTGGTGACGTGGTGGTTCGGAGCGCCGCCCGACCTGATCGCGCACGACCCGCTGGGTGTCCTGGCGAGCCGCCGCATCACCGATGTGCGGTCCACCCCCGATCCGCTCGGCTCCCTGCGCGGGCGGGCGAAGGACTATGCCCCGGGTGACACAGACCTCGCCTGGACCCGGATCACACCGTGGCGGTCGGTGCTCGCGGGGGCCTGGGACACGGTCATCGATCCGCCCACCACGATCGAGGTGGAGGGTGCCGCGAACAGCACGAGCACGGCCCTGCTCGCCGCCTGGCTAGGGAGCCGTTTCGGCCGCGAGGTCACGGTGACGGATGTCGACGGCGAGAGCCTGTGCGCGGTTCGCCTCACGGTCGGTGAGGGCGACGAGCGTCTCGACGTGAGCCTGCGCCGGCAGAACGCGCATTCGGGCGTGCTCACCCGTACCGGTCAGACCGACCGCATGATGCCGTTGCCCCAACTCGAGTACGGGGACCTGATCGGCGAGGAGTTGCGACGTCTCGACGACGATCCCGTGTACGCGGCATCCCTCGAACGGCTCGACGGGGAGCACGGCCTGTCGTCACGTTCCCGACGACGCACCCATCTGTGGCGTGACCCCGCCGAGGAGGCGGCGGCCCGACAGTGACCGCAGGCGGAGTGGAAATCGCGGTCTTCGCGGATGAGGGTGCGCTCGCCGATGCCGCCGCGGAACGTCTGATCAGCGCGCTGGCGGGCGCGCAGGCGGCGGGCCGCGTTGCGTCAGTGGTGCTGACCGGCGGCGGGATCGGAATCAAACTGCTGACCGCGGTGGTCGGATCGCCCGCCCGGCCTACCGTCGACTGGCACCGTGTCGATGTGTGGTGGGGCGATGAGCGCTTCGTCCCCGCCGCCGATCCCGAGCGTAACGAGGCGGCGGCGCGAGCGGCGCTGCTCGACCACGTCGACGTCGACCCGGCTCGCGTGCACGCCATGGGGAGCAGCGACGCGTACGCCACCGCCGAGCAGGCCGCCGCGGCCTACGCGCAGGAGTTGGCGGTCGCCGCGGACGACGGGCTGGTTCCGCTCTTCGACGTGCTCCTGCTCGGAATCGGTCCTGAAGGCCACGTGGCGTCGCTGTTCCCCCAGCATCCGGCGATGCGCGCGACCGGTCCGGTGGTGGCCGTCCACGAGTGCCCGAAGCCGCCGCCGAACCGGATCAGCCTGAGCTTTCAGGCGATCGAGACCGCTCGCGAGGTATGGCTCGTCGCGTCGGGCCGGGGAAAGGCCGAGGCGATAGCGGCGGCACTGTCCGGCGCGGATCGCGTGGACGTTCCCGCCGCCGGGGCACGGGGCTCCGCCCACACGGCCGTGCTCGTGGACGCCGCCGCGGCGGCTGCGCTTCCTACTTCCCGCGGAGCTTGTTGAGCGCTTCTGCGAGGATCGCGTCGCCATCGACCTCGTTACGGCGCTCGCGCACGTAGGCCAAGTGCGTCTTGTACGGCTCGGTCCGAGGGGGTGCAGGAGTGTCCTCGCGGTCCCGGCCTGCCGGGTAGCCGCAACGCGGGCAGTCCCAGGTCTCGGGGATCGCGGCGTCGTGGGCGAAGGCCGGTCGAGTCTCGTGCTTGTTGGCACACCAGTACGAGATGCGCGTCCGCGGCGCGGACTCACCCCGCTCGGCCTCACCCATCGGACCCGCACCTACGCGGCTACCCCGAATCGCGTTTCCGCCAGCCACGGCGACTCCCTCCTACTTGGTCAGCAGCCCGAGGCCGATGATCGACGCGATCCACAGGACCAACGCGGCAATCGTGAATCGGTCCAGGTTGCGTTCGACGGTCGACGAGCCACCTAGCGAGGACGAGACACCGCCCCCGAAGAGGTTCGACAGCCCCCCGCCCTTACCGCGGTGCAGCAAGATGAGCAAAATGATCGCGAGGCTGCTGGCGATGATCAGCAGCCGCAGCACCGTCTCCACGGGTACGAGTATCGCAGACGAATCCTCCCGGGAGCACCAAGCACCGGTCAGGAAAGTCGAACCCGGGCATCGAGAACCGCGTACAACATGTCGACGACGATGTTGGCGACCACGATGAAGAACGCGGCGACCACGACGGTACCGAGCACAACCGGCAGGTTCTGCTGTTGCTGTGCCTGAACAGCCTGACGTCCGATGCCGCCGAGGCTGAACACCTGCTCGGTCACGATGGTTCCGCCGAGGAGCGTGCCCACGTCGATGCCGAGCAGCGTGACGATCGGCGTGAGCGCACTTCGCAGTCCGTGCCGGTAGATGACCCGACGTTCGGACAGGCCCTTTGCCCGGGCGGTACGGATGTAGTCCTCGCCGAGCACGTCGAGCATGGTGGTGCGGGTGAGCCGGGAGTACGTCGCGGCGGTGACGAAGGCGAGGGTGAACCAGGGCAGCAGTAGGTGAACGAACCACTGCACCGGGCTGTCGGACATCGACACGTAGCCGCTTTGCGGGAACCAGTGCGTGCCGTGGATGCCGAGTTGGTAGGAGAGGACGTAGATCAGGAGCAGTCCGGCGACGAACGTGGGCAGTGACAGACCTGTGAGCGCGAACAGCGTCGTGAGCCGGTCTCGGATGCTTCTCGGTTTCGTCGCAGCGGTGATTCCGATCGGGATGCCGATGAGCAACCACAGCACCGCGGCGCCGATGGCCAGGGACGCGGTCGCGGGCAGCCCACGCGCGATGACGGTGTTGACCGACTCGGAGTTGGTGAACGAGTAACCGAGGTTGCCGTGCAGCAAGCCCGACAGGAAGTGCCAGTACTGGCTGAAGAACGAGTCGTTGAGATGCAGCCGCCGTTTGACCGCATCCAGCGTCTCAGGTGGGCACGTCCGTCCACAGAAGTTCCGGGCCGGATTGCCGCCCAGGAAGAACAGACAGAACACCGCGAACGTGACGACGAGCATCACGACCGCCCCGAGCACCAGGCGCCGGAGGACGAACCGCAGCACCGGGCTGAACAACGCTGCTCGAAGTGCGCTCATGGTGCGTGTCACCGGTCCCCGCGCGGGTCGAGTGCGTCGCGAAGGCCATCGCCGAGCAGATTGAAGGCCAGCGTCGTGAGGAGCAGTGCCAGGCCCGGAAACACCAGGAACCACCAGGCCACCTGGTAGAGCCCCTGGTTTGAGGCCTGCGAGATCATCTGGCCCCAGCTCGCGGTCGGGTACTGCACCCCCAGCCCGAGGAACGAGAGCGTTGCCTCGCTCACGATGTTCACCGGGATGAGTAAGGTGCCGTACACGATCACCGGGGCGATGAGGTTCGGCAGCAGGTCGACGAACATGATGCGCAGGTTCGACGAACCGAGCGAGCGCGCCGCTTCGACGAACTCCCGTTCACGGAGCGCGAGAACCTGGCCCCGCACGATGCGGCCTATCTGGCTCCAGGCGAAGAACGCGATCACGCCGATCGTCAGATAGAGGTGCGCGTGGAAGCGGGCGACCAGCGCCACAGCGGTCAGCAGGAAGGGAAAGCTGAGCACCACGTCCATCAGCCGTGCAAGAAACGAATCGACGGCTCCCCCGTAGAACCCCGCGACGGTGCCGACGACGACCCCGATGACTATTTCGATCGCTGTCGCGACCAGCCCGACGAACAGGCTCACCCGGGCCCCCCACATGATCCGGGCGAACACGTCCCCGCCCAGATCGTCGGTGCCGAGCCAGTGATACGTACTCGGCCCGGCGGGAAGCCCGTCAGCGCTGAGGCCGTGCGGACCCCGATCCTGGCCGGTGAGACTCTGGCCGATCAGGTGGCTGAGATACGGCGCGAAAACGGCCATCGCGATCAGCACGACGATGACCGCACCACTGATCATTGCCGCTCGGTCCCGCTTGAGCCGCGCCCAGGCGAGCTGCCAGGGCGTTCGCCCTTCGACCCGCTCGGGCGGAGCCTCGGCGGGCTCGAGCGGCTCGGCGAGCAGAACGCTCACGACGGGCCCCCGATCACGGCGGCGTGGACGCCCTCCAGCCTCGAGATTTCGGCCTGGTCGGACTGGTCGATCGACGCCTGCGCGGTGCTGAGGTCCTCACCAGCGGCGACAGGATGCAGGCAGGCCTCGAGGTGGCCGGGCTCATCGCCCGGATGCGTGCGAGGCTCCGGGTCGGTCTCGGTGCAGTCGGGCTGCGCCTTGGGGCAGCGGGTGTGGAACCGGCATCCCGACGGCGGCGAGATCGGCGACGGAACGTCGCCACGCAGGACGATACGAGTGCGCCCTCGCGTCGCGGCGGGATCCGCAATCGGCAATGCCGAGAGAAGTGCGTTTGTGTACGGATGCCGCGCCGAGGTGTAGACCTCGTCCGCACCGGACTCCACGATTCGACCGAGGTACATCACGGCGACCCTGCTCGACACGTGCCGGACCACCGCCAGGTCGTGGGCGATGAACAGGTAGGTCAGCCCGAACTCCTGCTGCAGATCGGCGAGCAGGTTGAGCACCTGCGCCTGGATGGAGACATCGAGCGCGGACACCGGTTCGTCGCACACAATGAGCTTCGGACGCAGCGCCAGCGCTCTGGCTATCCCGATCCGCTGTCGTTGCCCACCGGAAAATTCCGCCGGGAATCGGTTGTAGTGCTCGGGGTTGAGGCCGACGACCTCCATCAGGTCCTGGACCTCGCGCTTGCGCTCGGCACCGCGGGCAATCTTGTGAATCGAGAACGGATCGCCGATGATCGAGCCGACCCGCCGCCGCGGGTTCAGCGACCCGTACGGGTCCTGGAAGATCATTTGGATGTCCCGGCGGATCGGGCGCATGGCTCGCCGGGAGAGGTTCGTGACGTCCCGGCCGTCGAAGACGACCTTCCCGGAGGTGACCGGATAGAGCCCGGCCAGAACCCGTGCAAGCGTCGACTTGCCGCAGCCGCTCTCCCCCACCAGTCCGAGCGTCTCCCCGCGCCGGATCGTGAGGCTCACGTCGTCGACGGCGTGCACCACCGGCCGATCACGCTGCAGGAGCGCCGCTTTGATGGGGAAGTGCTTGACGATCCCCTCCATCCGAACAAGTTCTTCGCCCCCGGCGACGCTCACGCGGATTCCCGTTCGGTGCTCATTCCGGCGAACTCCGGCGGAAGCCAACACGCCGATCGGTGCCTCGCGGCCGCGCCGACCGGCTCGAGAGGCGGTCGCTCGCCGCAGCGGTCGAACCGGTGCGGGCAACGCGGTCCGAACGAGCAGCCCCGCGGCAGGTTGATCAAGCTGGGCGGCTGGCCGGCGATGGGCACGAGCCGGGTCTTCGTCCCGGAGTACGCCGGGATCGAACGGATCAGGCCCTTGGTGTACGGGTGGTGCGGCGCGTGGAAGAGCGTGCCCCGGTCCGCACGCTCGACGGCCCTGCCCGCATACATCACCAGCACGTCGTCCGCCACCTCCGCGATCACCCCGAGATCGTGGGAGATGAGGACGAGCGCGGTGCCGAATTCCTGCTGCAGGCGGCCGAGCAGCGTAAGGATCTGTGCCTGGACCGTCACGTCGAGTGCGGTCGTGGGCTCGTCGGCGATCAGCAGTTTCGGGTTCAGCGCGATCGACATCGCGATCATCGCCCGTTGGCGCATCCCGCCCGAAAACTGGTGCGGGAAGTCGTCCGCCCGGCGATCCGGCTGCGGGATCCCCACCACTCCCAGCAGGTCGCGAGCCCGCCCGAGCGCGGCTTTCCGGCCAAGATCGGTGTGCGCACGGATCAGTTCCGCGATCTGCCAGCCGACCCGATATTGCGGATGCAGGCTGGAGAGCGGGTCCTGGAAGATCATCGCAATCCGTGCACCACGGATCGCCTGCATCTGGGAGTTGGACTGGGTCAGGAGATCAATCCCGTCGAAGCGCACCCGGCCCGAGATCGTGGCGCCGCGGGCGAGTCCCATGACTGCCAACGAACTGACGCTCTTGCCCGATCCGGACTCGCCGACGATGCCGAGCGTCCGACCGGCCTCGATCGAATAGGACAGGTTCTGCACCGCGCGCACGATCCCGTCCTCGGTGCGAAAGGCGACCGAGAGATCGTCGACCTCGAGGAGAGCCACCGTGGCCTACTGGACTGCCACGCTCGCGTAGTCGCCCTGGTTCGCGGTGAAGTACCACTGGAAGTTGCGAACCCGCTTCCCGTAGTAGTTCGGCTGCACATTCTCGATCAACGGGATCCACGGCGCGTCGGCCATGATCTTCTTGTCGATCTCGGTCCACTGCTTGGCCGAGTCGGCCTGGTCGGACGCGGCGAGCGCCTTGTCGACGAGGTCGTTGACCGCGGGATCGTCGTACTTGCCGTAGTTGTTCGATCCGGTCGCCCGGCTGTCGAGCAGTGGCG
>CAXTUZ010000010.1:22068-27360 GCA_964247525.1 uncultured bacterium
GGCGTATAGAACGAGCGCTCCGAGGTGCCTTCCCAGTCCGGACCCCAGCCGGGCTCGGCCAGGTCCCAGCCGCCCTTGAGGTTGGAGGCCGACGGCAGGTAGCTCGCGTAGTACTGCTTGCCCGGAATCGGGATGCCCTTGAGGGTCACACCCGCCTTGGCGAATGCGGACTGCAGCGTCGCGAAGATCTTCGGGCCGTTGCCATTCGTGCGATAGGCGAACTTCACCGTGATCCCGTTCGGATAGCCGGCGTCGGCGAGCATCTGCTTCGCCTTCACCGGATCGCCCTTGCTGCCGGGCGTTCCGTACGGATCGAGGTTCTGGAAGCCCTCACCGACGACGCCGCTCGGGAAGATCTGTCCGAACGGCTTCACGATCGCGTCGCCCCCGAGCACCTGGACGATCGAAGCCTTGTCGACGGCGTAGTTGAGCGCCTGCCGAACCTGCGGCTTCCCGATCGCCGCGGTCGCGCCAGAGGTCAGGTTGAAGATGATGTACGGGTTGATCCCACCGGTCGGGTTGAGGACGAGGTGGTCGTCCTTCTGGCGACGCAGCGTGGCCACCGACGCGGTCGGCGGGACCTCGTTGCCGAGTGCCATGTCGCCGCTCCCGGCCTGGAGTTCCTGCTGGATGCTTTCCTGGGAAAGCCCTTCCGTGATCTGGACGGTGTCCACATACGCCTTGCGGATCGGGTCCGTCGCGCTGTCCCACGCCGGGTTGCGCACCAGGGTGATGCTCTTGTCCGCCGTGTAGCTGCTGATCTTGTACGGGCCGTCCGAATAGACGTGCTGGCGGAATGCCGGCGAGTCGGGCACGTACTGGCCGGCTTCGATCGGCCGGGCGCTGAAAGCCTCGAGTGTCATCACGTGGATGAAGTCCGCGGCGGGTTTGAGCAACGTGATCTTGACGGTGGAGTCGTCGACCGCGGTCAAGCCCGCGACCGGCTTCTCGTTGTAGTCGGCGATCGCCTTGGCGCTGCCCGCGGCGACCTTTGCGTAACCGCCGCAATAGTCCTTCATCCCGACGACGGTGCTGGGCAGGTAACTGGCCGGACTCGAGCTGATCGCGACCGGGTTGCAGATCGACTTGTACCCGCGGATCACGTCGGCGGCGGTAATTTGCCGTCCGCTGTCCCATTTGACGCCGGACTTTATCTTGATCGTGTACGTCAGCCTGTCGTCCGAAATTTTCGGCATTCCGTCCGCCAGGTCTGGCACCACGGCAAGACGCTTGCTCGCGTCGTTGTCCGAGAGGTTGCTGTAGAGCTGACGCGCGTAGAGCCGGGTCACACTCGCGCTGTTGGTGTCGTACACGGCCACCGGGTCGAAGTTGCTGATGTCCTCCTCGCCCAGGATCCTCAGCGTGCCGCCCGCGTGCGGCTGGTCGGCACTCCCACCCGCGCTGCTGGTGGTGCTCCCCACGCTCCCGCCTGTTTTGGACGAACTCGACCCGCACGCGGCCAGCCCCACAGCGAGGGCGGCCGATGTGGCGGCGACAGCGGCGGTACGAGAAGACATGATGCGCATACGCGGACCTTTCCGAGGCGAGCCGGCCAGGGCCGGTTGGAGCATCGTGCGGTACCGAATGCCGTTCGGACAACTTTGCTCGGCAGCCGGCCACGATTGTTATCGACTCGAGATCGCCATGACGTTAGCTGTTAACGGGGGCTCGCCGGCCCGGCATCAGGGTTGTCGAACAGCCGCGCGTGCGATCGCCGCGAATTCGTCGGCGGCGAGACTGGCACCGCCGACGAGCGCGCCGTCCACATCCTGCTCCACGAACAGTGCCGCGGCATTTCCAGCCTTCACCGAGCCGCCATAGAGCAGCCGAATTCCGGCGGCGGCGGGACCGAACTGGCCGGCGAGGTGGCCACGCAGGGCTGCACACATCTCTTGCGCGTCCGCGGGCGTCGCCGTCCGGCCTGTGCCGATCGCCCAGATCGGCTCGTACGCGACAACCAAGGTCGTCGCTTGCGGCTCGGCGAGGTCTGCGGTGGCGGACGCGAGCTGTGCCGTGACGAACGCGAGATGATCACCACGCTCGCGAATGTCGAGAGTCTCCCCCACGCACAGGATCGGGGTGAGCTCGAAGCTGTACGCCGCGCGGAGCTTTGCGGCAACGAGCTGGTCGGTCTCGCCGTGATCGACGCGGCGCTCGCTATGGCCGACGGTGACGTATCGGCAGCCCAGCGCTGCAAGCATCGGTCCGCTCACGTCCCCGGTGTGCGCGCCGGCAGTGTCGACCGCGAGGTCCTGGGCGCCGTACCCCACCCCGAGATGCTCGCCGTCTATCAGCGTCTGCACGCTGCGCAGTGACGTGAACGCGGGCAGGACCACGGTCTCGACCGCGTCCAGCTCGGTGGGTTTGAGCGTGTACGCGATCTTCTGGGCGTGCGCGATCGCCTCGAGGTGCGTGAGATGCATCTTCCAGTTGCCCACGACCAGTGGTCGACGCGGCCCGTTCGGGGTTCCGCTCACGTCAAGGCCCGGAGTCCCGGCAGCTCCTTCCCCTCCAGGAACTCCAGGCTCGCTCCGCCCCCGGTCGAGAGATGGCCGAAGCGTTCCTCCCCCACGCCGAGGAGCCGTACCGCAGCGGCGCTGTCACCGCCGCCGACAACCGTCAGCGCGCGGTTGCCGAGACGCGCGATTGCCTCGGCGACCGCGCGTGTGCCCGCCGCGAACGGCGCACGTTCGAACACCCCCATGGGGCCGTTCCAGAAAACCGTGCGGGTGTCCGAAAGGTGGTCGGCAAAGCGCTCGGCCGACCGAGGGCCGATGTCGAGGCCCATCAGATCCGAAGGGATTGCGTCGGCGGGTACGACGACGGTCCGCGCGTCGTCGCTCGACGACCTCGCGGCAACGACGTCGACAGGGAGGATGATCGGGACGTCGCGATCGGCCGCACGGGCCAACACGCCCCGGACCGCGTCGAGCTGGTCCGCCTGCAACAGCGAGCCGCCCACGTCGTGTCCCTGCGCGGCGAGGAACGTGAAGCACATCCCTCCACCTATGAGGATTCGGTCCGCGCGGGTCAGCAGGTTGTCGAGGACGGCGAGCTTGTCGCTCACCTTGGATCCCCCGAGAACAACGGCGTACGGACGGGACGGGCTCTCGGTGAGCCGGCTGAGTGCGTCCAACTCGCGCAGGATCAGCGCGCCGGCGGCGTGGGGGACGCGTGCCGGCACCCCGGCCGTACTCGCATGGGCACGGTGCACCGCACCGAACGCGTCGCCCACGTAAGCGTCGCAGAGCGCCGCGAGCTCATCGGTGAACGCGGGATCACACCTCGTCTCACCGGCCTCGAACCGAAGATTCTCGAGCATTGCGATGTCGCCGTCGCCGAGCGCGGCCACCGTCTGCCGCGCGCTCGGACCGACGACGTCCTTCGCCCGGAGCACCGGCCTGCCGAGAACTTCCTCGAGACGCTGCCCCACCGGTTCGAGCGAAAGGGCCGGGTTCACGCCGGTCGGCCGACCGAGATGGGAGCACACCACGACCCGCGCCCCGGCGTCGGCGAGTTCGGCGACGGTGGGGGCGGACGCGCGGATGCGTCCGTCGTCCGCCACGCTTCGATCGTGCAACGGAACGTTCAGGTCACTGCGCACCAGGACCCGCCGCCCGCGTAGGTCTCCCAGAGCGGGGATCTCCCGCAGCTTCTGCACGTCAGCGCAGGCGCGAGCCGACCAGCGATACGAGATCCGCGAGCCGGTTCGAGTAACCCCACTCGTTGTCGTACCAGCCGATGACCTTGACCTGGTCGCCCTGTGCCATGGTCAGCAGGGAATCGAAGGTGCAGGACGCGGGCGACCCGACGATGTCCGAGGACACGATCGGATCGGCCGTGTAGACGAGATACTTCTTCAGTGCACCGTCCGCGGCGGCTTCGAACGCCGCGTTGACCGAGGCGATGTCAGCGGGCCGCTCCAGGGTCACGACGAGGTCGGTGACGCTACCGTCCGGAACGGGCACCCGGAGGGAGATGCCGTCGAGTTTGCCCTTCAGCTCCGGCAACACGAGGGCGGTCGCCTTCGCCGCGCCGGTGGAGGTCGGAATGATGTTCACGGCCGCGGCACGGGCGCGGCGCAGGTCCTTGTGCGGGAAGTCGAGCGTGCTCTGATCGTTCGTGTATGCGTGGACGGTGGTCATCAGACCCCGCGCGATGCCGAAGTTCTCGTGCAGCACCTTCGCCATCGGCGCGACGCAGTTCGTCGTACACGACGCATTCGACAGGATCGTCTGGCTGCCGTCGTACTTGTCGTCGTTCACGCCCATCACGACCGTGAGGTCCTCGCCCTTGGCCGGAGCGGAGATCACGACCTTCTTCGCACCGCCCTCCAGGTGCGCCGCTGCCTTGTCGGCGTCGGTGAAGTACCCGGTGGACTCGACGACGACGTCGACGCCGAGATCGCCCCACGGCAGCTTCGCCGGATCACGCTCGGAAAGGACGGTCAGGTGCGAGTCGCCGACGCGGATCTGCTTTCCCTCGATCCGTACGTGCTGCTGTAGTGGTCCGAGCACCGTGTCGTACTTCAGCAGGTGCGCCATGGTGGCGAGATCACCCAAGTCGTTGGCGGCGATGATCTCGATATCGCTCGGCGAAGCGGCGACGGCCCGGAAGAAGTTCTTGCCGATCCGGCCGAAGCCATTGATTCCCACCCGTATCGGCACTGCGCTCTCCCGTCCCGGTGCATCAGGGTTGACACACTCATGCTACCGAGCGTTACGACCGGACGAACCGAAGTCTTAGAAATCGCCCAACAGCTCGGGTGTGACGCTTGCCTCAGTGGTCGGCTGGCCACGCGATTGCGCGGACCTGTCGGCCATCGCGAGCAGCCGCCGGATGCGTCCGGCGACCGCGTCCTTGGTCATCTGCGGCTCGGCGAGTCCGCCGAGCTCCTCAAGGCTTGCCTGTGGGTGAGCCAGGCGCAGGTGGCCGGCTGCTAGGAGATGACCAGGTGCGTCGGCGCCGAGAATGTCCAACGCGGCCTTCACCCGAGCGCCGGAGGCGACCGCGGCACGTGCGGACCTGCGCAGGTTGGCGTCGTCGAAGTTCGCGAGCCGGTTGGCGCTCGCCCGAACCTCCCGGCGGAGTCGTCGGTCCTCCCAGGTCAGCAAGCTGTCGTGGGCACCCATCTGCGTGAGCAAGGCGGCGATGGCATCCCCGTCGCGGATGACGACGCGGTCGACGCCCCGTACGTCACGGGCCTTCGCGGCCACGCCGAGCCGGCGTGCGGCGCCGGTCAGGGCCAGCGCGGCTTCCGGTCCGGGCGCGGTGACTTCCAGCGAGCTGGAC
>CAXTUZ010000011.1:0-21864 GCA_964247525.1 uncultured bacterium
CAGGTGTGGGTCGGCGGGAGTATCGCGTTGGTGCTCTGCGCTGCCGTGGGCGTCGGCTTGAAGATTGTGAACAACGACCTTCCCCAGCGTGAGCAGGAGGGTCTCGAAACCGTCATCGGACTGCTCGCGGTCAGCATGGTCACGTACATGGTCGTGTGGATGAAACGGCACTCGCGCAGCCTCAAGCGTGACCTCGAGGGTGCCGCCGCGAACGCGCTTGCGACGAACTCCGCCCGCGCTCTGGTTCTGATGGCATTCCTCGCCGTGCTGCGCGAGGGCTTCGAGACCGCGGTATTCCTCATCGCCGCCTTCAACGCCTCGGACAACCCGGGTGATGCCGGGGGCGGGGCGCTCTTGGGCGTCCTCGCGGCGATCGTGTTGGGTTACGGGATCTACCGGGGCGGCATCAGCTTCAACCTGTCCAAATTCTTTCGCGCCACGGGCCTCGTGCTGGTGATTGTGGCCGCGGGGTTGTTGGCCACAGCAGCGCACACGGCACATGAGGCGGACTGGATTAATCTCGGTCAGACACAGGCACTCGATCTCACCTGGTTGGTACGGCCAGGAACCGTACTCGCGGGCGTCCTCACGGGCGTTCTCGGGCTTCAACCCAAGCCCGTCGCGCTCGAGGTCATTGCGTATCTTTGCTACCTCGTCCCCGTCGCGACGTATGTCGTGTGGTCTCCCCGTCGTACCCGTCGTACCCGTCGGCCCGCGGCGAAGGCTGCCCTTTCACAGGTGCGAGTCGGGGGAGTCGCTCGATGAGCCTGCCGCGAAACCAACGGTTTCTCTGCCTCGCGACGGCGGTGTTGGCCGGCGTCAGTGCCGCGAGTCTCGCGGCGTGCGGATCGTCGGGCTCGTCCACAAGTGCCGACGGGACGAAGGCGGTGACGGTCAAGCTCACGGACAAAGGCTGTGAGCCCAGTACCGGCAGCGTTGAAGCCGGCCCGGTGACCTTCAGGGTGAAGAACGACGGCGCTGATGCCATCAGCGAGGCGGAGCTGCTCAGCGGCGACCGAATTCTCGGCGAGAAGGAGAACATCGCTTCCGGATTGTCGGCGACCTTCTCGTTGATTCTCAAGGCGGGTTCGTACACGCTGTACTGCCCCGGGGGCAAGAGCGCCGAGAAGGTCCCGTTCACCGTCACCGGTACCTCGGCGCCGAGCGTCGCGCCGACCGGGAACGCTGCGCTGCAACGAGCGTCGCAGGACTACGCGGCGTATGTCCGTCAGCAGGTCGGTGAGCTGGTCGCCAGCACAAGGACCTTCACCGACGCGGTCCGCGCGAACAACGTCGCGGCGGCGAAGGCCGCGTATCCGAGTGCCCGCGTCTTCTACGAGCGGATCGAGCCGGTCGCCGAGTCCTTCGGCGACCTCGACCCCGACATCGATGCACGCGAGGGCGATGTCAATGACAAGACCGCGTGGACCGGCTTTCACCGGATCGAGAAATCGCTGTACGCCGAGAACACCCTCATCGGGACGGCACCGATCGCCGACAAGCTCGATGCTGACGTGACGAAGCTGAACGTCCTCGTACAGAAGGTGAGCTTCCAGCCGGCTGAGATCGGGAACGGCGCGAGCGAGCTGCTCGACGAGGTCGCGAAGTCGAAGATCACCGGTGAGGAGGAGAACTACAGCCACATCGACCTCGTCGACTTCGTCGCCAACGTCGTCGGTGCCGAGCAGGCATTCGCCGTCCTCGAGCCCGGGCTAACGGCCCTCGACCCCACCTTGGCGACGTCGGTCCGGCAGCGCTTCGATGCGCTGACCGCGCAGCTGGACACGTACAAGACCGGCAGCCGGGCCACGGATTACCGCAACTATTCGGAGGTCACCGCCGTGCAGCGCAAGACGCTCTCCGACCTCGTCGCTGCGCTGGCGGAGCCGCTGTCCAAAGTGGCCGGGACCGTGGTCGGGAAGTGAGCGTTCCGGCTGCCCCGGGTGCGGTCTCGGCGCGCGCGGGAGTGACCCGACGCGGGTTCCTCGCGGCCGCGGGGATTGCCGGGGCAGCGGGAGCGGCCGGGACCGTGCTTGCCGGTTGCTCGGCGGGGTCGTCCTCGTCGTCGGCGAGGTCGGCCGAGAACGCGATCAATCCGTACGGGGTGCACCAGGCCGGGATCGATACGACCCAGCAGGACCGGCTCGTGTTCGCCGCGTTCGACATGCAGAGCACGAAGCGGAGCGACCTGCAGCAACTGCTCGCCCTCTGGTCGAGGGCAATCCCGCGGCTCATGGCCGGACAGCAGGTCGCCGATGACGTCGAGCTGAACCAGGAGTTCCCGCCGCAAGACACCGGCGAGGCGGTGGGTCTGAGCGCGTCGAACCTCACGGTGACCGTCGGATTCGGTCCGACGTTGTTCGATTCCCGGTTCGGCCTCGCCGGGCGCAGACCCGCGGCGCTTGCGGACATCCCCCTGTTCGCGAAGGACGAGCTACTGCCGGAGCTGTCCGGCGGAGACCTGTGTATCCAGGCCTGCGCCGACGACCCGCAGGTCGCCTTTCACGCGGTACGCAACCTGCGCCGGCTGGCAAGTGGGCTTGCACTACTTCGCTGGACGCAGCTCGGCTTCGGGAAGACCAGCAGCACGTCGACCGCGCAGGCCACGCCGCGCAACCTGATGGGGTTCAAGGACGGCACGAACAACATCAAGTCCGAGGATCCCACCGTCCTCGAACAGTTCGTGTGGGTCGGCGACGAGACCGACCAGAGCTGGATGGTCGGTGGCAGTTACCTCGTCGCCCGGCGGATCCGGATGCGCCTCGAGTCGTGGGACCGAGACTCACTGCGAGACCAGGAGAACGTCATCGGGCGCGTCAAGGACACCGGTGCGCCGCTGTCGCGGGCGGACGAGTTCGACGATGTCCCGTTGGGCCTTACTCGCGGGGACGGGTCGCTGGTGATTCCGGCCGCCGCCCACATCCGGCTCGCGAGCCCCGACGCCAACAACGGCGTGCGAATCCTGCGTCGCGGCTACAACTTCACCGACGGGGTCATTGCGGCAACTGGCGAGCTGGACGCCGGGCTGTTCTTCCTCGCCTTCCAGAAGGATCCGCGCACGCAGTTCGTCCCGCTGCAGCGCAAGCTGAGCGCGAATGATGCGCTGAACGAATACATCCGGCATACGAGCAGCGCGCTGTTCGCGTGCCCGCCCGGAATCTCAGCGGGAGGCGTGTTCGGGAGCGCGCTGTTCGCGTAGGTCCAGCCCCGCGCTGTGTCCGCGCTGATGCGCTGCCGGCGGCCGCACCGGGATCGGCGCCGGCGCATGAGTGGCGCGCCGCATCGCCCGGACGAGCAGGAGCCCGACTCCGGCCGCGAAGAGAAGGTCGCCGAACTACAGGACCTGCGGACCCGCCGGCAGCGGTAGTGGAATCCGGTCATCCAGCCACGGAGCCCGGGTGGTTGCTGACTCGAGTTCGTGGCGGGGGTCGTGAGCGATCGACGCGGGCCGAATGCCGGCGCGATCAGCCGCACCGGCCCGTACCGGCATGGCGCCGTTCGCGCTGATGACCAGGGCGTTGAGCGCCAGGCCAGCCACGAGGAGGCCGCGACCCGAAAGACCCGGATTCCGCAGGACGAACCACACTGCACAGCCGAGGGTGAACACCATGGCGAGGGCGTACGCCACGCCATCGAGGGCCACGGCGGCGACGACCTGCACGGCAACCGCCGCACCCAGGGGACGCAGGTCGGCGAGGTGCACGGCCTCAAGCCGGCGCAGCGTGCCGCCGAGCAGACCACCGACGGCGAGCGCGCCGAGTACCGCACCGAGGACGAAGACCACTCGCCCAGTGTGCCAAGCCGAGGGAACAACGCCGCCGTGGTTGGATCGGTGCGCCGGGTTTTGCCCGCGGGTGGACGGAGGCGGACGTGGCCGAAGAAGTGCGGGCCGAGATGGTCGCGCACGTGCTCCAGGTGCTTGCGGCCGTCGGTGACGCCGTTGCCGAAGGAGACGTCTTGGTCGTCCTCGAGTCGATGAAGATGGAAATTCCCGTGATCGCGGAGAGCGACGGCAGCGTCGGCGAGATTGCCGTGGCCGTCGGCGATGTGGTGCAGGAAGGCGACCTCATCGTCCGGATCGACTAGGCATGGGTCAGCCAGGAGCGACTGGACTTCGACGGCACGTTCCTCGATCGCAGGCGTGAGGTATTCGACCGGCATGGCCCCCAGCGGCGCTTGTCGATGAGCCAGCCCGGCAAGCTCACCGGTGATCCGTCGTGTCGACGCGTCAAGCTGGCGAAGTTCTGTGCCGATCATCACTGTTGTGACGGCCATGATCGATTCCTTTCTCCGGACGCTCGTGGAGGCCGGAGGATCGGATCTGCATTGCAAGGTGGGTTCGCCGCCCCGTATCCGTGTCGACGGCATTCTGCGCAAGCTCGAGGCGCCCGAGCTGTCCAAGGACGACACCGAGGACATGGTTCGGGTGTTGTTGCGCGCTGACCTCGCCGATGAGTTCGAGCGCAAGAACGAGGCGGACTTCGCGTACATGGCCTCAGGCCTCGGCAGGTTTCGCGTGAACGTGTTCCGCGCCCGGGGCTCGTGCGGGCTGGTTCTGCGGCGGGTCAGCGTCGGAGCCATCCCGCTGGTCGAACTCGGTCTCCCCCCCGTTCTCGCCTCGATGGCCCTCGAACCTCGTGGATTGATCCTGGTCACCGGTCCCACCGGCTCGGGGAAGACGACAACCCTCGCCGGCATGATCGATCACATCAACGAGCACCGCGACGTCCACATCATGACCATCGAGGACCCGATCGAAGTACTCCACTTCGACAAGCGGGCGATGGTCAATCAGCGGGAAGTGCGCGTCGACACCGAAGATTTCACGACCGCTCTTCGAGCCGCCATGCGCCAGGACCCGGACGTGATCCTGGTCGGCGAGATGCGGGACGACGAGACTGTGAAGGCAGCCCTCACCGCGTCGGAGACCGGTCACCTGGTGCTCTCGACGCTGCACACCACCGATGCGCAGGAGACGGTGGCCCGGATCATCGACTTCTTCCCGCCGCACGAGCAGAAGCAGATCAGGCTCTCGCTCGCCGGGGCGCTGCGCGGGATCGTCTGCCAACGTCTCATCCCCCGTGCCGACGGCCGCGGTAGGTGCGTCTCGATGGAGATCGCGATCAACACCGGCCGGATCGCCGATGCGATTTCCGATCCCGACCGGACCTCGTCCATCAACGGCCTCATCGCCGAAGGTGCCTTCTACGGCATGCAGACCTTCGACCAGCATCTGGTCGGCCTCGTCCGGGACAACGTCGTCACCCTCGAGGACGCGCTCAACTCCGCCAGCTCGCCGCACGACCTGACGGTCGAACTTCGACGGCACGGGCTGGTCGCCTGAGCTCTGCCCACGGCGCGGGCGTACGGCGGCTACGGCAGGATGTCGTTGTGCGCGGCACTCGTCATCCCGCAGGCCGTGCGGCGGGCTGGTAGGTGGCAACCCTCGCCGAACAGCTCCGCGACCGCGCATTCAGCGGGCCTGCGAGCACCCACCTACTCGATCTCATCGCCGAGTGGGAGTTGCTCGCGGACCTGTCCTTCGCCGATCTGCTGCTGTGGATCCCTGCCCGCGGCGCGGACGGATTCGAATGCGTCGCGCAGGTCCGGCCGGCGACCGGCGTCACCGCCCATGCCGATGACCAGGTCGGTCAGCGCGTCGCCAGCGCCGACCGGTATGCGGTCGTGACCGCCTTTCGGGAGGGCCGGATCGTGCGGGAGGCCGAACGGGTACGGCGGGGCGGCGGCCCGATCCGTGAAGAAGGGATTCCGGTCCGGCTGGGCAACGAGGTCATCGCGGTGCTGGGCCGCGACAGCAACGGCGCCGCCGGCCGAATGCCGAGCCAGCTCGAATCGACCTATCTGCGCATCGCGGGCGACCTCGTCCAGATGGTTGCCCAGGGACGATTCCCGTTTCCGTCACCGGGTGATCTTTACCTCGACCCGCCCCGGGTCGGGGACGGACTGCTCCGGCTGGATGCCAGCGGAACCGTCACCTTCGCCAGCCCGAACGCAGTGTCGGCTTATCGCCGCCTCGGTCTTGCGGGCAACATCAACGGCGAAGAACTGCGGGCCGTGCACGAGCGGCTCGGTCTCGACGCGGCTCCGGTCTGGCGAGTGCTTGCGACCCGGCGGCCCGAATCGGGCGAGGTGGAGAGCAACGGCGCGGAGCTCGCGCTCCGGGGGATTCCGCTGCTACCGGGCGGCGAGCTCCTCGGTGCGGTGGTGCTCATGCGGGACGTCACAGAACTGCGGCATCGCGAGCGGGCGCTGCTCTCCAAGGACGCGACGATCCGCGAGATTCACCACCGCGTGAAGAACAACCTTCAAACCGTCGCCGCGTTGCTCCGGCTGCAAGGCCGGCGCACCGATGCGGTGGAAGCCCGGGAGGCGCTCGCCGAAGCCACCCGGCGGGTGTCGTCCATCGCCCTCGTCCACGAAACGCTCTCCCAGGGGCTGGATGAGGATGTCCTGTTCGACGGCATCGCCGACCAGATGTCGAGCACCGTGCTGGATCTCGCCGCGACCGGCGAGCGGCCGGCGCTCGTGCGGCGGATGGGTTCGTTCGGGCTGCTGCCGGGTGATGTCGCCACCCCGCTCGCGCTGGTGCTCTCCGAGCTTCTCCAGAACGCGGTTGAACATGCTTACGCCGGTGAGGGCGGGGAGCTCGAGGTGCGGGTCAACCGCTCCGACGACGGCCTCGAGGTCGTGGTCGACGATGACGGCGCGGGTCTCCCGCCTGACTTCGACCTCGAGTCGTCGAGTGGACTCGGCCTGCAGATCGTGCGCTCGCTGGTGGTCGGCGAGCTCCGTGGGACCATCAGCCTGCGAACGGGCCGCCGGGGAGGCACGGAGGCAGTCATCACTGTTCCGGCGAGCCGACTACGAACGGGTCAGCTCAGACCAGGGTGAGCGAGGGCGTCAGGCTCCGGCGCGTGCCCGGGCGCGGGCGTTGCGCCGCTTGAGCGCCCGGCGCTCATCTTCGGACAAGCCGCCCCACACACCCGAATCCTGACCGGTTTCCATTGCCCATGCGAGGCAGGAGTCCGTCACCGAGCACGACCGGCACACGGCCTTCGCCTGCTCGGTTTGGTCGAAGGCGGGCCCAGTCGTACCGATCGGGAAGAACAACTCTGGGTCTTCCTCCCGACAGGCAGCACGATGGCGCCAGTCCATGCGGACACAACCTTTCTTACCTCGTCGTACGGCTTGTGTTGCAGCGCGAGGGGCGAACCGACCGGACCCCTGCAACGACTCCCCGGCACCGGTGGGCCAGCGAATCGACGCTTTGACTCTTCCACCCGGTGAGCGTCGGCGCAAGCACCGAAGTTCGATGTGACCCAAGTCATCCGTCCCTGCCGTGACCACAACTCGCCCCCGACCCGCTTTTCTTCCCGCACTAATGGTCTGGACCGGTGATCACCCGAAGTGCGTGGGGGACGCTTCGCACGGTCACCGAAGCAGCCTCGCCGTGGAAGTCGCCGTCGACCTGCAGGGGCAGGGGCAGGGCGCCCGTGGGGCGGATGGTGAACTCGCTCAGGTCGTGCCACTGCACGACCCGCCGTCCGCGGGGACCTCCCCTGAACAGCTGGGCAAGTATGCGCAGGGTGGGGAGCGGATGCATCCGGGTCAGCCCGAACACGTCGAGGCCCAGGTCGAACGACGCGTCCGGGCAGGGATCGACGGGTCGCTCACCGAGATACGTCCACGGCGCGGTGTTGCAGATCAGGCCTACGAAGACGTCGACGTCCTCGCGCCCGGGTGCGGAGAGCGTCAGGGCGGGCGTGCGGTGCGAGAGGTGGAACGCGTACTCGTTGACGGCGGCTCGCGCGTATCGCCATGGGGTGACACGTGTCCCCGTCGAGCGCTTCATCTCCACCCGGTGGACCGTGGCGGCGTCGATGCCCAGCCCCGCGCAGAAGGTGAACCAGCGGTCGTTCGCGCGTCCAAGTCCGATCCGCCGGGTGCGGGCCTGGCGCACGCCGTCGAGCAGCACCGAGGTGGCCTCGACCGGATCCGTCGGGAGGCGAAGCGCCCGCGCTAGCACGTTGGTGCAACCGGCAGGCACGATTCCGAGGACCGGTACGGCCGCGTCAGCCCCGTCGGCGAGCAGTCCGTTGACCACCTCGTTGACCGTTCCGTCGCCGCCGAGCGCGACGACGTAGTCGACCCGATCACGGGCCGCTTCGCGCGCGAGCGCGGTAGCGTGACCGCGCTCTTCGGTCGTAGCGACGTCAACCTTCAGGTCCGCGCCCAATGCCCGGGCGAGGACGTCGCGCATACGCTCGGTAGTGCCGGTAGCTTTTGGGTTAACGATGAGCACCGCGCGCATGGCCGCCAGCCTACCGACCTTGGCGCCCGCCACGAAGATTCGTTCGGTGTCCCGGTGGGGACGCCGTGCCGCGTGAACGCCGGGCGTCTCGGCGCACCGCCTGGGCACTGCCCGGACCGGTGGTCTGGCTCTGCCGGGCCCAGGCGCTCGCCCTGGTCGCCGGGGCCGGGGTCATCATCGTGTTGTCGGGGACGTCGACGATAGCGACGGGTACGGAATACGTCGCGGCCGATGCCGCGCTCGCGATGGGACTCGCCGCGCTGCTCACCGGCGCTTCGTCGCAAGCGTGGGCGCGCACGCCGATTCTGCTGACCGAAATACTCGCTGTGCTCGTTGCCACCCAGGTGTGGAGCAGTGGCCGTCCGCTGGTGGCACTCGCGGTCGGACTACCCGCGGCCGCCGCGGTGGTTCTCATCGCGGTGTCGGCGAAGCCACCCCGGCGAAACGGCCGAACGTCTCAGTCCTCGTAGAGCAGCCCGGTTCTCAGCTGCGTAAGGGTGCGGGCCAGGAGTCGGGAGACGTGCATCTGCGAGATGCCGAGTTCGGCCGCGATCTGGCTCTGCGTCTGGTTCCCGAAGAACCTCAGCATCAGAATGCGCTTCTCGCGTACCGGGAGCTGTTCGAGGAGAGGCTTGAGCGATTCGCGGTAATCGACCCCCTCGAGCGCCTCGTCGAGCACCCCGAGTGAGTCCGCAACCGACGGCGCCTCGACGTCGCCGCCCTCGGGCGCGTCCAGACTCACCGCCGAGTACGCGTTCGCCGACTCGAGCCCTTCGAGTATTTGCTCCTCGGTCATCTCGAGGTGGTGAGCAAGCTCGGCCACCGTCGGAGATCGGCTGTTGCGCTGGGAGAGTTCGGCGGTCGCCTTCGTCAGCGCCAGCTTGAGTTCCTGGAGTCGCCTCGGCACCCGGATGGTCCAGCCCTTGTCCCGGAAGTGGCGTTTGATCTCGCCGACGATCGTGGGCGTTGCGTACGTTGAGAACTCCACACCCCGGTCGGCGTCGAACCGGTCGACGCTCTTGATCAACCCGATGGTGGCGACCTGGACCAGGTCGTCGTAGGGCTCTCCGCGATTGCGGAAGCGCCGGGCCAGGTATTCGACGAGCGGAAGGTGCATCTCCACCAGCTCGTCGCGGACCGCCTTCGCCTGTGCGGACCCGGCGGGCGCCGAGCGCAATTCGTCGAAGAGCACCCTGGCATGTGCGCGGTCCGCCGCGCGCTGGCGGCTGCGCGCATCCTGTTCGAGCAGCACGACCTCGGGAGGGCCGATGTCGTCGACCACCTCTTCTGGAGCTCCCAGTGTCATGGTGCGCTCCGGGCCTTCCGAAGGCTGATGGTGACGCGGTCGTCGCTTTCACTCACGGCGTCGACCTCGCCGGCGAGAGCGGTGAGCACCGTCCACGAGAACGTGTCACGTGAGGGTTCACGGCCGTCGGTGGTGGCAACGGTGACCCGGACGGTCAGGGCCGGCGGGGCAGCGTGGTCCAGCCAGAAGCTCAAGTCGAGGTCGCTCCCGGCGACAGCCGACGCGAGCAGCATCGCGCAGGCCTCATCGACGGCAATCTTCAGGTCCTCGATGTCGTCGAGGGTGAAGTCGAGACGGGCAGCGAGGCCGGCCGTGACCGTCCGCAGGACGGACAGGTAGGCACCGTCCGCGGGGATGGTGACCGCGACCTCGTCGCGGGCCGCAACGGCAGCGGTCTGCGCCTTGGTCCCGGTGGATGTCACGGCGCCATTCTTGCGTACGCAGATCTTGTGCGCACCGCGGTACGCGGAGGTCACCCACCTTCGCCGAGTGCACGCAGTTCGGGCCCGGAGAGGCGATAGGCGGTCCACCCGTCCTTGGGCCTCGCGCCCAGCGCTCGGTAGAAGCCGATCGAAGGCGTGTTCCAGTCGAGGACCGCCCATTCCATCCGAGCCCAGCCGCGCTGCGCGCAGGTTCTCGCCAGGGCCTCGAGCAACGCGCGTCCGTGTCCCGCACCACGGTGTGCCGGCCGGACGTACAGGTCCTCGAGATAGAGGCCGCCGACACCCGTCCAGCTCGAGTACGTCGGGTACCACAGCGCCATCCCGACAATGTCCGGCGCATCGATGTCCGTGACCGCGACATAGGCGCGGACACTCGGCTCAGGGCCGAAGAGGGCGGCGCGAAGCAGGTCCGCAGTCACTTCCACCTGGTCGGCGGCGTGCTCGTACTCGGCAAGTTCGCCGATCAGGGCGACCAGCACGTCCGTATCCGCATCGGTCGCGGCCCGCACCGTCACGACGGCGCCGGCTCCTGGCGGCGCAACGCGGCGAGCTGCGCCCGGGTCTGCTCGTACGAGGGCAGCCGGCCGTCGCGTTCGGCGTCAGCCAGGCTCGGCGCGGCGCTGTCCTTCGCCGAGAACTGGAGCGCAAGGTCGGAGGGCCAGGGAAGGGCGAGTTGCTCGTCGAGCGGGTTCACGCCGAACTCACGGTCCGGGTTGTAGCTCGTCGAGCACAGGTAGTGCACCGTGGCGGTCTCGGACAGGGCGCAGAACGCGTGCCCGAGTCCCTCGGCGAGATACAGCGCCTGCCGGCGCCGATCGTCGAGCTCGACCGCGACGTGCGCGCCGAACGTCGGGCTGCCGGTCCGCACGTCGATCGCGAGGTCGAGGATGGTGCCGGCGAGGCAGGACACGTACTTGGCCTGACCGGGCGGGACGAGCGCGAAGTGGACACCACGCACGACGCCGCGCGCAGAGAGGCTCGTATTCGCCTGGGCAAGGGTGAACGGATGGCCGGTCTGCTCGCTGAGGACATCGCCGCGAAACGTCTCCGCGAAGTGGCCGCGGTCGTCGCCGCGAAGAACGGGCGTGACGAGGAAGGCGCCGTCGATGGCGAGCGGTTCGGTCTGCACTGCTCGAGCCTAGGACCGCGCTCAGAGAACCTTCGCGAGGAAGTCCTTCGTTCGGCGCTCCTTCGGCGCGCCGAGCACGTCGGCGGGCGGTCCGCTCTCCACGATCACGCCCCCGTCCATGAACACCACCCGATCGGCGACCTCGCGGGCAAAGCCGATCTCATGGGTCACGATGATCATGGTCATGCCCTCGCGGGCGAGTTGGCGGATCACGTCCAGCACCTCGCCGACCAGTTCCGGATCGAGCGCGCTCGTCGGTTCGTCGAACAGCATGAGCGCCGGCTTCATCGCCAGCGCACGGGCGATGGCGACGCGCTGTTGCTGACCGCCCGAGAGCTGGTTCGGGTACGACCCAGCCCGATCGGCAAGTCCGACGCGTTCGAGCAGCGCACGAGCTTCGGCGTAGGCCTGTGCCCGGGCGATCCGGCGCACTCGCAGGGGCGCCTCCACGATGTTCTCGATCGCGGTCATGTGCGGGAAGAGGTGGAAGCGCTGAAAGACCATCCCGATCTCGGCGCGCTTGCGGGCGGTCTCGCGTTCGGTCAGCTCGTACAGCCGGTGGCCCTCGCGTCGATAGCCGACGAGCTCGCCGTCCACGGACAGCTGACCGCCGTCGATCCGTTCGAGGTGGTTGATGCAGCGCAGGAGGGTGGACTTCCCCGATCCGGAGGGACCGAGCAGGACCACCACTTCACTGCGCGCAACCTCAAGGTCGATGCCGTGCAGGACATGTAGCGCCCCGAACCGCTTTCTCACTCCGTGCGCTTCGACGAGGACGGCGCTCACCGCACCGCACCCACCCGCGCGGTGGCGAGCCGCAGCCGCTGCCAGGGCGTCGGCGGGAGGGCGCGGCTCGCACCGCGGGCATAGCGGCGTTCGAGGTAGTACTGCCCGACGGTGAGGACGCTCGTCATCGCGAGATACCAGAGCGAGGCGACGACCAGGAGCGGAAGCACCTCGAAGGTTCGGCTGTAGACGTTGGTCACCCGGGTGAACAACTCGCCCACCGCGATCACCTCGAGGAGCGCGGGGTTCTTGAGCATCGAGATGAACTCGTTGCCGGTCGGTGGAATGACGACCCGGACTGCTTGGGGAAGCACGATGCGGCGCAGTGTCAGACCCCGGCCCATACCGAGGGACAGCGCCGCTTCGGTCTGGCCCTCGTCGACCGACAGCAGTCCTGCTCGCACGACCTCTGCCATGTAGGCGCCTTCGTTCAGCGACAGCCCGACGATCGCGGCGACGAAGTTCGTGAGGACGGTGTTGACGAGCACGCTGCCGGCATTGATGTGGGTGAAGGGAATTCCGAAGACGACATGCTGGTACAGCGCACCAAAATTCGCCCAGAAGATGAGCTGAACGAGCAGCGGAGTTCCTCGAAAGAACCAGATGTACAGCCAGGAGGCTCCCGACAGCACGGGATTCGCGGACTGTCGCATCACCGCCAGGACGATGCCGAGCACTATGCCAATCACCTGGGAGACCACCGCTATCTCGATGGTCGCGAGGGCGCCCTCCACGATCAGATGGTTGAACAGGTAGTGGCGCACGACGTGGAATTCGATGTTCCGGTTGACCGCGAGCGCGCCGAGCCCGGTGGCGAGTACGGCGAGCACGAGCGACGCCGCGATCCACCTGCCGTAGTGGCGCAGCGGCACCACCACGTCGGGGAGGTCAGCTGGTTGCGCCATCGATCGCCGCGGTGGTCAGGCTGCCGTCCGCAATCCCGTACTTGTCGAGCAACTTCGCGTACGTTCCGTCGGCGATCAACGCTTTGAGGGCGCCCTGGAGTGCGGCGGCGAGGTCGGCGTTGGCGCGCAGGGTGCCGATTCCGTAGGGGGCCGTGTCGACGTCACCGATCTTGACCGCATCGTACTTACCGCCCGACTGGTGGGCGATGTAATCGGCGACGGGCGAGTCGTTGAGATCGACATCAGCCTTTCCGGAAGCGATTTCGAGCAACGCGTCGGTGTCTTTCGGCAGGCGGTCGATGGTCGGCGCCGGCTTGCCCGCGGCGGTGCAGGAAGTTCCCGCTTTCGTCGCCACGTCGTCCTGCGTGGTGCCCTTCTCGAGGGCGATGTGTGTCCCGCAGAGGTCGGTGAGCGCGCCGAGCTTCTTCGGGTTGCCCTTGGCAACGACGAAGGAGGTGCCTGCGGTGAAGTAGTCGACGAACGTCAGCGTCTTCTCGCGCTCCTTGGTGTCGCTCAGCGCGGACATCGCGAGGTCGTACTTCTTCGCTTGCAGCGCGGGGATGATGCCGTCGAACGTGACCTCCGTGAAGCTGACCTTGGTACCCAGTTTCTGCCCCAGCGCCTGGGAGAGGTCGTAGTCGAGCCCGGTCGGCTTTCCGCTCGCATCGGTGAACTCGATCGGTGCATAGGCGATGTCACTCGCCACCTTGATGCCGCCGGAATATCGCGCGGGCAGCGCCGGGCCGGTGGGTTGCGAGCTGGTGCTACCGGTCGTGGTGCTCGGAGGGGTAATCGACGCGGCGGACCCCGACGTACTCGAACTACCACATGCGCCGAGGCTTGCGATGAGTACCGCGGCCACAAAAGCCCCACCCGCGGTACGAGCGGAACGGGTCGAACGGAAAGGAGCAAGCACGAGGTGGCCTCCGGATGTCGATGAGTCGGGCCGCCTCGTTGCGGTGCGCACGTACGCGCCGTCATGCTCGCACAGCCGGCCTCGGCGTTCCCGGCCGGCCCGGCTCGGCGCTATGGGAGGATGCGACGACGCGCAAGGGCGCGCCGTCCGAGGAGATGCGATGACCACGCGCGAGGCCGAAGCCGGCTCCGACCCCCAGCAGGGCGACGACGCGCCAGAACCCGTCTTCGCGTTCCATCGCGGCGGCAAGATCGAGGTCCGTCCGACAGTGCAGGTACGCGATCGGGACGACCTGTCGCTGGCCTACACCCCCGGCGTCGCGCAGGTGTGCCTGGCCGTCGCCGCAGATCCGTCCAAGGTCTACGACTACACGTGGAAGTCGCACACCGTGGCGGTTGTCACCGATGGCACGGCTGTTCTCGGCCTCGGCAATATCGGGCCGGCGGCGTCCTTGCCGGTGATGGAGGGGAAAGCGCTGCTGTTCAAGGAGTTCGGCGGCGTCGACGCCGTGCCGATTGCGCTCGCCTGCACCGCCACCGAAGACATCGTGGAGACCGTCGTCCGGATCGCGCCCGCGTTCGGCGGCATCAACCTCGAGGACATCTCGGCACCGCGGTGCTTCGAGGTGGAGCAGCTGCTACAGGAAAGACTCGACATCCCCGTCTTTCACGACGATCAGCACGGCACCGCCATTGTGGTGCTCGCGGCGTTGCAGAATGCGGCGACGCTCACCGGGCGGACACTCGGTGACCTCCGTGCGGTGGTCTCGGGTGCGGGTGCCGCCGGACTCGCCGTGACGAGAATCCTGCTTGCCGCGGGCATCGGCGATATCGCGGTCGCCGACTCGAAAGGATTGCTCGGACCTGGACGCGGCGATCTCAGCGGGCACAAGGCCCAGGTCGCGGCCACGACGAACAAGGCCGGTCTCGAAGGAAGCGTCGAGTCAGCGCTCGCGGGCGCCGACGTGTTCCTCGGCCTGTCCGCCGGGAAGGTTCCGGACGACGCCGTCGCGTCGATGGCGCGGCACTCGCTGGTTTTCGCCATGGCGAATCCCGACCCCGAGGTCGATCCCGAGGTCGCGCACCGGACCGCGGCCGTAGTCGCCACCGGACGCAGTGACTATCCGAATCAGATCAACAACGTCCTCGCCTTCCCCGGCGTCTTCTCCGGAGCGCTCGAGGTGCGCGCGAGCCGGATCACCGAAGGCATGAAGATGGCTGCGGCGCAGGCACTTGCGGCGGTCGTTGGCGATGATCTCGCTGCTGACTTCGTCATTCCCTCCGTCTTCGACAAGCGCGTCGGACCGGCGGTGGCCGACGCCGTGGCGGCCGCGGCCCGCGCGGACGGCGTCGCCAGGCTCTGAAGCCCTGATCCGTACCGGAGCCGATCAGTCCTCGAGGTCGTCCTCGCGGGCGAGCCACACGGCGAGTCGCTCGATCGGTACGTCGAACTCGGGGTGCGTATCGACGAAGATTCGCAGTCGCTCGGCAAGGTCGGCGTAGGCGATCAGCTCGTCGCCGCGGCGCTCGGTCAGTTCTTCGAGCCCCTTGTCCGTTGCGTACACGGGTTCACTGCCCACCCAGATCGGCGAATGCCTCGGCGACCAGGGCTGCCTGCTCCGCGTCCGACCGCTTGTGTGAGCCGGTGGCCGGACTGGCGGAGGCCCGCCGCGACACGCGCCGCAGACCGAGCCGTGCGTGCAGCGCGAGCGCAAGGTGTCCCCACGCACCTTGATTCGCCGGCTCCTCCTGGACCCAGACCACGTCGGTGGCCTCGCCGTAGCTCTCGACCAGGTCAAGAATCTGGTCCTCGGGCAGCGGATAGAGCTGCTCGACCCGCAGGATCGCCACGTCGTGGCGGTCCTGCTTGCGGCGCTCGGCGTCGAGGTCGTAGTACACCTTTCCGCTGCACAACAGGACCCGACGAATCGATCCCGGATCGGCACCTGAGGTGTCCGGAATGACCTCGCGGAAGCCGAGTTCGATGAAGTCCTCGGGAACCGAGGCCGCGGCGCGTAGCCGGAGCATCGATTTCGGGGTGAACACGATCAACGGCCGGTGGGCCCGGCCCAGAACGTGCCTCCGGAGCAGGTGGAAGTACGACGCCGGGGTCGAGGGCATCGCGACGGTCATGTTCTCCTCGGCGCAGAGCTGGAGGTAGCGCTCCACCCGCGCGGAGGAGTGATCGGCGCCCTGGCCCTCGGAGCCGTGCGGGAGCAGCAGCACCACGCCCGAGCGCTGTCCCCACTTCACTTCCGACGCCGAGATGAATTCGTCGACGATCGACTGCGCGCCGTTCGCGAAGTCTCCGAATTGGGCCTCCCACAGCACGAGTGCGTCGGGCCGGGCGACGGCGTATCCGTATTCGAAACCCATTGCCGCGAACTCGGAGAGCAATGAGTCGTACACGTGGAACGGCGCGGCGTCCGGCCCGAGATTGCGTAGTGGGGTGTATTCCGCTCCGGTGCGCTGATCGATGATCACCGAATGGCGCTGGCCGAATGTCCCGCGGCGCGAGTCCTGCCCGGCGAGCCGGATCGGATGACCCTCCAGCAATAGCGAGCCGAAGGCGAAGGATTCCGCTGCGGCCCAGTCGATTCCACCCCTGTCGGCGGATTCCGCACGAGAGGTGAGTTGTTGGACGACCTTCGGGTGGGGCGTGAAGTCGGCAGGGATGTCGATCTGCGCCGCGGCGACCCGCTTGAGTGTCTCCCGGCTGATTGCGGAGTGAATGTCGACCGGCATCGGCGGAGCTTCACCGACGAAGAGCGGCTCGGCGTTGCTGGCGTCGTGGGTCTCCTTGAACACCTTCTCGAGGTGTTCGGAGTAGTTCCGCAGTGAGTGCTCGGCGTCTTCGAGGCTGATGTCACCGCGACCGATGAGAGACTCCATGTAGAGCTTGCGAACGCTGCGCTTGTTCTTGATCGAGGCGACCATCAGCGGCTGGGTGAACGACGGCTCGTCGATCTCGGAGTGACCGCGACGCCGATAGCACACCAGATCGATGACGACGTCGCAGTGGAAACGCTGGCGGTAGGCAAATGCGAGCCGGCCCACCCGTAGGCATGCCTCCGGGTCGTCGCCGTTGACGTGGAAGATTGGTGCCTGCACCATCCGGGCCACGTCCGAGCAGTACACGCTGGACCGGGCATTCCCCGGCGCGGTGGTGAATCCGACCTGGTTGTTCACGATGAGATGGATCGTGCCGCCGGTCCGGTAACCGCGAAGCTGCCCCATCTGCAGGGTTTCGGCGACGACCCCTTGGCCGGCGAACGCGGCGTCGCCGTGCATCAGCAGCGGAAGCACGGTGAAGCCGCCGTCTCCCTTGTCCAGGATGTCCTGCTTCGCGCGTGCGATGCCTTCGAGGACCGGGTCGACCGCTTCGAGATGGCTCGGGTTGCTCGTCAACGACACGGCAACGGCCTTGCCGTCCCGCGCGGTGAAGGTGCCGGACGTACCCAGGTGATACTTGACATCGCCCGAGCCGTAGACGGTTCCGGGATCCACGTCGCCTTCGAACTCGCGGAAGATCTGCGCGTACGACTTGCCGACGATATTGGCGAGGACGTTCAGGCGGCCCCGGTGCGGCATCCCGATGACGACCTCGTCGAGACCTGCGCCCGCCGCGCCGGTGAGGATCTCGTCGAGCAACGGAATGACGGCTTCACCTCCCTCGAGGGAGAATCGCTTTTGTCCCACGTACTTCGTCTGCAGGAACGCCTCGAACGCCTCGGCCGCATTGAGCCGTTCGAGCAGGTGCAGCTGTTGCTGGGTATCAAGCCTGTGCATGCCGGTCTCGACGTGATCCTGAATCCAGGAGCGTTGCTCTGGATCCTGAATGTGCATGTACTCGACGCCCACTGTGCGGCAATACGAATCGCGCAGCACGTCGAGGACGTCCCGCAACGGCATGATCCGCTCGCCGGCGAACCCACCGACCGCGAAACGCCGGTCGAGGTCCCACAGGGTGAGGCCGTGTTGCGCGATGTCGAGGTCGGGATGGGTACGGACCTTGAATTCGAGTGGGTCGGTGTCCGCCATGAGGTGGCCCCGAACCCGATAGGCATGGATGAGTTCGGCGATACGCGCGGCCTTGTCAAGGTCTCCCGGCTGCGGCACGAGATCCGGTCCCCACCGCACCGGCTCGTACGGGATGTGCAGGCTCTCGAATATCTGGTCGTAGAAGGTGCTCTCACCGAGGAGCAACTGATGCATACGGCGCAGGAATTCACCCGACTGCGCGCCCTGAATGATCCGGTGGTCGTAGGTGCTCGTCAGCGTGATGGTCTTGCTGACACCCAGGTCACCGAGAACCTCGTCGCTGGTTCCTCCGAACTCCGCCGGGTACTCCATCGCGCCGACGCCGATGATCGTGCCCTGACCTTCCATCAGGCGTGGGATGGAGTGCACCGTCCCGATGCCGCCGGGGTTGGTGAGGGTGATGGTAGTGCCGGCGAAGTCCTCGGGAGTCAGGGTGTTCGCGCGCGCCTTCCGGACGATGTCCTCGTACGCGTTCCAGAAGCCGAGGAAGTCCATCTCGTCAGCGCCCTTGATCGCGGCGACGACCAGCGCGCGGGCGCCACCGGATTTCTGGAGGTCGATGGCGATGCCGAGATTGGTGTGGTCCGGCGTCGCCAGGACGGGCTTGCCGTCACGTTCGGCGAACGAGGAATTCATCACCGGTACGTCGCGCAGGGCTCGTACGACCGCGTACCCGATGAGGTGGGTGAAACTCACCTTGCCCCCGCGGCTGCGGGCGAGGTGCGCGTTGATCACGGTGCGGTTGTCCGCGAGGAGCCGGGCCGGGAAGGCGCGAACGCTGGTCGCGGTCGGTACGTGCAACGACGCGTCCATGTTCACGACAGTTCGTGCGGCGGCACCCCGCAGAGGTGTCGTCGTGCCCTCCGGCGGCTCCGGCCGGGTCGGTTGCGCGGCGAGTGCCGACCGGTTCGGTGTTGGCGGCGCAGGGGTGGGCGCCGGGGATGTCGGCGCAGGTGCCTGCTCGGGCGGCGCGGGTTCCGTTGTTCCGTTGCCCAGCGCGTAATCCCCGAAGAACTCCCGCCATACCGGGTCGACCGACGCGGGGTCGTCGAGGAAGGACTGGTACTTCTCCTGAACGAGCCACTCGTTCATGCCAAAGCCGGCGGCATCCGCCTGCTGGGTCATCTCTCATCGCCTCATCCGAAGTTGCGCGTTGCTATCCACCAGCCTAAGCCCGCATCCTTCGTGGGCTCCCCGAGGGATTCCGGCGCGCCGCTGCGCTGCACGTGGGTGACCACATGGGTGACTAGGTGGGAGTCGATCTGGGTATCGGGCCAGGGTGGCAAAGGACCGCGCGAAGACGCGCCCGGGAAAACACCGGGGCCAAGACGCGAAAAAGGCGTCCAAGGCGCCGAAAGTGTTCGTCTGCCGGGGTTGCTGCTGCGGTACGCGGAAGAAGCACCCCGACAGCGACGCGAACCTGCTGGAATCGATGCTCAAACGAGGAGCGAAAGCCGCGAGTGCCCGATTCGCGACGACCAAGTGCCTGGGTCCGTGCGGTCAAGGCAACATCGTGGTCGTGCGGGCGGCGGGAACGTATCGCTGGTTCCGGAAAATGGACGGCGCCGCGGAGACGCATTGCCTGATCGAGCACCTCGTCGAGCACGGCAACGTCGAGGACATCGGCCTCGATCGGCACCGAATGCCACGACGCGACGGCAACAAGCCGAAGTAGGGCGTCAGATCGTGTTGCCCAGCATGTCGGAGTTGCCCCGGGACTGTTTGACGAGCCCAGGGATGACCTCTGTGAGTTCGCCGGGCAGCCATTTGCTGTCGCGATCGGCGTAGGGCCCGTTCACCCACGGTTCCTGCACGGTGATCCGGTTTCCGTAGATTCCGAAGACCCGACCGGTGATGTCCCGGGACAACGAGCTGCCGAGCCACACCACGAGCGGGGAGATCCGGTCCGGGCCGAGTTCCGTCGGGTCGACGGACGTCATCATCTCGAGGCCTTCGGTCATCCGCGTGAACGCGGTGGGGGCGATGGCGTTCACCGTTACTCCGTACCGGTCGAGCTCACTCGCGGTGATGACGGTGAAGGCGGCGATCCCGGCCTTCGCGGCACCATAGTTGGACTGCCCGACGTTGCCGAAGATGCCCGACGGGGACGAGGTGTTGATCACCCGTGCGTCCGGCTGATTGCCCGCCTTGCTCTGTTCGCGCCAGTACGCGGCGGCATGCTGGGTAGGCCCGAAGGTGCCCTTGAGGTGCACTTTGATGACCGCGTCCCATTCTGCCTCGGTCATGTTGACGAGCATCCGGTCACGGAGGATGCCGGCGTTGTTCACCAGGATGTCGAGCGTCCCGAAGGCGTCGATCGCCTGACTGATCAGATTGGCCGCACCCTCGAAAGAGGAGATGTCGTCGACGTTCGCGACGGCCTCGCCGCCGGCGGCGACGATCTCGGCGACCACCCGCTGCGCCGGACCGGCATCCGAACCGGTGCCGTCGCGGGCACCCCCGAGGTCGTTGACGACGACCTTCGCCCCCTCGGCGGCGAAGGCGAGTGCGTGGGCGCGCCCGATCCCGTTGCCGGCTCCGGTGACGATCGCCACCCGGCCCTGGTTGATGCCACTCACGCGTTGCCTCCTTCTCGCGCCGCACCGCGGAATGCGGTGGGCGAGGTGATTCGTTGGGCAGATGTTCCCAGCCCGCGGCGGCGGGCCGACTTCGGGGTGGCGAAGAGCCCGCTACGGTGACCGCACGGTGGCTATAACGACAGCCACAGGAGAGGACTTGACGTGCTGACGTACACGGAGATCAGTCTCGGACTTCTGATCTTGCGGGTTGTGACCGGCTTGACCGTTGCGGCGCACGGCTACGGGAAATTCTTCACCGGTGGCCGCCTCCCCGGGACGGCTCGGTGGTTCGACAGTATCGGCATGCGCCCGGGCAAGATTCACGCGCTCGCCGCCGCGAGCACCGAGGTCGGTGCCGGAGTGCTGTTCGCGCTCGGCTTCCTGACTCCGCTGGCTGGTGCGGCGATCGTCTCGCTGATGCTCGTCGCCGCGTGGACGGTGCACAAGGAGAACGGGTTCTTCATCGTCCGGAGCGGCTACGAATACAACGTGATCCTCGCGGTCATCGCGGTGGCGGTGTCGACCACGAGCGCGGGTCGGTTCTCGGTGGATCACCTGCTCAACGACCCGGAGGCATTCTTCGGCTGGCCGGGCTTCCTCATTGCGGCGGTCGGTGGGCTTGCGGCAGGGACCGGCCATCTGGCGGTCTTCTTCCGGCCGCCCGTGAAGGAAAGCGCAACGGTCTGACCGCTCGCCTCGGCAGGCTTCTACACTTGGCGGGTGTCCATCGAAGCCCTGGCCGGTGTCGAGTCGTACAAGTGCGCAACGTGGACCCGGGAGCACGGGGTCTCGCCCATCGGCAGCGCCCCGCGGTTCGACACGCTGGTGCTCGTCGAGATCCCCCAACCGTGGCCGAAGGACGTCGGTGATATCCCGGCGATTGCCGGGGTGCTCCAAGGAGCCGGCCCGCTCGTACGGGTGCTGGCCGTCGAGTCGAGCGGCGAACACGACCCCGATGAGACGCGTTTCGCCACGGTGTGGCGGCGGGGTCCTTCCGGCAGGTTTCACGGCCGCGATCTGCTGCTGCCCGCGGCGAACCTCACAGCCCGCCTGATCGAGGAGATCGAAGCGATGCCGACCGAGCCCGACAGCTCGACGACGGCACAGCCGGACGTTCTGGTCTGCGGGCATGGGCGCCGCGACCGCTGCTGCGGCCGGGAGGGCGTGCGCCTCCAGATCGCGGCCTCGAGCCGCTGGCCGAATGCTCGGATCCGGCGATGCAGCCACACCGGTGGACACCGGTTCGCCCCTACCGGAATCGTGTTGCCCGACGGCCGCTGCTGGGGTTTCCTCGACGAGGACGTCCTCGGGCAGGTGCTCGACCGGACCGGGGACGTAACGGAGATCGTGCCGTCGAGCTACCGCGGTACGACGGCGCTCGGCGAATGGGCACAGGTGGCCGAACGCGGGCTGTTCGAGCGCTACGGG
>CAXTUZ010000011.1:21874-23558 GCA_964247525.1 uncultured bacterium
CTCTGCCACCGTGACCTCGGCGACGACCGAGGTGGCGGCCGACAAGGAGTCCGCGACCGTCGAGATTGCCTGGACCGCTCCCGCAGGGTCCGGCCGGGCCACCGCGACGGTGGGGTTGCGGCGTCGGGTACCTGTGCTCGTGTGCGGTGAACCCCCGGAGAACGCGCGGAAGTCCAGTCCCGAGTACGCGCTGTCGGAAATAGTGGTCCATACCCGATAGCGCCCCCCTACGCGAACGTCGACGCGGCTCGGCGGCGACGATCATGTATCCCGCGCCGGCACTGACGGACATGGGCAGCCCGGAAGGGCAAGAATGCTGACCATGGCTTCCCCGAAGGACCTGACCCACGATGAGTTTTCCCGCAACGCCGCGCGCGGGGCGGACATCGGGGTGACGGGGCTGGCCGTGATGGGTCGCAACCTCGCCCGGAATCTCGCCCGGCACGGATACACCGTCGCTCTGCACAACCGGACTTCGGCACGTACCCGGGACCTCGTCGACCAGCACGGCGACGAAGGCGCCTTCCGGCCAAGCGAGTCGATGCCCCAGTTCGTGGACAGCCTGGCGCGTCCGCGCGCCGTCGTCGTCATGGTGCAAGCAGGCGCCCCGACCGACGCGGTCCTCGACGAGCTGATCCCCCTGCTCGACGAGGGCGACATCATCGTCGACTGCGGCAACGCACACTTCACCGACACCATCCGGCGCGAAGCGGCAGTGGCTGAACACGGCGTGCACTTCGTCGGTGCCGGTGTGTCCGGTGGCGAGGAGGGTGCGCTGCTCGGACCGAGCATCATGCCCGGAGGCTCGGACGAGTCGTACGAGAAGCTCGGGCCGATCTTCGAATCGATCGCGGCGCAGGTCGACGGCACACCGTGCTGCGTCCACGTGGGTCCCGGCGCGGCGGGGCACTTCGTGAAAATGGTGCACAACGGCATCGAGTACGCCGACATGCAGCTGATCTCGGAGGCATACGACCTGCTGCGGTCCGGCCTCGGTGCCTCGCCGGCAGAGATCGCCGCCATCTTCCGCGAGTGGAACTCCGGCGACCTGGAGTCGTTCCTGATCGAGATCACCGCAGTCGTGCTGGACCACACCGACGCGGCCACCGGCCAGCCGTTCATCGATGTCGTGCGCGACGCGGCCGAGCAGAAAGGCACCGGTCGCTGGACCGTGCAGCACGCCCTCGATGTCGGTGTGCCGATCACCGGGATCGCGCAGGCCACCTTCGCCCGCAGCCTGTCCGGCCATCTCAGTCAGCGCGCGGCAGCCCGCACCACGTTCCCCATCGCCACACCGGACGGCGGGGCTCCCGCCACGGGGGACCTCGACAGGCGCGAGTTCGTCGCCGCCGTCCGTAGCGCGCTCTTCGCCTCGAAGATCGTCGCGTACGCCCAGGGCTTCGACCACATCCGTGCTGGCAGCGACGAGAACGACTGGAACATCGATCTCGGCGCGATGGCGACGATCTGGCGCGGCGGCTGCATCATCCGCGCCCGCTTCCTCGACCGCATCAAGGACGCCTACGACGAGGAGGACGACGTCGTCAACCTCCTCACCGTGCCCTACTTCCGCGACGCGGTCGCCTCCGGCGAGGAAGCCTGGCGCCGGGTGATCGTCGCCGCGGTCGAGCAGGGCGTCGCCGTCCCCGCCTTCACCTCCTCGCTCGCCTACTACGACGGCTAC
>CAXTUZ010000011.1:23568-25787 GCA_964247525.1 uncultured bacterium
GGCGTCCCGGTGCCTGCGTTCTCCTCGTCACTGGCGTACTTCGAGGCGCTGCGCCGCCCCCGGCTACCAGCCGCGCTGATCCAGGCGCTCCGCGACAACTTCGGCGCCCACACCTACCGGCGGGTCGACGCCGAAGGCGCCTTCCACACCCTGTGGGCCGGTGACGGCTCGGAACACCCCGCCTGAGCGCCCCCGCGGCGGCGTCACCCCGGCGGACGGCCCTACTGCGCCGCGGCGGGACGCGAGGCCTGGACGTTCGCGTGCGCCGCCGTCGTCGCGCCGAGCCTGCGCTCGAACCCTTCCGGGATGACCAGGTCGTCGCTGCTCAAGTCGTGGATGGAGGACCGGCCAAGACCCAGCAGCGCCGAGTCGATGCCCCCGCGGAGGATGTCGAACACGTTCTCGACCCCGGCCTGGCCGTTGGCGGCGAGGCCCCACAGGTAGGCGCGGCCGATCATCACCGCGCGGGCGCCGAGGGCAAGGGCTTTGACGACGTCGCTGCCGCGGCGAATACCGCCGTCGAGCAGCACCTCGATCTGGTCGCCCACCGCTTCGGCGACGGCGGGCAGCGCGCGGAGGCTGGCCGCAGTTCCGTCGACGTTGTTGCCGCCGTGGTTCGACACCGAGATCGCCGTCGCCCCGATGTCGACCGCTCGCCTCGCGTCGTCGACCCGCGTGATGCCCTTGATCATGAACGGGCCTTCCCACTGCTCACGAAGCCAGCCGACGTCCTCCCAGGTCGGTAGCTCGGACTGCATCCAGTCGCCGTACGCGCCGAAGAACGTCTGTACGGCATTGCCCTCCGGTCCGCGCACGTTGGGCACGGTCAGGTCCGGGATGTGCTTGCTGCGCGCGAAGGTCATCAGCCATCTCGGGTGCCGCAAGACGTCGGGGGCGAACTGGAGCATGGTCTTCAGGTCTACGCGCTCGGGAATCTTCGGGCTTCCCCAGTCACGGCCGTGCGAGAAGGACCAGTCCAGGGTCACGATCAATCCGACCGAGCCCGCCGTCCGGGCTCGCTCCGCCCGATGCAGCATGTCCTCCCGGGTTCCCAGCCAGTACGACTGGAAGAACGTCTTCGGATTCGCCGCAACGACCTCTTCGATCGGCTTGCTGGCGAAGGAACTCAGTCCGATGGCGGTGCCACGCGCCGCCGCCGCCCGCGCCACCGCAACCTCACCGTCGGGATGCACGGCCTGCACGCCGGTCGGGGAGATGAGGACGGGAAGGGCGATGGGCTGTCCCATCACGGTGGTCGCGAGGTCGCGCTTCCGGGAGAGTCCGGCGACGTGTGGCGCGAAGCCGAGCTCGCTGTACGCGGCGATGTTGTCGTCGATCGTCAGGCCTTTCTCCGAACCCGCGATCAAAGCCCCGTAGACGGACGCGGGGAGCCGCTTCTTCGCCCGGCGCTGGGCTTCCGCGACGGTTTCGAACCAGGCGTTCCTCATGTGTTGCGTTCCCTTTCCGTCATCGCTTCAGCCCTGGCGAGTCTACGGCGCAACGGCCGGCGCTCACCGAGTGAACGGCGCTAGTGGGCGAACAGGTCCGACAGCGCGGGAGCGACGGCCCGGAAGTCACGCGCCTGCGCGAGCCGGCCGTGGCCGAGGTGCGCGAGGTCCCGTGCGAGGACGGCGTCGTGTTCGCCGGAGGTGTCGAGCAGGACGTCGAGCCGGGGGAGGCGGGCGGCCAGGTCGCGCGGGTCGGGTCCGGCGTTGTGGACGCAGTCCGAGAGCAACAACACGCGCGCGCCCTGGGCCGAGGTCCGGGCGAGTTCGTTCGCGGCGACCGTCAGTGGGAAGGCAACGTTCGTGAGTCCGGCGGCTGGGATGCGTAACAGCCGGTCCATCAGGCGGGCAACGGCAACTGGCTGACCGAGCCGGGCGAGGACGGCGGCATCGGACCAGAACGCGATCACCCCCACCTCGTCGCGGGCGAATTCGCCGAGCAGCGCACCGACGGTCGCGGCGGCTGTCCGTACCCGCTCGCCGCGCATGGACCCCGAGACGTCGACGGCGAGCATGATCGAGCGCCGGGTACGGACGCGCTCGCGTACGACGATGTCGTCATCCTCGGGAACCGGGTGCTCGACGAGGTTCTCCAGCGTCGCGTCGAGGTCGATGTCGTCCGAGCCGCCCAGGTAGCGGACGCTCGTGAGCACCCCGACCCCGCGGCGGGCCGCAACATCCTCAGCGCCACGGAGCGGGCGCGGATGCAGTGGC
>CAXTUZ010000012.1:0-381 GCA_964247525.1 uncultured bacterium
GCGCTGAGCCCGCCTCGGCCCTGCCCGCGGCGGGCTCAGCGCAGGCCCGGGAGGCCGGGTAGCCCGTCCAGGCTGGTCGCGTTCTTCCGGGCCCGGTAGGCGTCCAGCGCGACCCTGCCCTTGCGCTCGTGGGCGCGATCGAGCACCGGGCGGTCGGCGACGTAGTCCATCCGCGGGACCGCGAAGCCGCACGAGTCGCTGATGCGGTGGACCTCGATGACGATCACCGACCGGACCCCGGGGTGGCTCGAGAAGCGAACCACGAGCTCGTCGAACCCCGGATCCTCGGGAACGACCACCCGTCCCGAGCCGTGCAGGCGCACGATGGTCGGCTTTCCGGTGAAGGCGCAGAACATCGCGACGATCCGGCCGTTCTCCCGC
>CAXTUZ010000012.1:391-1718 GCA_964247525.1 uncultured bacterium
GCAGGTGGGCGACGGTCTCGATGCCGCTGCCGGTCAGGTCCAGGTAGGCGACCGTCCCGGGCCCGAGCACGCGGAAGGTTCCGGACGTTCCTTTCGGCGAGCAGTTGACCAGGCCGTCCGCAGCAAGCGGCGCAGTCGCGACGAAGAACACCGGCTGCGCCTCGAGCCAGCTCGCCAGCCGGTCGTCGATCTGCTCGTAGACGGTGCTCATCGGCTTCTCACCCGGCCCACGCTACGGGCTATCGACTCCTGAGCACGGTCCTCGAGGGGGAACCCCCGCGCTCTGCTCGGTACGCTGAGCCCAGTCAGTCGCACCGCCGACCCGAAGGATCGATCCGTGAGCGTGCCCGTCGTTGTCATCGCCGAAGAACTGGCGCCGAGTGTCATCGACGTCCTCGGGGACGGGTTCGACATCCGGTACGTCGACGGTGCCGACCGCTCGGCGCTGCTCCCCGCACTCGCCGATGCGGACGCCGTACTCGTACGTTCCGCGACCCAGATCGACGCCGAGGCGCTCGCCGCGGCGCCCAGGCTGAAGGTCGTCGCCCGCGCCGGTATCGGGCTGGACAACGTCGACACCAAGACCGCGACCGCCCGTGGGGTGATGGTCGTCAACGCGCCGCAGTCGAACATCGTCACGGCCGCGGAGCATGCGGTCGCTCTCTTGCTCAGCCTCGCCCGGCACATCCCCGCGGCGGACGCGAGCCTCAAGGGCGGCGCGTGGAAGCGCAGCAAGTACACCGGCGTCGAGATCGCGGACAAGATCGTCGGCGTCGTCGGGCTCGGCCGGATCGGGGTGTTGTTCGCGCAGCGCCTGTCTGCGTTCGGGGTGACCCTCGTGGCGTACGACCCGTACGTCGCACCCGCCCGCGCCGCGCAGATCGGAGTGCGGCTCGTCTCGCTCGACGAGCTCCTGCGGATCAGCGATTTCATCTCGGTACACCTGCCGAAAACCCCCGAGACCGTTGGTCTCATCGGCGCAAAAGAGCTGCAGACGGTGAAATCCGACCTGCGGATCGTCAACGCCGCGCGCGGCGGGATCGTCGACGAGGCGGCCCTCTACGACGCGCTCGCCGAGGGCCGGATCGCCGGGGCGGCCCTGGATGTCTTCAGCACCGAGCCGTGTACGGATTCACCGCTGTTCACACTCGATAACGTGGTCGTGACCCCGCACCTCGGCGCGTCGACCGTCGAGGCACAGGACAAGGCCGGTATTGCCGTGGCGAAGAGCGTCCGGTTGGCGCTCAACGGCGAGTTCGTGCCCGATGCGGTGAACGTGCAGGCCGGTGGCGTGGTTGCGGAGGAGGTCCGTCCGGCCCTACCGCTC
>CAXTUZ010000012.1:1728-2414 GCA_964247525.1 uncultured bacterium
CAAGGAGGCGATCGCGCTGCTCGAGAAGCTCGGGCAGATCTTCACCGGTCTCGCCGGCGGGCTGGCCGCGAGCCTGACCGTCGAGGTACGCGGGGAGATCAGCGGTTACGACGTGAAGGTGCTTCGGTTGGCCGCACTCCGCGGGATCTTCGCCAGCGTCGTGCACGAGCCGGTCAGCTACGTCAACGCGCCGATCCTCGCCGAGGAGCGCGGTCTGAGCGTCGAGCTGAGCACGAACGCCGAGAGCCCGGACTACCGCAACCTCCTCACGCTGCGGGGGACCCTCGCGGACGGCACCTCGGTGAGTGTGAGTGGCACGCTTTCCGGTCCTCGACTGGTGGAGAAGATCACCGAGATCAACGGTTTCGACGTCGACATCCGGCCCGAGACCCACCTGGTGCTGTTGCGCTACCAGGACCGCCCCGGCGTCGTCGGTCTCGTCGGGGCGAAGTTCGGCGGGGCGGACATCAATATCGCCGCGGCCCAGGTCTCGCGCGCCGAACAGGGCGGCGATGCGCTGATCGTCGTCACCGTCGACAGCGTGGTGGAACCGGAGTTGCTCGCGGAGCTGGCCGAATCCATCGGCGCGACCAGCGCGCGGGCCATCGACCTGCACGAAGACTAGGTCTCACTCGCACCTGATGGGGGAGACGTTCAGGGCTTCCGACGGACAGCGCCTGTCGTAC
>CAXTUZ010000012.1:2424-9956 GCA_964247525.1 uncultured bacterium
GGAGGCCCATCGCTGGCACTTCTATCAGGTCGCGACCGCGCGGGGGTTCACGGTGGGGCAGGTGCTGCTGCGCGTTCTCCTGGTCAATTGCGCGCTCGCGATCTTCGCGGCCGCGAGCCTGCTGCAGACCTCGGCCGCGCTGGTCCTGATCACGCCGCCGCCCTACGGCGAGGACGACGCCGTCCGGCGCGGACGGGAGGAGATCCTTCTCCGTCGCGCCACCGACCCCGCCTTCGCCGACGCGATCGACGCCGCGCGCTCCCGAGCGTCCGCGCGTCCGCGCGATCGCGCGCTGCTGGACGCGGCCGCCGTACCGTTGTGGTCCGGCCGATGGGACGAGCGGGCTCAAGCGCACGCCGCGGGCGCCGCCGAGCAGACGCCCGCACGGACAGCGCTGACCCTTCGTAACTCGGCGTTGACCGAGCCGCTGCCCGACCTCGGACAGCTCGCACTACCGATCCTCGTCGTCGCCGGCGAACTCGACTACGCGAGCCCGCCGGAGGCACTGCGCAGCCTGCACGCCCGGCTCCCGGAAGGCAGATACGCGCTGCTCGAAGGCGCCGGGCATTATCCGTGGCTGGACGATCCGGTCGCATTGCGCGCCGTGATCACCTCGTTCCTCGACGAGGTCGGCGGGGCGGGTTAGCCTGTACGACGTGCGTGCGCGAGTTCTGCTTCCGTGCCGCGACGGGGCCTGACCGGCCGGCTCCCCGTCGCGGCGTTCGCGCGCTGGCCTCCGGGACCACACAGGGAGCAACTGTCATGAGCACCTCCAGCGGGCGGCAGTACGCCGGTCCGCAGCTACCGAGTTCGATGCCGTGCGGGCGGTACTCGGCGTTTCCACCGATCGATCTTCCCGACCGCAGGTGGCCGAACGCTGTCATCACGGCGCCGCCGCGCTGGTGCAGCGTCGACCTGCGCGACGGCAACCAGGCACTGATCGATCCCATGGACTCGGCCCGCAAGCTTGCCCTGTTCACGCTCCTGGTCGAGATGGGTTATAAGGAGATCGAGGTCGGCTTCCCGGCGGCGAGCCAGACGGACTTCGACTTCATCCGGCACATCATCACCGCGGATCTCGTTCCCGACGACGTCACGATCCAGGTCCTCACCCAGGCTCGCGAGGAACTGATCGAACGGACCATCGAGTCGTTGGTGGGCGCGAAGCGGGCGCTCGTCCACCTGTACAACTCGACCTCCACGCTGCAACGGCGGGTGGTGTTCGGCCAAGACCGCGACGGCATCAAGGGCATCGCGGTCGAGGGCGCACAGTGGGTCAGCAAGTACTCCGAGCAACTCCTCGCCGGTACCGACGTGTTCTTCCAGTACAGCCCGGAGTCGTACACGGGCACCGAACTCGACTACGCGCTCGAGGTCTGCGAGGCGGTACTCGACGTCTGGACGCCCACCGCGGCGCGGCCCGTGGTGCTCAACCTGCCGGCCACCGTCGAGATGGCGACGCCGAACGTCTACGCCGACTCGATCGAGTGGGTGCATCGCAACATCAGCCGCCGGGACGCCGTCGTCCTCTCCCTTCATCCGCACAACGACAGGGGAACGGCGGTGGCGGCGGCGGAGCTCGGCGTGATGGCCGGCGCCGACCGGGTCGAGGGCTGCCTGTTCGGCAACGGCGAACGCACCGGCAACGTCTGCCTCGTCACCCTTGGGCTGAACCTGTTCAGCCAGGGCATCGACCCGCAGATCGAGTTCGGCGAGATCGACGAGATCCGGCGCACCGTCGAGTACGCCAACCAGCTGCCGGTGCACCCACGCCATCCCTACGGTGGGGACCTCGTTTACACGGCTTTCTCCGGCTCGCACCAGGACGCCATCAAGAAGGGCCTCGAGGCGCTCGCGCGCGACGCCGAGACCGCCGGCGTCGCCGTCGACGACTACCCCTGGGCGGTGCCGTACCTGCCGATCGACCCTAAGGACGTCGGGCGTACGTACGAGGCCGTGATCCGGGTGAACTCCCAGTCCGGCAAGGGTGGAGTTGCGTACATCCTGAAGAGCGAGCACGGCCTCGATCTCCCGCGGCGGCTCCAGATCGAGTTCAGCGGCGTCGTCCAGACCCGCACCGACAGCGAGGGCGGCGAGGTCCTGCCCGCGGAGATCTGGCGCATCTTCGAACACACCTATCTGGACGGGTCCGCACTCGACCTCGGGCAGTACGCCATGAGCCCGACCGCCCTCGCCGCGACGGTGCTCATCGACGGGATCCCGACCGAGATCCGGAGCGAGGGAAACGGACCCATCGCCGCGTTGGTGCACGGCCTCGGGCGGACCCTCGGCCGACAGATCCGGCTCCTCGACTACGCGGAGCACGCGATGACCGGCAGTGAGGACGCGACCGCCGCGGCGTACGTCGAACTTGCCGTCGACGGCGTGACCCGCTGGGGGGTCGGCATCGACGCAAACATCGTCACGGCGTCCCTGCGGGCGGTGCTCTCGGCCGCCGGCCGAGTGCTGGCATAGCGACCCCACCGGATACGTTGCCGATATGAAACTCGCGGTCATCGCCGGGGACGGCATCGGACCCGAGGTGACCGCGGAAGCCCTCAAGGTGCTGCGGGTCGTCCACGACAAGGTCGACACCGCTGACTACGACCTCGGTGCGTCGCGGTACCTCGCCACCGGCGAGGTGCTGCCGGACAGCGTGATCGCCGAGCTTCGCGGTTTCGACGCGATCGTGCTCGGCGCGATCGGGGATCCGCGCGTGCCGCCCGGGGTTCTGGAGCGCGGCTTGCTGCTGAGGCTGCGCTTCGCACTGGACCACCACGTGAACCTGCGGCCGGTGCGGCTCTTTCCCGGAGTCCGGTCCCCGCTCGGCGAAGGCGCGCCGATCGACATGGTCTGCGTCCGGGAGGGCACCGAGGGTCCGTACGTCGGCAACGGCGGGGTGTTGCGCGAAGGCACCCCGCACGAAGTCGCGACGGAGGTAAGCGTGAACACCGCGTTCGGCGTCGAGCGGGTGCTGCGCGACGCCTTCGCCCGTGCGGTCACGCGCCGTTCGCACCTCACGTTGGTGCACAAGACGAACGTCCTGACGTATGCCGGTGGCCTGTGGAAGCGGACCTGTGACGCGGTCGCGGCGGAGTTCCCTGCCGTCGACGTCGCCTATCAGCACGTGGACGCGGCCAGCATGTACTTCGTCACGGACCCGGGCCGGTTCGACGTCGTCGTGACCGACAACCTGTTCGGGGACATCCTCACCGACCTCGGCGCGGCGATCGCCGGTGGGATCGGTCTGGCGGCCAGCGGCAATCTCGACGTGTCACGCACCAACCCGAGCATGTTCGAGCCGGTGCACGGGTCCGCGCCTGACATCGCGGGGCAACAGAAGGCCGACCCGACCGCCGCGGTGCTCTCCATCGGGATGCTGCTCGAGCACCTCGGGGAGGGCGCCGCCGCGGCAAAGGTGCAGGCGGCAGTCGCGGGGAGGCTCGCGACGCGGCCGGGTCCTGCCCCAACGTCCGCGGTCGGCGACGAACTGGCGCGTCTCGCCGGACGCTGATCAGGCGTGTTCGCGGATCCAGGCGTGCATCGCGATGCCCGCCGCGACGGCGGCGTTGATGGAGCGGGTGGATCCGTACTGCGCGATCGAGTAGGTCGCTGCGGCGGCGGCCCGCGCCTGCTGCGAGAGACCGGGTCCTTCCTGACCGAACAGCAGCATCGCGTGCCTCGGTAGCCGCGCGGTCTCGAGCGGAAGCGCTCCGGGCAGATTGTCGATCGCCACCAGGTCCAGTCCACGCTCGACGCAGTGGGCCGCAAGGGCGTCCACGGAGCTCACGTGCTCGACATGCTGGTAGCGGTCGGTCACCATCGCGCCGCGCCTGTTCCAGCGCCGCCGGCCCACGATGATCACCTCGGTGGCGAGGAAGGCGTTCGCGGTACGCACGATGTTGCCGATGTTGAGGTCGTGCTGCCAGTTCTCGATCGCGACGGCGTAGGGGTGGCGTCGGGTGTCGAGATCCGCGACGATCGCCTCGACGCGCCAGTACCGATAGCGGTCCACGACGTTCCGCCGGTCACCGCGTTCGAGTAGCTCGACATCGAGTCGGGGATCGTCGGGCCACGGTGGCGGGTAAGGACCGACGCCGACCTCGATCTCGGCGTCCGGAGCCCCGCTGAGATCGCCCGGGTCCGCCATGGACGGAGGTTATTCGCAGGCGCGCCGGCCGCGGCTGCGGCTACCCTGCTGCCATGCCGATCACGCCCACGAGCAAGATCTGGATGGACGGTGAGCTCGTCGACTGGGACGAGGCCACCGTGCACATCCTCAACCCCACGCTGCATTACGGGTGGGGAGTGTTCGAAGGCGTACGGGCGTACGCGACCGACCGCGGGCCGGCCGTCTACCGTCTCACCGAGCACATCGCCCGGCTGTACCGATCCGCGCACCTCTACCTGATGGATCCGGAGTTCACCCCGGCGCAGATCGTGGCTGCGACGAAAGAACTCGTGCGGGTCAACGACGTCGAGTCGTGCTACATCCGCCCGCTTTTCTACCTCGGGTACGGCGAGATGGGGCTCAACCCCCTGCCGAGTGCCACGAAGGTCTCGATTGCCTGCTGGCCCTGGGCTTCCTACCTCGGTGCGGAGGCAGCCGAAAATGGCTGTCGGGCAGCGGTTTCCAGCTGGCAGCGGATCGGCAACAACACGATCCCGCCGACCGGGAAGGCAACCGGCCAGTACATCAACTCCTCGCTCGCGAAGGTCGCGGCGCTCAAGGCCGGGTACGACGAGGCGATCATGCTCACCCCCGAGGGCACGGTGTCCGAGGGCAGTGGCGAGAATATCTTCGTGGTCTACGGGCGCACCCTCATCACGCCCCCCCTGGTCGACGGTGCCCTCGCCGGGATCACCCGGGACTCGGTCATGACGATCGCCCGGGACGAGGGATACGACGTCGCCGAGAAGTCTCTCAATCGGGCAGATCTCTACCTTGCCGACGAGGCGTTCTTCACCGGAACGGCAGCGGAGATGGTGCCGCTGGTAGAGGTCGACGACCGGGCGCTGGGAACCGGTAAGCCCGGTCCCGTCACGCGGCAACTCCTGGAGTTGTTCGGTCAGTCGACTCGAGGCGAGCTCGATCGGTACAAGGAGTGGAACGAGTACGTCCGCGACTGACTCTCCGCCCCATCGCGGTACGTGACGACGGACACGTTCCGGCTCTAGGGTGGGGTTCGTTCACCCGCACAGGCGCGGAGGTCGACATGCAGGTCAAGGACGCGATGAGCACGGTCGTGGTCACGGTCGGCCCGGCGCACACGTTGCGCCAAGCGGCCAAGGCAATGAGCGGACGCAGGGTCGGCGCCGCCGTCATTCTTGACGGCGACAGCGCCGGGCCCGGGATCTTCACCGAACGGGACCTGCTCGACGCGATCGCCCAGGGCTGCGACCCCGACGCCGAGACCGTGCAGTCGCATCTCACCGCCGCCGCGGTCGTCGCCGACCCCGACTGGTCGCTGAGCGAGGCCGGGCTTGCGATGGTGCGCGGCGGTTTCCGCCATCTCGTCGTGGTCGACGGCGGGGAGGTGACGGGCGTGGTGTCCGTCCGCGACGTGCTCAGGGCCTGGGCGTCGGAGCGAGTCGGGGCCGCCGCCAGCGCCGACCGTTCGTAACAGTTGACTCCGCGGACAAGGTCTGTCACGGTCGGAGGCGTGAGTTCTTCGTTCGTGCGCTGTTGCGCCGTGATTATCGTCGAGGTGCGCTGACCAGGAAACGGTCACCGCGCCCACCCCTACGTGCTTGGCACGGAGGGGTTTTTTGTTGCCCGTACGAGAGATGAGTCCCCATGAACACCGATTCGCGCAGACCCGATTCGAACCCCGCCGACGCCCGCTTCCACGTCTACGACACGACGTTGCGGGACGGGACCCAAGGCGCGGGCTTCATCCCCAGCATCGGCGACAAACTTGCGATCGCGCGGCACCTGGATGACCTCGGTTACGGCTATATCGAGGGCGGCTGGCCGGGGGCGAACCCGAAGGACGCCGGCTTCTTCGCGCAGGCCTCGGCAGAGCTAGCACTGGAGCATGCGACGCTCTGCGCCTTCGGCGCCACGCGCCGCGCGAGCATGAAGGCCGTCGACGATCCGCAGGTCACGGCCCTGCTCGACGCCGGGACCAAGGTCGTCACGCTCGTCGCCAAGGCGCACAGCGTCCAGGTGGAGCGCGCGCTGCGGACAACCCGTGAGGAGAACCTCGCGATGGTCGCTGACACCGTGTCGTTATTGCGGGCTGAGGGCCGGCGGGTCTTCGTCGACGCCGAGCACTTCTTCGACGGGTACCGGCACGACTCGCAGTACGCGCTCGCCGTGGTGCAGGCGGCGCACGAGGCGGGCGCCGAGGTCGTCGTGCTCTGCGACACCAACGGCGGCATGCTTCCGCACTGGGTCGAGGACATCGTGCGGACGGCCAGCGCGGCGAGCCCGGGGCGGCTCGGCATCCACTGTCACAACGACACCGGTTGCGCGGTGGCGAACACCCTCGCCGGGGTCAGCGCCGGTGCCACGCACGTGCAGGGGACGGCGAACGGTTACGGCGAACGTACCGGTAACGCCGACCTGTTCACCGTCGTCGCCAACCTCGAGACCAAGCTCGGCCTCAGCGTCCTGCCGCCGGGGAAACTCGCTGAGCTGCAACGTGTTTCGCATGCGGTCGCGGAGATCGCGAACTTCGTACCCGAACCGCGCCAGCCGTACGTGGGTCAGCTGGCCTTCGCCCACAAGGCCGGTCTGCACGCGTCCGCGCTGAAAGCGGACTCCGACTTCTATCAGCACATCGATCCCGGTGCCGTAGGCAACGACATGGCGCTGCTGGTCAGCGAACTTGCCGGCCGGGCCAGTGTCGAACTCAAGGGCGCGCAACTCGGGATGGACGTGGATCGCGACACCGCCGGCCGGGTCATCGAGCGGGTGAAGGAACGGGAATCGGTCGGCTTCTCGTACGAGGCGGCCGAAGGCTCCTTCGAGCTGTTGTTGCGTGAAGAGGTCGAGGGGCTACGTCCCACCGCGTTCGAGCTCGAGTCATGGCGCGTGATCGTCGAGCGGCGGGCCGACGGGTCGGCCGGGAGTGAGGCAACGGTGAAGCTGAGTGTCGGCGGGGAACGCATCGTCGCGACGGGGGAGGGCAACGGTCCTGTGAACGCGCTGGACACCGCGCTGCGAGCCGCGCTGCGTTCGACCTACCCGCAGCTCGAGCACTTCGACCTTCACGACTACAAGGTCCGGATCCTCGATGGCTCGCACGGTACGGACGCTGTCACCCGCGTCCTCATCACCACCGGCGACGGTACCCGGGAATGGCAGACCGTCGGGGCCGGCGACAACGTCATCGACGCCTCATGGCAGGCTTTGGACGACGCGATCACCTACGGCGTGCTGTCTTGATCAGAGGTCGATCGTTCGACCGGGCCGAAGGCCCGGGACGGTGTCCGGGCCGGCGAGGAAGGGTTCGGCCGACTCTTCGTCCGGTCGCACGTGGTCGTTTGCCGCGATGACGGCGAAGATCGGGGCAAGAAGCGCCAAC
>CAXTUZ010000012.1:9966-19007 GCA_964247525.1 uncultured bacterium
AGCACGTAGAGCGCCACGGCCACGACGAAGGCGAGCGACCGCAACGACATCGTGACGATGTATCTGCGCTGGCGCTCGTCGATCGCCTGCTGGCGGCTGCTGCGGGCGCCGGTCACGAGCATCGCCGCCGGCAGCTTGTCGTGCGTAGTCGCGCGTCTTACCGGACCTGGAGGCACTCGGTCATTGTGCGCTCCGCCGGTCCCCGCCGCGCGCCGGAACGAGCTCGTTGGGCGGGGTCGGGGACTCAGGCGGAAGGGATCTCCTCCCACCACTGGCACCACCACTCGGCGCCGACCAGGACGCGGATCTTGGGATGCCAGCAGTAGGTGATGTCTTTGTCAGTATCCAGGTAGTAGAGGCAGTTATGGCACTTCTCGCCGCCGTTCGGGCGCCCGCGCAGGATGGCGTCCTCGGCGAGGTGCCCGAGCGAGACCGACAGCTCCTCATCGATCGGCTTGGGTTCGGGCGCACCGACGGCGTAGGGCTCGCTCACACGTTCCTCCAGAGGGTCGTCTCGCACGACTGAGAACGATTATCACACTGACGGCCGCGTTCGCCGGTCGGCTAGCCTCGTGCGTCATGCGTATCGCCCGCTTCAGCGCCGGCTCCGGATCGTACGGCTACGGCGTCGTCGAGGGCGATCCCGGGACGGAGACGATCGCGGCACTGCACGCGCATCCGCTGATCGAACCGGTGCGGCTCACCGGCGAGAAGTACGACCTCGCCGCGGTCAACCTGGGCGCGCCGGTGGTGCCGAGCAAGATTGTCGGGATTGGCAAGAACTACGCGGACCACGTCGCGGAGATGGCGGCGCTCACGGGCGGCGAGGCACCGAAGGCTCCGCTGATGTTCCTCAAGCCGTCGACCGCGGTCGTCGGACCGGGCGCGCCGATCGCACTTCCGCCCGACAGTGATCGCGTCGACTACGAGGGCGAACTTGCTGTGGTGATGGGAGCAGTAACGCGCAAAGTTTCTGTCGCGCAGGCGCTTTCGTATGTGTTCGGGTACACGTGTGCGAACGACGTGAGCGCCCGGGACCAGCAGAAGTCCGACGGGCAGTGGGCGCGCGCGAAAGGCCACGACACTTTCTGCCCGCTCGGGCCATGGATCGAGACCGACCTCGACCCCGCGACGACGCACGTGACCACGAAGCTCGACGGCCGAACGGTGCAGGACGCACCGACGACGAACCTTCTGCACGATGTCCCGGCGCTGATCGCGTACATCAGCGCCGTCATGACCCTGCTGCCGGGCGATGTCATCCTCACCGGTACGCCCGCAGGCGTCGGACCGCTGCACCCGGGCCAGACCGTTGCCGTGACCGTCGCCGATGTCGGCACCCTGGTCAATCCGGTGATCGCGGCGTGAGCGGGGTCCGTACCCGGATCGCCCCGGCGCCCTCGGGGGACCTGCACGTCGGCAATGTCCGGACTGCGTTGTTCAGTTGGGCGTTCGCGCGCCGCCACAACGGCACCTTCGTGCTCCGCATCGAGGACACCGACGCCGCAAGGGCGACGCAGGAGGCGTACGAGGCGACGCAGGAGATCCTCCGGTGGGTGGGAATCGACTGGGACGAGGGCCCGGGCGTCGGCGGCCCCTTCGCGCCGTACCGGCAGAGCGAACGGCGTGCGATCTACGACGACGCCGCCCGGACGCTGATCGGCAAGGGACGTGCGTACCCGTGCTACTGCACGACCGACGAGCTGGCCGAACGCGCCGCGGCAGCCCGCGCCGCCAAGCGGCCGCCCGGCTACGACGGGCACTGCCGACATCTGACCGGCGATCAGCGGGACGCGTACGAAGCGGCTGGCCGCACCCACGTCTTGCGGTTCGCGATGCCTCCCGGATCGACGACGTTCGAGGACCTCGTGCGCGGTGACATCACCATCGAGCACACCCAGATCCCGGACTTTGCGTTGACCAGGAGCGACGGGGCTCCCCTCTACGTGTTCGCGGCGGCCGTCGACGACGTGGCGATGAAGCTCACCCACGTCGTGCGGGGCGAGGACCTCATGTCGGCGACGCCGAGACAGCTGGCGCTCTACGAGGCGCTCGACCACCCGCGCTCGAGTTGGCCGCGGTTCGCTCACCTCCCGTTGCTCGTCTCGGAGGACGGAAAGCCGCTGTCGAAGCGCAACGGGGAGGTGTCCCTGCGGTGGTATCGGGATCACGGCTTTTTGCCCGAGGCGCTGCGAAACTACCTGGCGTTGTTGGGATGGGCGCTGGCCCCCGATCGCGAGCTGTTCGAGACCGCGGAGATGATCGCGAACTTCGACCTGACCCGCGTGTCCCGCAATCCGGCGCGCTTCGACGTGAAGAAACTCGAGGCGATCAACGGCGAGAAAATCCGCTCGATGTCGGAATTGCAGTTCGCGCAGGCCATTTCGCCCTGGCTGGAGGCGGCGGGGATGCACGCGGACGCGGGCTTCTTGCAGGCGGCCGGGCCGCTCGTCCAGACCCGCATGACCCGGCTGACCGAAGCGCCGGAACTCCTCGGCTTCCTGCTGGTGGACGAGGCGGACTTCGCCGTCGTCGACCAGGAAATCCTGGTGGGTGAGCTCCTGCCGCAGTTGAGAGCCTCGTTGGCGGCGCTGGAGCCCATCGACGGCTGGAATGCGGTCCTCATCGAGGCGGCGCTGCGCGATGCACTTATCACCCAACTCGGCCTCAAGCCGCGGAACGCGTTCGGGCCGGTTCGGATCGCGGTGACGGGTCGCCGTATCTCCCCGCCCCTGTTCGAGTCGCTCGAACTTCTCGGCCGTGAGCGCACTCTCTCCCGGCTGCGACAGGCGATCTGGGACGTACAGGGAAGCGGCTCGGACGACGAGGACTGGTAGTCTATTCGAGTCCCGTGGGGTATGGGGTAATTGGCAGCCCAACTGATTCTGATTCAGTTAGTCTAGGTTCGAGTCCTGGTACCCCAGCCGTCGGCGCAGGCACGTCAGTCCTGTCGACCACATCCACGGCCGTAGGCGAATGCGAACGGCGCGGAACAACGCGGGAGTCGGCTCGAGCACGCGAAGTCGCGGCTCGGGATCGAACGGGACAAGCACTCGGCGAGAGAATTGTCCGCCGCCGGAAGCACTCTCACGTCACCCTCGTCTCGCGCAGGTACGTCGGGCTGGCGCGGCCCCGGGTCTACTACTTGCCTTCAGCCTTCGGCCCTACTCGGGACTCCGGCTCCGGAGCGCCGCCTTACCGGCAAGACGGCCAGGCACCAGGGAGTTTAGGACGCCGAGAGCGGCCGGAAATCGACTCCGATGCCAGCGGGCGGATCCACAGAAGGCATTCTGCACGTGGGTGAGCGCTACGCCGCTTCGACGGCCTCGTCGAATTCGCTCGAGTCGTCGACCGACGCGAAGTTCCCCGACAGCGATCGAGGGCGTCGAACGGCGACAGCGACCAGGCCCAGCGTTGCCGCGACGAGCGAGACCACCAGTGCGGGATGGAAACCGTGTAGCAGCGCTGCGGGGGTTCCGCTGGAACCGGTATTGGCCGCATCGATGGCTGTCACGACGGCCAGGACGAGCGCACCGCCCAATTGGAACGACGTGTTCAGCAGGCCGCTGGCCAGACCCTGCTCGTGGGCCGCGACGCCGCTGGTGCCGGCGATGTTCAAGGGGCCGAACGTGAGCCCAAAGCCGATCCCCGCCAGCAGGAACGTCGGCAGCATCGCAGCCGCGTAGTTCGAGTGCAGCCCGATCGGCAGGAACAGAGCGTAGGCGGCCACCATGGACGCCAGGCCCGTGACGATCAGCCGGGCAACCCCGAAGCGGGCGACGAGCGTTGCGATTCGCGGCGCGATCGTGGCGACCAACACCCCCGCGGGCAAGATCGCCAGCGCCGTCTCGATCGGTGACCAGCCCCGCAACTGTTGCAGGTACAGCGTCACGATGAACTGGAAGCCGACCCAGGGCCCGAACAATGCCATCGCGCCGATGTTGGCTCGGACCAGCTGGCCCGACCGGAAGATGCCCAGACGGATCAGAGGGTTCGCGATACGAGCCTCGAGGGCGACGAAGGCCGCCAGGATCGCCGCGGACGCCGCGAACGAACCAACGGTTCGTGCGGTGCCCCACCCGACGGTGGGCGCTTCGACGAGGGTGAATACCAGCAGGAGCATCCCGGTCGTGAGGCCGACCGCCCCGGCGAGGTCGAAGCCCTTGTCCGTTTCCCGAGAGGAGTCGTTGTTCGGCACGAGCCGGATCGCTCCGGCGAGCGTCACCGCGGCCAAGACCACGGGAAGGAAGAACACCCAGCGCCAGCCAGCTTCGGTCAGCAGACCGCCGAAGACGAGTCCGAGCGAGAATCCGGATGCCCCGGTTGCGGTGTAGACCGAGAGCGCCTTGTTCCGCGCCGGCCCTTCGGCGAAGCCGGTCGTGATGATCGAGAGGCCGGCGGGTGCGGTGAATGCGGCGCTGACGCCCTTGATGAATCTCATAACTATCAAGAAGGTTCCGTCGTCGGCAATGCCGCCGAGGCCGGACGCCACGAGGAAGACCGCGAGCGCGATGAGGAAAACGCGGCGGCGGCCGAGCAGGTCGGCGACTCGCCCGCCCAGCAGGAGGAATCCGCCGTAGCCGAGGACGTACGCGCTGACGATCCACTGCAGCGACGAGGTCGAGAGGTGCAGGTCGGTGCGGATGGAGGGGAGCGCGACGCCGACCATCGAGACGTCCAGGGCGTCGAGGAAGATCGCGCCGCACAGGACGATCAACGCCCCCCACTCGCGCCTGGTCAGCCGCGGGGAGCCGTCGCTAGCAACGGCCGTATCGGGTACGGGGAGGGAATCGGAGGTCGACAACAGATGGCTCCAAGATCGGACGGGTTGGAGAGGAGTGTGGGCAAAAGGAATCCGAGGCGAGGAATGCGCCCGCGATGTATTGTTCGATGTGGAGCGTACATCGACTGTTCGATCGGCGTCAAACATATGACGGAGGTCACAACCTTGGCCGAGGCGTCGGAAGAGCACCCCGACTTAGCCGATATCGAGGTCTTGGCTGTGCTGCAGGCGCTTTCGGACCCGGTGCGGCTCGATATCGTTCGGCAGCTCAGCGTCTGCGTCCAGACCGACGGTATGTCGTGTGGTCAGATCGAGGTGCCGGTGGCAAAGTCGACGGCGACCCATCACCTCAAGGTGTTGCGCGCCGCGGGGCTGACTTCTGAGCGCGAGGAGGGCACCCGCAAGTTCATCCGGCTACGTCGATGTGAGCTCGACGCCCGCTTTCCCGGCCTGATCGACCTCCTTACCAAGCCCGCAACGAGGGCTTGAGCGGCGCGCAGGCCAGAAGTACCCCCAACGGGATTCGAACCCGTGTTACCGCCTTGAGAGGGCGGCGTCCTAGGCCTCTAGACGATGGGGGCGCGGACGGCCGTAAGCCACCGCGATGCTAGCGGACCCCGCTGGCGGCGGCGACGGCCGAGAGTTCGCGCGCGGCCGCCGCAACCGCCGACCCATAGGACGCGCCAGGGGTTCGCCCGAGGACGGCGGCCGGGCCGCTGACCGACACCGCGGCGATGATCGAACCGGTTTCCTGGCGCACCGGTGCGGACACGGACGCGACCCCGGGCGCGCGTTCGGCGCCCGACTGGGCCCAGCCGCGCCGGGCCGCGACGGTCAGGGCGGCTCCGGAAAACGCCGTATCCGGTGGAAGGGGACCGTCGAGAAGCAAGGCCTGAGCCGCCGACCCCGCGGTCATCGGGAACCTGGCCCCGACAGGAACGGTGTCGCGCAGTCCGCTCGCCATGTCGCTCGCCGCGACGCACAGCCGGTACGACCCGCGCTGCCGGAAGAGTTGTGCGCTGCAGCCCGTCCGGTCGCGCAACCGGCGAAGGACGCCGTCGGCGCGAAGGACGAGGGGGTCGACGCCGGCCAACTCGGCAAGCCACGGACCCGGTACGTAACCGTCGTCCGTAAGCGCGACGAGGCCGTGAACCACGAGCGCGCCGGCCAGACGATGCGCCGTCGCCCGCGCAAGGCCGGTGCGTTCGACGAGTTCGGCCAGCGCGCAGGGTCCTGACTCCAAGGCACGCAAGACCGAAGCCACCTTGTCAACGACGCCGACAGCGCTAGACTGTTCCACGATACGATATTTGCATCCCATATATTGGGATTGCAAGTCAACATGTCGAGGCGGGAGGTCCCGATGACCGCACGGACGCTGGCCGAGAAGGTGTGGGAGGCGCACGTGGTGCGCCGTGAGCAGGACGAGCCCGACCTGCTCTACATCGATCTTCATCTGGTCCACGAGGTCACCAGCCCGCAGGCCTTCGACGGCTTGCGGATGGAGGATCGGAGGGTCCGGCGCCCCGATCTCACCATCGCCACTGAGGACCACAACGTCCCCACCGATCTGCTCGGTGGGCCGATCGCGGACCCGATCAGCCGTACCCAGGTGGAGACCCTGCGGGGCAACTGCGCGGAGTTCGGCATCAGGCTGCACCCGATGGGTGACGCCGGCCAGGGAATCGTGCACGTCATCGGGCCGCAACTCGGACTGACCCAGCCCGGCATGACGGTGGTATGCGGTGACTCGCACACCTCGACCCATGGCGCCTTCGGCGCACTCGCGTTCGGCATCGGCACCAGCGAGGTCGAGCATGTGCTTGCGACGCAGACACTTCCGCAGCGAAGGCCGAGGACGATGGCGGTGACGATCGACGGCAGCCTTCCTTCCGGTGTGACCGCGAAGGACCTGATCCTCGCGATCATCGCCGAGATCGGCACCGGCGGTGGCCAGGGCCACGTGATCGAGTACCGCGGCGCGGCGATCGAGGCGTTGTCCATGGAGGGCCGGATGACGGTCTGCAATATGAGCATCGAGGCCGGAGCGCGAGCGGGAATGATTGCGCCGGACGACACGACGTTCGAGTACCTGCGTGGTCGGCCGCACGCCCCGACGGGTCCTGACTGGGACGCCGCCGTTGCGGCCTGGCGGGAGCTGCGCTCGGACGACGAGGCACGTTTCGACCGGGAGGTTCGCATCGACGCGAGCTCGTTGGCTCCCTTCGTCACCTGGGGCACGAACCCCGGGCAGGGCCTCCCGCTCTCGGCGTCGGTGCCCGACCCGGCGTCGTTCGCCGACGGCGGCGAACGCGATGCGGCACAACGAGCGCTGACCTACATGGGATTGGAGCCGGGTACGGCGCTGCGCGACATTGCGGTGGACACGGTGTTCATCGGGTCCTGTACGAACGGGCGCATCGAGGATCTTCGAGCGGCTGCAAGCATTTTCGCCGGGCGAAGCGTCGCTCCGGGCGTACGGGCGCTCGTCGTCCCCGGGTCGATGCAGGTCAAGGCGGCGGCCGAGGCGGAGGGACTCGATGCAATTTTCGAGGCCGCCGGAGCCGAATGGCGTAACGCCGGGTGCTCGATGTGCCTCGGGATGAACCCCGACACGCTCGCACCGCAGGAACGATCCGCCTCGACGAGCAACCGGAACTTCGAGGGGCGGCAGGGCCGCGGTGGCCGGACCCACCTCGTCTCACCGGTCGTGGCTGCCGCAACGGCCGTAACCGGTCATCTCGCCGCCCCGGCCGACCTGTCGAAGGAGTTGTGATGCAAGCCTTTACGGTGCACACCGGCCGCGCGGTGCCCCTGCGGCGGAGCAACGTCGACACCGATCAGATCATCCCGAGCGACTACCTCAAGCGCGTGTCCCGTACCGGGTTCGCCGACGGGTTGTTTCGCGAGTGGCGGGCCGAACCGGGGTTCGAGCTCGACCGGCCGGAGTACAGCGGGGCGACGATCCTGTTGTCGGGCCCCGATTTCGGGACCGGTTCGTCGCGTGAGCACGCCGTTTGGGCCCTCCAGGACGCGGGATTCCGGGTAGTGATCACCCCGAGGTTCGGCGACATCTTTGCGAACAACGCCTTGAAGGGCGGCCTCTTGCCGGTCGAGCTGGGCCAGGACGACGTGGATGTGCTGATGGCCGCGGTCGAGGCGGATCCCGGTACGGCCGTGACGGTCGACCTCGAGAGCCAAGAAGTACGTGTCGCCGCGCACGTTTTTCCCTTCGCGATCCACGCCTCCTCGCGGCTCCGCCTCCTGAACGGCCTTGACGACATCGCGCTGACGCTCGCCCACGACGGCGACATCACGACGTTCGAGCAGAGCCGCCCGGCGTGGCTTCCCCGTACCCGATCCGCCCCTGCCGGAGCCGACTGAAAAGCGTTCGGACACAAGGGTTCTTGCGCTCGGGTCCTAGTGGTCGATTCCAGGAAACCATCGCCTGGTGGACCGGTTCTCTGTTCGGTTCCAGGAAACGAACAGAGATCACCCGGGTCGCCACGAGCCTCTGATCCGCCCCCGGACTCCCGGAATCTTTTGTGGCGCAGCCGGATACGCAAGCCGACACGCCGCGTGAGGAGTTGTCGGCGGGCCCGAGACCTCCTACCGTTCCGGTGATCACATCCGGCACCCGGCCGGAATTGTCCCGGAGGTGCGTGTGAACAAGTCCGATCTGATCGACGTCCTGGCGGAGCAGGTGGGCAGCAGGCAAGCCGCGACCATCGCGGTCGAGGCGTTTCTCGACACTGTCACCCGCTCGGTTGCGCGCGGCGAGAAGGTGTCCCTCAGCGGCTTCGGCGTCTTCGAGAAGGCTGACCGTGCCGCCCGTACGGGGCGGAACCCCGCCACCGGAGCTGTCGTCAAGATCAAGCGAACCTCGGTGCCGAAGTTCCGTCCCGGAACCGACTTCAAGGCGTACGTCAACGGCTCGAAGAAGCTGACCAAGGCTGCCGCCACCACGACGAGACGAAGCGCCGCGACGGCGCCCGGCCGCCCGAGTGCGACGAAGGCCACTCCTACCAAGAACACGACCGCGGCCCCACGTACCCGGACCGCGGCCGCAAAGGTCCTCGCCACGAAGGCACCTACGGCCCCGACGAAGCGGAGTACCGCCGCAAAGGTGCTTGCCTCGAAGTCCCCTGCGAAGAAGTCGGCCACGACAAAGTCCGCTGCCACCACGTCAGCGGGGACCAGGTCAGCCGCGAAGGCGCCTGCCACCCGTAAGGCCGCCGCCACCAAGTCGTCGCCTGCC
>CAXTUZ010000012.1:19017-24058 GCA_964247525.1 uncultured bacterium
TCGAGCAGGCGAAGGCGGCCGCGAAGGCGCCGGCCAAGCGCACGACGGCCGTCGCAAAAACCTCCACCCGCGCCGCCAAGGCGCCCGCGAAGACCAGCACGGCCGCGAAGAAGGCTGCGGCGAACAAGACCGCCCGCAAGTCGGCGCGCTAAGACGGCGCGAGCTCTTCGCTGTCCACATAGTGGGCGTCGACGAGTTTCTCGCCGTCGAAGGACAGCACCCAGATCGAGCCCTTCTTGGAGCGCAACGGTTGCGCGTCGGGAAGGGCCCGCTGGCCGAGTTGCTCCAGCACGTCGGGAATGACGCCGCCCTGGCTGCACACCGCGACGCCCCCGCCGCGGGCGGCCAAGGCCTTCAGGAACTCGACGGCACGCTTCGGACGTCGCGCGTGCGCGGTTTCGGACACCTCGTGGGCCGGTTCGACCGCGACACCCAGCGCCGCGGCGAGGGGCGCGACGGTCTGCTCGCAGCGCACCACGTCCGCGGCCATCACGCTGGTGACTCCGAAGCACGCAGCCAACTTCGCGACCTGCGCTGCCTGCGCGAGCCCTTGCGCGTCAAGGGGTCTAGCCGCGTCCGATCCGCCCCACGACTTGCGATCGCCGGCGCGAGCGTGCCGGACGAGTAGCAGGGTGCTGGTGCGGGCCGGTAGCCGCGAGAAGCGGCGTATGGGTCCGCGATCGACGGCACGCGTCAGACGTGCCGTCGCCGGTTCTGGCCCGAGCCACACCATCTCGTCGACTTCCAACGACGGGACGAAGGCTCCGCCTAGCGCGGGCATCGCCCAGTAACTCACCATTTTGGGCACCGGTCCGCTCTCACCGGCGACGGGGTAGCGAACGTGTCCGCAGTAGCGCGTCAACGGCCCGACGTAGCCGGTCTCCTCCGCGGTCTCACGTACGGCGGTGTTGACGGCGTGCTCGCCCGGGTCGCGCTTTCCCTTCGGCAGCGACCAGTCGTCGTACTTCGGCCGGTGTACCAGCGCGATTTCCACCTCGGCGCTGTTCCTCGCAGGCCGCCAGAGCACCGTTCCAGCCGCGACGATGGGAGCCGGTCCTCTCATCGGGCCTCCGGCATCGGCAGCCAGCGGCGAAGTCTCGGGGCGGCCGCGGCACGCCAGATCCCCGGTGCCGCGACACGCGCGCTGCGCACCGCATATCGTTCCCGCTCGGCGAGCCTCCCGCACAGCAGTACCAGGGCGGGGTCTTCCGGATGGCGCGCCGCGATCGTCATCAGTACCTGCGCGGCGATCGCGGCATCCTGGTGTTCGCCGAGTACCTCCTGCACCCCGGCCAACGCGGCGCCCGTCGCGGCCGCCTCCTTGCCCAGCGCCGCTGCAGCGGCTTCCGCGGCGTACCTCGCCCGCTTCGCGTGAATACGCGCCGCGTGCCATTTCACATCGGGGGAGTTGCGCCTCAACCGGCCGACTTTCTGGTCCAGATCCGCAACCGCGGCGGCAACGAGCAACGGCAGTACGTCCTTCGCCGCGCCGGCGGCAAGAGCGGTTGTGCACGGTTCGCGCGCGAGCGCGACGAGCGCTTCGAGCAACATCACGTAGCGCTCCTCGCCCAGGACCTGGCGCGCGTCCGCGTGGGCGGCGGTTTCGCGCTCGGCAAGGATCGCGTCGAGTCGGTCGAAGGCGCTCGGATCGAGCGGGGCGAGCGGATCAGCCGCGAACGTACGGCGCAGCCGGGACCGCAGGACCTCGAGGTCGCGCGCCGCGCCGAGCCCGTCGGCAAGCCAGGCCAGCTCCGTGCGTATCCGCGCCGCGGGCTCCGGCTCGATCAGGGGGGCGAAGGTACGCAGGTCACTGCGCAGACGACGGCACGCGACGCGCATCTTGTGTACGGCGTCGTCGTTGCCGAGCCGGACCCCGACGTCCTGGGCGAGAAGCGCGGACACCGAGCTCCGCAGCGCGTAGGTGAGGAGCGCGGACGCCGGATCGCGGCGCCGCACCGCGCCGGGGACCGGTACGTCGGGAGGTGCGCTCGCCTGCGGTCCGAGTGCGCGGGCCAGCTTGGACACGAACGCACCCCGTACGGCGCCCGCAGCCTCGAGGCGGCGTACGAGCGAGGCGAGCCACGCTTCGTCGATCCCGCGCCGCTCGATCTCCAGTTCCCGGAACCTCGCCGCGACTTCGTCCTGTGCGACAACCGAAACCAGGTCGTCGACGACCTCGGCCACTTCCTCCGCGCGCGCATCGCAGAGCGACCAGACCTGCCGGCGGGTCGCGAGCACCGCGATCTCTGCCAGCGCTCCGGTGCGGACGTAGCCCGTCACGAGCCCGCTCAGTTGCGCCGGGACCTCGTCCGGCGGCCCCGGAACGTTGAATTCGGTCCGGTCGCCCTCGAGCCCGGTGGTTGCAGGGAGTTTCAGCGTCCAGAGCGGTTCGGACTCACCGGTGCGGTGCCGCAACGTCACGCCACTGCGGGCGAGGCGGAGGTCGCTGGTGTCCTGGTAGGCCGCGCGCAGCAGCAATTCCGCACCGCGGTGCGCCCGCACCGGCACGCCGGCCGTGTCCGCGTGCTTCTTCGCGTTTCCCGGCCGGTCCGGAACGAGTGCCGGCAGTGTGAACAGTGCTGGCACCGCCAGTTTGATCTCCGACTCGAGGTGGGACCTCAGCTCAGGCATGCCGCTCGGCCATCTGGGCCGCGAGAACGACCTGCATGTCGTTCTCGCCCGATCGGTGCCACTCACCGCTCGCATCGAGGTTCCAGGCTCGCGTCGAAGGGTCCATCGCCAACGCCACGGTCGCCGCGAGCTGGGGCGTGAGGGCCGGATCGTCCACTCGGACAAGGGTTTCGACGCGGCGGTCGAGGTTGCGATGCATCATGTCCGCCGATCCGATCCACCACTGCGCCGACGGATCGGCACCGAAGCCGAAGATCCTGCTGTGTTCGAGGTAACGGCCGAGAATCGAGCGGACCCGGATCGTTTCCGAAAGGCCCGGGACGCCCGGGCGCAGGGCGCACATACCTCGTACGACACAGTCGATAGGCACCCCGGCGCGCGCCGCGCGATACAGCGCGTCGATGACCTCCTCGTCCACGAGGTTGTTGAGCTTCAGCCGCAGCTGGGCCGGTTCACCGGTACGCGCGCGTTCGGCCTGCTCGTCGATGCGCTCGATGATTCCGGCCCGAAGTCGCTGCGGGGCGACCAGCAACGTGCGGTAGTCGGTCTGCCGGCTGTATCCGGTGAGCGCGTTGAACAGGTCGGTCAGGTCCGCACCCACCGCGGGGTCTGCCGTCAAGAGCCCGAGATCCTCGTAGATGCGGGCGGTCTTCGGGTTGTAGTTGCCGGTGCCGACGTGCGCATACCGGCGCACCTTGCCGCGCTCGAGCCGTACCACGAGGGCCGTCTTGCAGTGCGTCTTCAGGCCCACCACCCCGTACACGACATGGCAGCCGGCGCGTTCCAGCGCCCGCGCCCAGGTGATGTTGTTCTGCTCGTCGAAGCGGGCCTTGATCTCGACGAGCACGACGACCTGCTTGCCGGACTCGGCCGCGTCGATCAGCGCCTCGACCAGCGGGGAGTCGCCCGAGGTCCGATAGAGCGTCTGCTTGATGGCGAGCACGGCGGGATCGGCGGCGGCCTGCTCGATGAAGCGCTGCACGCTCGTGGCGAAGGAGTCGTACGGGTGATGCACGAGCATGTCGCCGTCCCGCATCACGGCAAACATGTCCGAGACCATCAGGCCGTCCTCGCCGGCGAGCCGCGGATGCAGGGTCGGTACGTACGGCTCGTCCTTGAGCTCGGGCCGGTCCAGGCCGACGATCGACCAGAGGGCGGTGAGATCGAGCAGGCCCGCCACCCGGAGCACGTCACGGTGGTGCACCTCGAGCTCACGGATGAGCAGGTCGAGCGTCCGGTCGCTGATCGTCTCCGCGACTTCGAGCCGTACCGCCGGGCCGAAACGCCGGCGGGCCAGCTCCTTCTCGAGTGCCTGGAGCAGGTCCTCGGTCTCGTCGTCCTCAAGCTCGACATCCGCGTTGCGGGTCACCCGGAAGGGGTGGCGCTCGAGGATCTCCATGCCCGGGAACAGGTGGGTGAGGTGGGCGCCGATCAGCTCTTCGAGCGGGAGAAAACGCGCGCTGGAGTCACTTCCGGCCTCGACATCCTGCTCGATGCGTACGAGCCGCGGAATCACCTCGGGCACCTTGACCCGCGCGAAATGCTCGACGCTGGCCGCCGGATCCCGTACCACGACCGCCAAGTTCAGGGACAGCCCCGAGATGTACGGGAAGGGATGGGCGGGATCCACCGCCAGCGGTGTGAGGACCGGGAAGATCTGCTCTCGGAAATAGCGGTGCAGGCGTTGCTGCTCGGTCTCCGAGAGTCCTTCCCACGAGACGATGGTGATGCCGTTGTCGGCGAGTAGGGGCTGCAGTTGCCCGGAAAACACCTGAGCGTGCCGCTTCTGCAACTCCGCTGAACACTCGCCGATGAGGCCGAGCTGCTCGCGGGTGGTCAGCCCGTCCGCGGACCGTACGGTGAGACCGGTCGCCTGCCTGCGCTTCAGGCCGGCGACGCGCACCATGAAGAACTCGTCGAGGTTGCTCGCAAAGATCGCCGCGAACTTGACCCGTTCGAGCAGCGGAAGGCCCGCGTCCTCGGCGGCGGCGAGCACGCGGACGTTGAAATCGAGCCAGGACGACTCCCGGTTGAGGAACCGGTCCTCGGGCAGCGGGTGCTCCGCCGGTGTCACGCCCGGCTGCACCCCGGGCGTGGGCGAGCCGAGCGTGCTCACCGGTGCGGCAAGGTCAGTCATCCCGCCAGTGTCACACCTGCAGGTGAACAGGCTCAGGGGCGCCGGATCATGGTGAGGTGCGCAAGTACGAGCGTGGTTTCGGCGCCCACGCCGAGAGCCCGCGCCCGATCGAGGTCGTGCAGGGTGTCCACGTCCTGGCGCAGCCGCTCGTGGGCCGCCGCGGTGAGGTCTACCGCGCCCTTGCGCAGGTGCGCGGCATGGGAATCGCCCTCGTACGCCGGCGCAAGGGCGACGCCGGGAGTGGCGGCCAGGAGCACGGTGCCGACGCCCGCG
>CAXTUZ010000013.1:0-22925 GCA_964247525.1 uncultured bacterium
CCGCTGCCGGTCGACGACTACCCGGTTCTGCCGGCGCTACCGCCGGTCGCGGGCAGCGTTCGGGCGGCCGAGTTGGCCAGCGCGGTCGCGCAGGTCGTCGTCGCGGCCGGTCGGGACGACACGCTGCCCGTCCTGACAGGTGTACGCGTGGAAATCAACGGCGACCGGATCACGCTCGCCGCCACGGACCGTTACCGGCTCGCCATGCGTGAGCTGACCTGGGCGCCGTCGGGCGAGGACCTTCCGGCCGCGGCGCTCGTACCCGGGAAAACCCTTGCGGACGCCGCCAAGGCGCTTGCGGTCGGTACGCAGGACGTGACGATCGCGATCGGGAACGGATCGTCCGGGGAGAGCCTCATCGGCTTCGCAAACTCCTCGCGGCGTACGACCACCCGCCTGCTCGACGGGGAGTACCCGCGGTACCGGTCGTTGATCCCGGCCGGTCACGAAGCACTGGCCACGGTGGGGACGAGCGCACTCATCGACGCGCTACGACGGGTGTCGCTGGTCGCCGCACGAACGGCTCCGATCCGGCTCAGCTTCGAGGCCGGCTCGTTGTTGCTCGAGGCGGGGACCGGAGAGGAGGCGCAGGCCTCCGAGCACATGGAGGTCGCCTACGAGGGTGAGCCGTTGACGATCGCCTTCAACCCGACGTTCCTGCTCGACGGTCTCGGCGTTCTCGATGCTCCCACCGCGCGACTCGCCTTCACCGAGCCCAAGCGGCCGGCGGTGCTGACCGGCGCCGACGCCGACGGTCAGGTCGGTCCGTACTCGTACCTACTCATGCCGGTTCGGCTCTCGCAACCGGCCTGACACCGGAGTTCAGTAGCGTCCGAGGAGATTTCTCCGTCCCGGTCCCCGCGGGGGCCCCGTGTCGAGGAGTACCGATGCACATCGGAATGGTCGGTCTCGGCCGAATGGGCGGCAACATGGCCGAGCGGTTGCGCCGCGGCGGCCACACCGTCACCGGCTACGACCCGCACAGCGACGCGACCGACGTCCCCACCCTCGACGCGCTGGTGGCGGCGCTGCCGACTCCTCGCGTGGTGTGGGTCATGGTTCCCGCGGGCGAACCGACGAGCGCGACCATTGCCGCGCTCGGCTCCGCGCTGGACACCGGGGACCTGGTCGTCGACGGTGGGAACAGCAGGTACACCGAGGACCTCGTTCACGCCGCCGCCCTGGACGAGAAGGGAATCCGCTTCCTGGACTGCGGGGTCTCCGGTGGGATCTGGGGACTGACCGAAGGGTATGCCCTCATGGTCGGCGGGAGTACCGCGGACGTGGCGAGCGTTCGCCCGATCTTCGACACGCTGAAGCCCGAGGGTGACGAGGACACCGGTTTCGTGCACGCCGGCGCGGCCGGCGCCGGACACTTCGTGAAGATGGTGCACAACGGCATCGAGTACGCGATGATGCAGGCGTACGCGGAGGGCTACGAGCTGATGGCCGCGACCGAGCTGGTGACCGATGTGCCCGGCACCATCGCGTCCTGGCAGAAGGGCACGGTCGTCCGCTCCTGGCTGCTCGATCTCGCGGTGCGCGCGCTGCGGGAGGATCCCGGACTTCACAACATCCGCGGTGTGGCAGCCGATTCGGGCGAGGGGCGCTGGACCGTGCAAGCGGCCATCGACCACGGCGTTCCGATGCCGGCCATTGCCGCGAGCCTGTTTGCGCGGTTCAGCTCACAGCAGGACGACAGCCCCGCGATGAAGCTCGTAGCCGCGCTCCGTAACCAGTTCGGCGGCCACGCGACGACGAGCATCGACGGCGACGCCGGTGCGCCCATTCAGCACCCGGTCGCCTGAGCGTCCCGACCGCCTTCCCTTCCGTGTGGATTCGTGCGCTGGCACTCGAGGACTACCGGTCGTACTCCTCGGCGCGAATCGTGTTCACCTCCGGCCGTTCGGTTCTGCTCGGACCGAACGGCCAGGGCAAGACCAACCTGGTCGAGGCCATCGGTTACCTCGCCACGCAGGACAGCCACCGCGTGTCGGCGGACGCTCCGCTGGTGCGCGCCGGCGCTCCGCGAGCAGTCGTCCGGGCGGCAGTCGTCCGCGACGGGCGGGAGGCCCTGCTCGAGATCGAGATCAACCCGAAGGGGACGAACCGTGCTCGCTTGAACCGCGCGGCGTTGCCCCGGCCCCGGGAGTTGATCGGTCTCCTGCGGACGGTCTTGTTCGCGCCGGAGGACCTCGCGCTCGTCAAAGGCGAGCCCGAGGGGCGGCGCCGCTTCCTCGACACCCTGCTGGTGACACGTAACCCACGCTTCGCTGCCGTCCGCGCCGATTACGACCGGGTTCTCAAGCAACGCAACACGCTCTTGCGTACTGCCGCGGCCGGGCGCCGGGCCGGCCCGGGTGCGGACTACCGGACGCTCGACGCGTGGGACGAACAGCTTTCGCGGTTCGGCGGTGAACTGCTCGCGGGGCGGCTGGCGTTGCTGACCGCGCTGCGACCCGTCGCGAGCAAGGCGTACGACGAAGTTGCGCCGGGGGGCGGTCCGCTGGAGTTCGCGTACCGGGCGAGCATCACCGAGGCGGACCACGAACCGCTGCCCGACGACCGCGAAAGCCTGTCGGCGTTGTTGCTCGCCGCCCTCGGCCGGGTGCGCGCCGCGGAGATCGAACGCGGCATCACCCTCGCCGGCCCGCACCGCGACGACCTTGTCCTCACGCTTCGCGGGCTGCCCGCCCGCGGGTACGCGAGCCACGGCGAGAGCTGGTCGGTGGCGCTCGCGCTGAAGCTTGGCGCGTACGAACTGCTACGCGCTGACGGCAGCGAGCCGGTGCTGTTGCTCGACGACGTCTTCGCCGAGCTGGATCACGGGCGCCGTACCAGGCTGGCCGAACTGACCGCCGGCGCCGAGCAGGTACTGGTCACCGCCGCCGTCGCGGCGGATGTACCGCCGGAGTTGTCGGCGGTGCGGTTCGTGGTCGGTGCGGGAACGGTGGTCAACGATGCCGACTGAGCGCGGGCCGAGCGGCGCCGACATCGCCCGCGCGGCGCTGGCGAGGGCGCGCGAAGACGCGGACAAGTCTCGGCTCGAACGGGAACGCTCCTCGGTCGGTCGCCGGCGCTCAGCCATCCGGGCCGCGAACCTGCGTGATCGACCGAACTCGCCGGACTCGGGCGACCCGGTTCCGTTCGGTGCCGCGATCGAGGGACTGCTCGCCGAACGCGGCTGGAGCGCCGCGGCGGCGGTCGCGAAGGTGACGGGCGACTGGCCCGGGACGGTGGGGGCGGACCTCGCGGCGCATTGCGAACCGGTGTCCCTCACCGAAGGCGTCCTCACCGTCGAGGCCGAATCGACCGCGTGGGCGACCCAGATCAGATTGCTCGGCCCGACGTTGCTCGCCCGGATCGCCGAGGTCGCGGGTGCGGGCACGGTTCGCCGGTTGGTGGTCCGGGGACCGGTGGGTCCGAGTTGGAAGAAGGGCCGCTGGTCGGTGCCCGGGCGGGGACCTCGTGACACCTACGGCTAGCGCGCCATGGCGGCAGGTGACTAGCCCGATCCGGTAGGGGGACTCAGGGGTAGGTGCGTTCGCGCGGCTCTGTCCCAGGCAGCGGCCGTGCTGCGGGAGTTTCGCGCTACGGGCAGGTAGACTCGGGCAGATATCCGCGACCGGCAGGAGAAGCGTGGCCCAGGCCTACGACGCGAGCTCGATCACCGTCCTCGAGGGGCTCGAGGCGGTGCGCAAGCGTCCCGGAATGTATATCGGCTCCACCAACGAGCGGGGACTTCACCACCTGGTCTACGAGGTGGTGGACAACTCGGTCGACGAAGCTCTGGCGGGTCACTGCGACGAGATCACCGTGACGTTGCTCGCCGACGGCAGCGTTCGCGTGGTCGACAACGGCCGCGGCATTCCGGTGGCGAGGCACAAGTCCGGCAAGCCCACCCTGGAACTCGTCCTCACGACCTTGCACGCCGGCGGGAAGTTCGACTCCCAGTCGTACGCGGTTTCCGGTGGCCTGCACGGGGTCGGAATCTCCGTGGTCAATGCGCTGGCGTCTCGACTCGAGGTCGAGGTCAAGCGCGACGGGTTCGTGTGGACGCAGACCTACGTGGGGACGAAACCGGTCGCCCCGATCGCCAAGGGCGCCGCGACCAAGACCCACGGTACGACCATCACCTTCTGGGCCGACCCGACGATCTTCGAGACCACCACGTACAACTGGGACACGCTGTACCGGCGCCTGCAGGAGATGGCGTTCCTCAACCGCGCGTTGACGATCGTGCTCCGCGACGAACGCGACGAATCACCCCGCGAAGAACGCTTCTTCTACAAGGGCGGCATCGAGGACTTCGTGCTGCACCTCAACGCGACGAAGACCCCGGCGCACAAGTCGGTCATCGGCTTCTCCGGTGAGACCACCACCGACAAGGGCGCGATGTCGGTGGAGGTCGCGATGCAGTGGAACGACTCGTACTCCGAGTCGGTCTACACGTTCGCGAACACCATCAACACACACGAGGGCGGTACGCACGAGGAAGGCTTCCGAGCGGCACTGACGGCGACCGTGAACAGCGTCGCGCGGGCCAAGGGCTGGCTCAAGGAGAAAGAGGACAACCTTGCCGGCGATGACGTTCGCGAGGGGCTCACGGCGATCATCAGCGTGAAGTTGGGCGAGCCGCAGTTCGAAGGGCAGACGAAGACGAAGCTCGGCAACCCCGGGACGCAGTCGTTCGTGCAGCAGACCTGCAACGACTGGCTCCGGGCCTGGTTCGACCGCAACCCGTCCGAGGGCAAGGAGATCTTCATCAAGGCCAGCAACGCGGCGCGGGCACGACTGGCCGCGCGCAAGGCGCGGGACTTGTCCCGCAAAAGCCTTCTCGGGGCGAACTCGCTGCCGGGAAAACTCGCCGACTGCCAGTCGGGCGACCCGGCCGAGTGTGAGGTGTACATCGTCGAGGGGGACAGCGCCGGGGGCTCGGCGAAGTCGGGCCGGGATTCGCGTACGCAGGCGATCCTGCCGATCCGCGGCAAGATCATCAATGTCGAGAAGGCTCGTATCGACCGGGTGCTGAAGAACAGCGAAGTGCAGTCGTTGATCACGGCGCTCGGCACCGGAATTCACGAGGAATTCGACATCGGTAAGCTGCGATATCACAAGATCGTGCTGATGGCCGATGCGGATGTCGACGGCCAGCACATCCGTACGCTGCTGTTGACGTTGCTGTTCCGGTTCATGCGGCCGTTGATCGAAGCGGGGCATGTCTATCTCGCGCAGCCGCCGCTGTTCAAGATCAAGTGGACCCGGGACGAACCGGAATATGCGTATTCGGATCGGGAAAAGGACGGCCTGATCGAGATCGGGCTCGAGGCCGGCAAGCGGCTCCCGAAAGAGGACTCGATTCAGCGCTACAAGGGGCTCGGCGAGATGAACGCCGAGCAGCTGTGGGAAACGACGATGAACCCGCTCACCCGTACGTTTCTGCAGGTCACGCTCGATGACGCGGCGACGGCGGAGGCGCTGTTCAGCACGCTCATGGGTGAAGACGTCGATGCCCGCCGCACGTTCATCACGAGAAACGCGAAGGACGTCGGCTTTCTCGACATCTGATCACCCGCCCATCGAACGTCTTTCAGCAATACTTCTGGCGTAGGAGAGGACCAGCGTGGTCGACGTCGTACCCCCGCCGGGGGATCGGATCGAGCCGGTCGGGCTCGAGGTCGAGATGCAGCGCTCGTACCTCGATTACGCCATGGCCGTCATTATCGGCCGCGCCGTTCCCGATGTCCGGGACGGGTTGAAGCCCGTTCATCGCAGGGTGTTGTACGCGATGTTCGACGGCGGGTTCCGTCCGGACCGCGGCTATTTCAAATGCGCTCGCGTCGTCGGCGAGGTGATGGGCAATTACCACCCGCACGGGGACGCCTCGATCTACGACACCCTCGTCCGGCTTGCGCAGCCGTGGTCACTGCGTTATCCGCTCGTCGACGGCCAGGGCAACTTCGGTTCGCCCGGCAACGATCCGCCCGCGGCCCAGCGGTATACCGAATGCCGGCTGCAGCCGCTCGCGATGGAATTGTTGCGCGACATCGAGGAAGACACGGTCGACTTCGCGCCGAACTATGACGGACGCGGCGCCGAGCCGACCATCCTGCCGAGCCGTTTCCCGAACCTGCTCGTCAACGGCGGTTCAGGTATCGCGGTCGGAATGGCGACGAATATCCCCCCGCACAACCTGCGGGAGGTTGCCAACGGAGTGCAGTGGCTGCTCGACAACCCGACCGCCGGCGACGCCGAACTTCTCGAGGCGCTGCTCGAGCGGATCAAGGGTCCGGACTTTCCGACCTCCGGACTCATCGTCGGGACCGACGGGATAGAGGATGCCTACCGCACCGGTCGCGGTTCGGTCCGGATGCGCGCCGTCGTCGAGGTCGACGAGGACGCCCGCGGCCGCACGATCCTCGTCGTCACCGAACTGCCGTACCAGGTCAACCCGGACAACCTCGCCGAGAAGATCGCGGAGCTGGTCAGTGACGGCCGGATCGCCGGGATCGCCGACATACGCGACGAGGGTTCGGCGCGGGTCGGCATGCGGCTCGTCGTCACCCTGAAGCGGGACGCGGTCGCGAAGGTCGTCCTGAACAACCTGTACAAGCACACGCAGCTGCAGGACTCGTTCGGCGTGAACATGCTCGCGATCGTCGACGGGGTGCCGCGCACGCTGCGCCTCGACCAGACGATCCGGTTGTGGGTCACCCACCAGCTCGACGTGATCGTGCGGCGCACCCGCTATCGGCTCCGCAAGAAGCAGGAACGGGCCCACATCCTGCGCGGGTACGTCAAGGCCCTCGATGCGTTGGACGCGGTCATCGCCCTCATCCGCGGGTCGGCGTCGGCTGATACGGCACGAACCGATCTGATGGACCTGCTCGAGATCGACGAACTCCAGGCCAACGCGATCTTGAACCTGCAGCTGCGGCGGCTCGCCGCGCTCGAGCGGCAGGCGATCTACGACGAGCTGGCGGAGATCCAACGCGAGATCGACGAACTCAACGCGATCCTCGCCAGCGACGAGCTTCAGCGCGGCATCGTCAGCACGGAGCTCGCGGAGATCGTCGAGCGGTACGGCGACGATCGGCGTACCCGGATCGTGCGATACGAGGGCGACCTGTCCGACGAGGACCTGATCGCCCGCGAGGACGTGGTGGTCACGGTGACGCGCGGCGGTTACGCCAAGCGGACCAAGGTCGACCTCTATCGCCAGCAGCGCCGAGGCGGCAAGGGTGTCCAAGGCGCCGCGCTGCGGGAAGACGACATCGTCGAACACTTCTTCGTCACCACCACGCACCACTGGCTGCTGTTCTTCACCAACAAGGGCCGCGTGTATCGGGTCAAGACCCACGAGGTCGTCGAGCAGAGCCGGAGCGCGAAGGGCCAGCACGTCGCGAACCTGCTGGCATTGCAACCCGATGAGCGGGTCGCGTCGATCATGGCGATCGCCGATTACGCAGCCGCGCCCTATTTGGTGCTCGCGACACGACGCGGCGTGGTCAAGAAGACCGCTCTCACCGACTTCGACTCGAACCGTACCGGCGGCGTGATTGCGATCAACCTGCGGGATGACGACGAACTCATCGGTGCCTCACTGGTCCGGCCCGAGGACGACCTGCTCCTCGTATCGACCCGGGCGATGTCCATCCGGTTCCACGCGGCCGACGACCAGCTTCGTCCCATGGGCCGCGCGACATCGGGCGTGGTCGGCATGCGATTCGCTCCGGGTGACGAATTGCTGGCGATGTGCGTGGTCGGTTCAGACGAGGGATACGTGCTCACCGCGACCGAGGGTGGTTTCGCGAAGCGCACGAGACTCGCGGAGTACACGGCTCAAGGACGCGGTGGGCGGGGCGTGTTCACGATGAAGATCGTTTCAACGCGAGGTCGTATCGTCGGAGCACTAGTGACTGGAGACGACGATCAGTTGTTTGCGATCACGTCGAACGGCGGGGTGATCCGAACGAGTGCCGCGGAGGTCCGCCGGACCGCGCGCCAGACGATGGGAGTGCGCCTCATGAACCTTCCTGATGGGGTGTCGCTTCTCGCCGTCGCGAGGAATGCCGACCAGGAGGTCGAGGAAGGCTCGGGTGGCGGTGGGGCGGACGGGGGCAGCCCATGACGCACGGGCATGAGCCCGGATCAGGTGATCCGGCGCCGGTGAGGCAGGGCGCCGGCCTGGGTCCGTTCGACGACTCCCATGCCCATCCGGGCGCCCCGGTCTATCCGGGCGCCGCTCCGCTCGATTCGAACAGCTCGGACACGACGACGTTCGAGCGCATCGGCGATCGCGGCAGCACCGACCATGCGGGGTCGCGGAACAGTTCTCCGCTCCGTACCGCTGTTCGGCCTCCGCTCGATACCGCCCGCCCACCGCTGCCGCCGCCCGGATCGACCGTTCTCACTCCACCTCGAGCCGGCACGAGCCGCCGCCCGGCGGCCCGTCGAGCCCGGCTGACCCTGACCCGCATCGACCCGTGGTCGGTGTTGAAGGCCGCACTCGTGTTCACGACATGCCTGCTCGTGGTGTGGATGATCGCGGTGATCGTGCTTTACGGGATCCTCACCGGAGCCGGCGTCTTCGACTCGATCAACAACAACCTGTCGGACGCTCTCGGTACGAAGATCAACTTCAACGGTGCCTTCATCCTGGGGGGCGCAGCGATCCTCGGGGCGTTCAACGTCGTGCTTCTATCGGCACTCGCCACGGTCGCAGCCTTCGCCTACAACGTCACGGCGGGCCTCGTGGGCGGCTTGGACGTCACACTCGCCGAGCGCGAGTGAGCGTGGGTTAGTCTGAGCGGCCGTATCCCGGACCTGTAGCTCAGCCGGTTAGAGCGCTTCCCTGATAAGGAAGAGGTCGGAGGTTCAAGTCCTCCCAGGTCCACAGCCGGCAGTCCGGCGACCGCGCCACGGGGACGTAGCTCAATTGGCAGAGCACCGCCTTTGCAAGGCGGGGGTTAGGGGTTCGATTCCCCTCGTCTCCACAAGCTCGTCTCCACAACCGGCCGTTTGTGGATCTTGCTGGATTTGTACGTGAACTCCGCGAGACCGTCACCGACAGCCTGACTTGATCATCCGCCAGGCCGCTGGCGGTGTACAACCAACGAGCCGGACGAGACACCTTCTTGTCGGGTGACGACAACACGTCCGAGTGACCTCACCCGAAGAACTTTCGCGTTCGTTCGCCCAGGAGACGCAAGACACGCTCAGCACGAGCCGGTCGGTGACTTCGATCGTCTCGCGGCGCGGCGAGAGTCCAGGCAGGTACCTCGTCCAACCCGTTGAACGGCACGTTCCGCTGACCGCAAAAGGCGCGCACCCGGCGTATTCGGGCGTGACGATCTGTCTCGCAATGGACCGAACCGGCCGCGAGTCCCGGCGAAGGCGTAGATCTTCCCCTCGCTCCGGCAAGGCTGACTTCGCTCTATGCTCCGCTCGTGAAGTCGCGGGACTCGGCTGGCAGACCGATTCTGCTCGACGATGCGATCGACATGCATGTGCACTTCGGACCCGAGCCCGTCATCGATCGGGTTACCGGCTCGACCCACGTCGTCGATCCGATTCAGGCGGCGACTGAGGCGCGAGACCATGGTCTCACCGCAATTGTTCTGAAGGCCCACGAGTTCCCGTCGACCATGGCTGCCTACTTGGCCCAGAAGGTGGTTCCAGGAGTTCGTGTCTTCGGCGGTATCACCTGTGACCATCCGGTCGGGGGTGTGAATCCGATCGCCGTGGAGACCGCGCTCCGCAGTGGCGCCAAAGTGGTATGGCTGCCGACGATATCGAGTACGGCGAGTACCAAAAGTCACGAGTTCTTTGGCTCCGATGGGCTACCGGTTATCGATGAGTACGGCACGCTTCTGCCTCATGTCCAGGACATTCTCGATTTAGTGTGTCAATACGGGGCAGTCCTCGCTTCCGGACACATCACCGCCGAAGAGCATTACGCTGTCGTCTCAGCCATGAGGGGACGGGGACACGTCCTGGTTACCCACGCTATGCAAGGCAACGGCGCCGGACCCGAGTTCGACAAACAGCAATGCGTCGAGTTAGCAGAAATGGGCGCACACCTGGAGTTCTGCGCGCACACCTGCTCAGGCTCCCCGGCCAAAGCGGAAGCAGTTGCGGGCGCGATCCGCGACCTTCCGCCGGACCAGGTTGTGTTGTCCAGCGACTATGGCTGGAACACTGCCCTTCCTCGTCCGGTCGAAGGATTGCAAAGTCATGTCAATTCGCTCTGGGAATTCGGCGTCGAGGAGCGTCACTTGCGGCGCATGGTCGCGGTAAATCCCAGCCGACTACTGGGCTTGGGGTAACTCATGAAACTTGAGCCAGGCCACGTAGCAGTCATCACCGGCGCGGCCAGCGGTATCGGCCACGCCCTGGCGATCGCGTTCGCGCGGCGAGGCCTCAACCTGGTTCTTGCGGACGTGGACCTCGCCGCCCTCGACACCGTCCTCGCTGAAGCGCGCTCGCTCGGGGCTGTCGCAATGGCGATGCGTACCGACGTGCGGCACCAGCATGAAGTGGACGACCTGGCGGCCGCGGCCGTCGAGCAATTCGGCGCCGTGGATGTGATCTGCAACAACGCTGGCGTCACGATCCCACTGACGCCGATGTGGACGGTATCCGCGGGAGCCTGGACTGGGTCATTGATGTCAATCTCCGCGGCGTGATCCACGGGATACGTTCGTTCGTTCCCGCGATCGTCGAACGCGGCAGCGGGTACGTCGTGAATACGGCCTCGCTCGCCGGGCTATCGCTCAACGCGTTCAACGCTCCCTACGGAGCGACGAAGCACGCCATCGTCTCGCTCTCCGAATCCTTGCTGGGAGAGCTCGCGATCCATGCGCCCGATGTCGGGGTGACCGTGGTCTGTCCGGCGTACACGGCCACGAACATTCTCAGGGCCGAGCGAAATGCTCCGGAAGGAGTCGCCGTGCCACACCGGCCGCCAACCGCGCCCCGCGCCGGTGCCCTGACCGCCGCCGATGTCGCGGACAGCACCGTGAACGCAATCGAGAACGATCAGTTGTACCTTTTACTCGGCGATATCGAAGACCGTGCCGGCGTACGCCTCGCTCAGCTGGCTGACCGGCTGCAGCTCAACGGTCTCCCATCCCGGCCGATGTAGCTTCTCGACCGTGCAACATCGTGGCCGAGGCCACGCGAGCCCGGGCGCGGCGACGTGCCTCCTCGACGAGATGCCGAGCGACGTCGACGACCTTCTTGTTCTCCTTCTGGCTCAAAGTCCGCAAGACGGCGAACGCATCGTCGGCGACGCCTCCGGTACGGCTCATGATGATGCCGATCGCCTGGTCGACGATCGCCCGGCTCGACAGCGACTCGCGCAGGTGATCAACAGATCGCTTGCTGCGGGCGACGACGATCGCGTTGTGCACGGTGACCGCCGCGTAACCCACAAAGGTCCGCGCCACTGATGCCGCGTGCCCGTCGAAGACATCACCGAGCCGTGCGTAGACAGTCATTGTCCCGATCGGCGTCTCGTCGTGAGGCGCGACGAGCGGGAACGAGAGCTTGTCGCGCTTACTGACGTCGCTGTCGACGTCGCCGGCGAACCCGGTTGATGCCGCGGGCACGTCAGAGTGCGCTGCGGACGCAAGGCCGACAACGACGCCGTCGGCTCCTGGAACCGCTCGAGCGGTGCACTCCGCAACCCGAAGCAACACCGAGTCCAGATCGGTGCCGTCCAAGGGGAGCGCCGCGAGCGAGGCGATGGCGTCCCGGAGTCCTGGCGTCTCGATCATCGTTCCCTCCCTGCGTGCACCCACCGCATTCGCGCATGAGCTGCGAAAGGTTCACCCGGCCGGCGTCCAGGCCTCATTCCTGTGCGTTGCCTGGACAGGAGCGCAGAGGCGTGTCAGCATCGGTCCGTTGGACACACAGCCAGCCCGAAGTGCTTGCGATCGGCGAGCACGAGCACACGCTCAGAGCGGGCACACCGCGCGTTGACCAGGCTCCGGGAGAGCAACCGGGAGTGCGGTGTGCGCTACGCAGGGATGGCGCGCCAGCTCCGCACGACTCGACGTGTTCCCGGACTCGCATTAGCCGTTGGAGCTTCGATCGTGCTCATCGTGTCCGGATGCGGCAGCCATGTCAGCGCCGCCGACGCATTCGTCGCGGGGACGCAACCCTCGTGCCTAGTTCATCAGGTTCACCAGCCGGCCGCTGAGTACCGCGGTGGGCCGGATACGAGGACGGACCTGGAGCTGCGCTTCCTCGGCTACTTCACCGCGCACGGAACCCAGCGCTTTTGCGACAACCGGTCCGCCAACAAGTACGACAAGGCTTGGGGTGCGCTGTATGAGCACCTCACGAACAACCCGGCGAAAGTCAGGTCGTTGCAGTGATGCACGCGATAGTCCGGCGCTGCCTCATGGCAGCGTTGTCATCCCCACGTGGTAGGAGAGCTCAATGATCCAATCCGACTCATCTCGGAGATCGAGGAAGCGAACCACTTTCTTGACGGCAGGCTTGTTGCTTCTCAGCGCCAGTGGGGCGGCGGCGATAGTCGGATTGACGACAAGTTCGGCATCGAGCCACCGGGAAGCGCCCCTGATCGCGGGCGACCCGCAAGCAGACAACACCGACGTGTACGCCTTCGTGAGCCCGGACAAGCCCACGACGACGACGCTCGTCGCGAACTGGATTCCGTTCGAGGAACCGAATGGTGGTCCGAACTTCTACGCCTGGGCGACCGACGCGCACTACGACATCCACGTCGACAACAACGGTGATGGCGCCGCGGACCTCACGTACCAGTGGACGTTCACCAACCACTACCGGGACGACGCAAACCAGTTCCTCTACAACACCGGGCCGGTCAAGAACCTGACCGATCCGACCCTCAACTTCTATCAGACCTACGACCTGGATCTGCTTACGACCGGTGGCGACCAGAAACTGGTGACGGGCGCGATCGCGGCGCCCTCCAACGTCGGTGCGGCGTCGATCCCGAGTTACGCGGCTCTCCGTGCGCAGGCCACGAAGCCGTTGCCCGGGGGCGGCCAGCAGGTCGTCGGTCAAGCGGATGACTCGTTCTTCCTCGACCTGCGCGTGTTCGACCTGCTCTACGGCGGCAACTTGTCCGAAGCCGGTCACGACACGTTGAGTGGTTACAACGTCAACAACATCACTCTGCAGGTGCCGAACGCCAAGCTCGCGTTGAACGGCAACGCCGCTCGAAACCCGGTGATCGGGGTGTGGGCGACCACAGAGCGCAAGAGCACGTCCGTCCTCGGCGCGAACGGGACGAACACGAAGACCGGAACGTACGTGCAGGTATCCCGGCTTGGGAATCCGCTGGTCAACGAGGTCGTCGTTCCGCTGAAGTACAAGGACGCCTTCAACGCCCTGACGCCGAACCTCGACCACACGGTCGCTCCCGTGGTGGCCAAGGTGACGAACCCGATCGTGCCGGCCCTGATTCAGAAGATTTACGGGATCCCCGCGCCCGCTGCGCCACGCAACGACCTGGTTGAGATCTTCCTGACCGGCATCGCGAAGAACGCGCCCACGCTCGATCACAGCGCCGCGCCGATCCAGGCGGACCTCAACTCACAGGTGTTGAACAAGGACGTTGTCGCGTCGGCGTTCGTGCCGGCCGAGGAGGAGCGGCTCAATATGAGCATTCCGCCGGCGGCGAAGCCGAATCGGCTCGGGGTGCTCGCGAATGACCTGCAAGGCTTCCCGAACGGCCGCCGACTGACTGATGACGTCGTCGACATCGAGCTCCAAGCGCTCGAGGGTGCCGCGAAGACAGGTCAACTCGTCCCGGCGCTCGCCGCCGGTGATGGCGTGAACGCGAACGACCACGCCTTCGGGTCGTCGTTCCCGTACGTGGCATTGCCGAACACGGTTGCGGTGAACCAGGCCTCGGCGGCAAGGACCGGGACCACCCCGACAGGTGGGGTTGCCTCCGGGTTCGGTGGGTCGGCACACGGCACCCAGTGGGTGCTCGTACCGATCCTCGCCGGCTTCGGTGGTGGCTTCCTGGCCCTCGCCGGCGTCATGACGCTCCGCCGTCGGCGGAGCGATTCCCACAGCACTGCCTGACCGATTCACCGCGCATCAAGGCTATGCGACGTCGCCGGATCACTCGGGTGTTCTCCCAACCCCGGGTGATCCGGCGCGTGCGTCCTTGGCACAAGGGCGCCTTCGCGTTGTTGATCGCTGCCGGATTTTTCGGCACCGCCGCGGCATTGGCGCTCGGGTCGCATTCGTCGAAGCACTTCGGACTCGCCCCGGTACGACCCCTGGGAACCGTGCCGCCGCTGGCATCGCCACCTCCTTCCGTCGGGCCAGCGCCCATCCAGCCCGTGGCGAGTGCTCTCCCGACGGGTTTACGCATCGCTGACGCGGGCGTGAACAGCGGGCTCAAGGCGGTGTACACCCAACCGGACGGGACGCTTGACGTACCCGTGGACATCGGCATGCCCGGCTGGTGGGCGCAAGGGGCGTTGCCGGGAGACGTCGGCCCGGCGGTGATCGTCGGGCACGTCGATTCGTACGTCGGGCCCGGAGTGTTTTTCAGGGTTCGTTCGATGAAACCGGGTCAGCTTGTCGAGGTCTCCCGAGCCGACGGCAGCACTGTCGTGTACGCCATCGACGGCATCCGGGAATTCGCGAAGGACAAGTTCCCGACGGCGCTCGTCTACGGACGGACGCCCACCGCTGTGCTTCGTCTCGTGACCTGTGGCGGGGCATTCGACCGCTCGACCGGGCACTACCTTGACAACGTGGTCGCGTTCGGGCATCTCGTGCGGATCACCAAGCCCGCCCAGGCCGCGCTGTGATCAGAAGCGCGATCGGGCGAGCCACCACGATCACCGTCGGCACGGCGTTGTTGCTCGGCGCCGCCGCCATCGGCGTGGGCGCTAGCCGTGACTCGTCCGGCGATCCGGCCCCGAGTTCGGCGGCTGCGACCGCGAGCGGGACGGACGTCCCGATGAGCACCGATGCCTTGGCCGGCTCGATCACGGCGCTTCAGACACTGCTACGACGCACTCCGACCGACGCGACATCGCTCGCCACTCTCGGCCTCGACTACGTGCAACAGGCGAAGATCACGGTCGATCCGTCGTACTACCCGAAGGCCGAGGGTGTGCTCGCGGCCTCACTCAAGGCGCAGCCCGGGGACAACTTCATCGCCGACGCGGGCATGGCCGCCCTGTCCGCCGCCCGGCACGACTTCGCGACGGCGAAGACATGGGCTCAACGCGGCTTGGCCATAGACCCGTACAACCCGACGCTGTACGGGGCACTCGCTGACGCCGAGACCCAGCTCGGCGATTACCCCGCCGCCTTCGCCGCTGTCCAGAAGATGCTCGACGTGCGGCCGGGCACCCCGGCTTTCACGCGTGCGGAATACGTGTTCGAACTGCGAGGCCAGGTGCCGGAAGCGCAAGCGGCGATGCAGCGCGCGCTGAACGCGGCGCCGACCGTCGCCGATCAGGCGTACGCCTACTACTACCTCGCCCAACTGGACTTCGACAACGGTGACCCGGCCGCCGCGCTCGGGCACATCGCGCGCGGGATGGCGGCCGACAGCGCGTATCCCGCGCTTCTCGAAGGAAAGGCGAAGGCGGAGGCGGCCCTGGGACGGACCGATGCCGCGCTTGCCGACTACGCCGTGCTCGTCGCGCGGGTGCCCCAACCCGAATACGTGATCGAGTACGGCGAGCTTCTGGAGTCCGTGGGGCGTACCGCGGATGCACGTAGTGAGTACACCGTGTTCCTGGCCGAGGAGAAACTCTTCGAGGCGAACGGAGTCGCGCTCGACACCGACCCCACTCTCTTCTACGCCGATCACGGCACTCCCGCGCTGGCCCTTCGATATGGCGTCCAAGGAATTCGGATCCGGCCGTTCATCGATATGCAGGATGCCTACGCTTGGGCGTTGCATGTCAATCACCGTGACACCGAGGCGTTGAGCTACGAACACACAGCGATGTCGCTCGGAACCCGAAATGCGCTGTTCTCGTATCACCTGGGAATGATGGACCTTGCGCTCGGTGATCGGGCCGGCGCGCGCGCGGCACTCACCCGGGCACTCGCGATCAACCCGCACTTCAACCCGCTCGGCGCGCCGCGGGCGAGGGCGGCGCTTGCAACGCTTGAGACCGGGTCGCGATGAGGCGCCTGCGGTACCTCGCGGCGCTGGTATTCGTCGCCGGGGTGGGTCTGGTCGGAGCCGCTGCTCCCGTCAGCGCAGCGCCGGCCATCGCCACGCACCCGCTCGGGAACTTCACCACCAACCACTATGACGGCCTGCACTTCTACCGCGACCGAGTCGAGTCCGAGTCCGTCGTCGACACCGCCGAAATCCCGACGCTGCAGGCAAAGTCAGCCGTGGACATCAACGGCGACGGCACGGTGTCGCCGGACGAGGCGGCCGCGTATGCGGCAAAACGATGCGCGGCCCTGGCGAGGGCGGCCGAACTCGACGTGGGCGATCGGCGCGTGCCTTGGACGGTCCTCACCTCGGCGTTCGCCTACCAACCCGGGGCGGTGCACCTGCAGACCGGACGCCTGACCTGTGCCCTGCGCGCGTCGGCAGACCTGAGCAGGCCCACCTCGGTGCGCTTCTCGGACGACTTCGATTCGGGGGGCGTCGGATGGCACGAGACGACCGCTGTCACGAGCGCTGTGGCGCTCGTGAACTCCCCCCTCCCGGCGGGGAGCATCAGCGACGAACTCAGGCATTACCCGAACGATCTGCTCGCCTCGCCGCTCAACGTTCGGGGCGCGAGCGTGGAGGTCCGGCCGAGTGGAAACTCCACGTATTCGGGGGCTTTTCACGTCTCGGGCACGAACGCCTTCAGCCGTGCGCTGAACCGTGTCAACAGCACGTTCAACGGACTGGTCGGGCGTGATCATCTGACCGTCGGTGTCGGCACGTTGGCGATCCTGTTGGCGGTCTTGCTCGGCGCCGGACACGCCCTGCTCCCCGGACACGGCAAGACAATCATGGCGGCATATCTCGTCGGCCGCCGTGGACGACTGCGGGACGTCCTCGCGGTCGGAGGCACGGTGACCCTCACCCATACGGCGGGGGTGCTGCTCATCGGACTGCTCATCAGTGTCTCGTCGACGTTCGAACCGACAACCGCTGAGCGGTGGCTAGGAGTGTGCTCCGGCCTTCTCGTGGTGGTGGTCGGACTCACGCTGTTGCGTAGCGTGGTGGTCCGCCGGCGGAACGAGGGGCGCCTCGCTGTGGTGGCCGGCGCTGAACCTGCGGCGGCGGAACGTGTGGTCGTGCTCGCCAGCGCCGGCCCTTCGGTGGGAGTTGCCTTCTACGAACACGCCCATGAACACGGTCACGCCCACGAGCATGATCACTCCCACCCGCACGCCCACGGCACCGAACACATGCCGTATGCCGACCGCGCCAACCACAGTCACAGCCACGGACTGTTCGGTGGCGGGCACAGTCATACCGATAAGCCGCTGTCCCGGTCGGGAATTGTCGGTCTCGGGATCGCGGGGGGGCTCGTGCCTTCACCGTCGGCGCTCGTCGTCCTCCTCGGCACGATCGCGCTCGGCCGGACCGCCTTCGGCATCGTGCTCGTTTTCGCGTACGGTCTCGGCCTGGCGGTCACGCTCACCGTGGCCGGCATTCTCCTGGTTCCGTTCCGCAATCGCCTCGAGAGAGCTCGGGATAACGCGCGGGTCACCCGGATCGCCCGCTATCTCGACGCTTTGCCTGTCATCACCGCCCTGCTCGTGGTGTGCGTCGGCGCGCTTCTGGCCCTGCGCAGTCTTACTCTCCTCTGAGGTCCGACCATCACGAAGGAGCAACGCATGACCGAAGTCGTGGCGCACTCAGGGTTGTTGTCCAAGACGCGTGTCCATGTCGAGGACACGGGAGGCACCGGGCGTCCGGTCGTGCTCATTCACGGCTGGCCGTTGTCGGGTGAGTCCTGGGAGGGCCAGGTCGGCCCGTTGACCGACGCCGGCTTCCGGGTGATCCGTTACGACCGGCGCGGGTTCGGGCGAAGTGACAGACCGAGTCACGGATACGACTACGACACGTTGGCCGACGATCTAGCTGGAATCATCGGCGAGCTCGGACTCGCCGACATATCGCTGGTCGGGTTCTCGATGGGTGGCGGGGAGGTGGCTCGGTACGTGGCCCGCCACGGCGAGAGCCTGCTGCACAGCGTCATCTTCGCGGCCGCGGTGACGCCGTACCTGATGAAAACCGACGACAATCCGGACGGTCCCCTGGACGAGGCGCACGCGGCGGAGATGGCCAAGGGCCTCACCGCGGACCGCGAGCGATTCTTCAATGACTTCACCACCGCGTTCTATTCGGTCGGTGACGACCTGAAGGTCACCGATGCGCAGCGCGCCTTCACCATTGCGCTGAGCCACCAGTCGGATGAGAAGGCAGCGCTTGCCTGCATGCACTCGTTCGGCACCACCGACTTCCGCGCCGACCTAGGCCTGGTGACGGTGCCGACCCTCGTCATTCACGGCAACGGTGACGGGGTAGTTCCCTTCGAGGGGTCCGGACAACGAACGCACTCCGCTATCGCTCACTCCGATCTCGTGGTGATCGACGACGCGCCGCACGGCCTGAACGTCAGCCATGCTGATCACTTCAACCGTGCGATCATCGACTTTCTCAGTCGATAGCTGCGCCCCACCGCAAGGAGCGTCGAAATGTGTCGCAACATCCGCCCGCTCAACAACTTCGAGCCACCCGCGACAGCCTCCGAGATCCACGACGCCGCGCTGCAGTTCGTGAGGAAGATCAGTGGCACAACCCATCCCTCCCACGTGAACGAGCAGGCGTTCGACCAAGCTGTGGCCGACATCACCGCAGTGTCGAGTGCATTGCTCGCGAGCCTGGTGACGACGGGGGCACCCAAGAACCGGGAGGTCGAAGCGGAACGTGCGCGGGCGCGCTCTCTCGCGCGCTTCGGACGTTGAGGACACGCGCCCATCGCGGCTCACTCGTCGGACAAGGCGGGTCGGATGGCTGACTTCGATCTCGCGATCATCGGCTCGGGTTCAGGCAACGGACTGATCACCGAAAAGTGGGACACGCGCCGCGTGGCCCTCATCGAGGGTTCACGATTCGGCGGGACCTGCCTGAACACCGGCTGTATCCCGTCGAAGATGCTCGTGTACACCGCCGGCATCGCCGAGACCGTCCGCGGCGCAAGCAATTTTGGCATCACCGCTCACTTCGGCGAGGCGCGGTGGACGGAGATACGGGACCGGATCTTCGGCCTCATCGACGGTGTCTCCGACGACGGACGCCGGCACCGGCGGGACGCGCCCGATGTCAGCCTCTTCGAGGGGACGGCGCGTTTCGAGGGCGCGCGGTCGCTCCTGGTCAAGACCGCGCGGGGGGACGAGCACATGACGGCGTCCCAGATCGTGATAGCCACCGGGTCCCGCCCGGTCGTGCCGGGCGTGTTCGTCGATGCCGGCGTGCCGTTCCACACCTCGGACACCATCATGCGGATCAGCTCGTTGCCGGAGAGCATGCTCATCGTCGGCGGCGGCTACGTGGCCGCCGAGTTCGCGCACATCTTCTCGAGCCTCGGGGTGCAGATCCGAATCGTCACCCGGGGACAGGCTTTGCTCACCGGGCTGGACCGCGCGATCTCCCAACAGTTCACCTCGCACGCGAAGCGCCGATGGGGGCTGTTCCTCGAGGCGGACATTCGGGCGGCCCGCACGCGGTCGAACGGCATCGAAGTCTTGCTAGAGGACGGCACCGCGGTGGCCGGTGACGTACTGCTGGTGGCTGCCGGTCGGCGGCCGAACTCCGATGATCTCGATCTGGATGCCGCCGGGATCGTGGTCCGCGAGGACGGTCGCATCGACGTCGACGATTTCGGGCGTACGGCTGCGCAGGGCGTGTGGGCGCTCGGCGATGTGAGTTCCCGGTACCAGCTCAAGCACGTTGCGAATGCCGAGGCACGGACCGTGGCGGACAACATCGTCGCAGCCCGCGACGGCGGGGCGGCGCTTACCGAGATGCCGCATCGAGCGGTGCCCGCCGCGGTCTTCACCGAGCCACAGATCGCGACGATCGGCGCGAGCGGCGACGAACTCACCGCGTCGGGGTGCCGCTTCGTCAGTAGTACCGGGTACCTGCGGGACACCGCGTACGGGTGGGCGAGCCGGGACGAGGACGGAATGTGTCGCCTCTACGCGGACCCGAAGACGCACCTTTTGCTCGGAGCCCACATCCTCGGTCCTGAGGCGGCGACGCTCATCCAGCCACTCGTCACCGGGATGAGCGCCGGGATTCCGGTGACCCAGCTTGCCCGGGGGCAGTACTGGATCCACCCGGCCCCGTCCGAACTCGTCGAGGGAGCGCTTCTCGCGTTGTGCGATCAGTTCAGCGGCTAGCGTCGCGCCGCGCCGCTGGCTTCGGCGATCCGCAGGACCTTCAGGGTGGGACGCTCGACGGCTCGATAGCTCAGAGCGGCGACCGCGAGCGAGAAGATCGTTACCACGACGAGGTCCTGGACGAACGCGTCCGGCGCCTGGTGGGCGATGCCACGGGGTTCGAGGGCGAGCATCACCGGTTCGTGCCACAGGTAGAGGCTCAGCGAAATGAGGCCCAGAAGGTGCAGGGGCTTGGAACTCAATGCCTCGGCCCAGCGGTCCTTTCGCCTCGGTCCGAGGACGGCAGCGGCGACGAAACAGCCGAATCCCAGCGAACAGAGCGTCGAGAAGTAGACGGTCGTCCAGCTCCCGGCGTGGCGCGCGGCAAACGCCGTAACGACGAGCGCAACCGCCGCGATTCGTAACGTCAAGCGCGCCCGGCTACTGAGCCGGCGCGTGTCTCCGAGAACCACCGCGATCAACGCGACCGCCATGCCCGCGCCGAAGTTGTCGAGATTTGCCGCTGGTCCGAACCACGTCGTGAACGAACCACCGGTGTATCGGTGCTGGACCCCGAACGACCAGGCCTTCCAAGCAATCGACAGCGCGCTCAGGGCGCATATGGTGCCGGCCACCAGCAGGACGCGATCCTTCCGATGCTCGAGTCGACGACACCCATGCGTGAGAGCGACGCTCAGTAGTGCAAGCGTCAGGAAGAACAGCGCAGCGACCGACACGGCCCACGCCGGACCGATCGTGTAGAAGATGCGCTTTTCGTCGAACACCTGGGTGAAGGTCAGGTGTTCGAGCAGATCACGCCAGTCACCGGGCAGGGTCTGCTGGCGCGGAAACCACACGACGAGTATCGCGACGTAGTACACCGGGATCAGGCGTGCCGCCCGCCGCGCAATAACGCGGCCGATGGGCATCGATGGTCCACCGTCGATGGCAGACCGCGCGATCGGCTCGAACAGGACGAACGCGACGATGACGAAGAGCCACGGGACGGCGGCATCGAGTGAATTGAGGATCGTGTACCGCGGGCTTCCGGCATAGAGGAAGTGATTGACGTTGCAGTACTGGTACACATGGAAGATCACCACTGCGACTGTGGCGAGACCGAGATGACCGGTCAGCTCCGACCCTCCCTCCGGAGGCGTGGAATCCGGCTCGGGGGCACGCGGGGCGACGATCGAACCCCAGGCGACCAGCGACGGCGCCGGTCGCGGGTCGGTGATCGGTACGACTTCGCCCACCCGCTAGTCCGATCCGTGGGTGCGCAGGGGAACGACGATGGCGACCGCTCTGTCCGACGCCACGTCCGCCCCGCGCGGTGTCACCCTCCACTGCCGTTCTCCGACGAGCTCTTTGAGTTGCGCGACCCGCGAGATGAGGTTTTTGAACTCGCCGAACCACAGCGCACTGTGGAACGCGTACAGGAAGAACCACCTCTTGTGCTGACGTATCCGCGCGTCCCCGAGTACGTAGGCGAACACCGCCTGCGCGGGACCTACGCTGAATGTGAAGATCGTCAGGAGCACGAACAGCGGCACCAGGAGGTCGACGCGGTCGATGCTGCGGTCGCGCCATGCGGTGAAGGCGAGAATGGGAATGACCTGGATGGTCACCCACGGCACGATCTGCGTCCAGCCGAGCAGGAATGCCGCCCCGGCCTTCTGCCGGCGGCTCAGTCGGGGCGAGTTCAGCGCCGACCGCAGGTGGCGCCGAGCCGTCTGGGTCCAGCCCTGCGCCCACCGGGTGCGCTGGTGCCAGAGTGCGCCGAGCGTCGTCGGCGCGAGTTCGCTGGAGATCAGGTCGGGGTCCGACACGATCTTGAACCCGTCCAGAAGGCTGCGCATCGAGGAATCGATGTCCTCGGTCAGCATCGACCCGTGCATGCGGATCTGGCGCAACGACTCGGTGCGCCAGTACCCGTTGGAGCCACCGAAGATGCCGAATCCGTGCAGCCGCGCCCGTCCTGGGTGGCTTACCGCGTAGATCGTCTCGAACTCGACGGCCACCAGACGCGCGATGCGCGATGCCTCACCATTGCGGACCACGCAATGGCCCTGCACGATGTCGTGACCGTGAGAGAGCCATCGCCAGGCCCGCGAGAAGCTGCCCTGGGCCGGATGGTGGTCGGCATCGAAAACACCGACGAACTCGCCCCGGACGTGTGCCAGAGCCGCGTTGACGTTCTGAGCCTTCGAGGTGCTGCCCTTCACCCGTAACAGGAGAAGCCGCGAATCGCGCGCCGCAAGCTCGGCGAGGGTGTCCTCGACCGGGAGGTGCTGAGGGGTGTTGTACGCCAGGATTATCTGGAGTTCGCCCGGATAGTCCTGGGCGAGCATGTGCGTGACGGTGGTGAGAACCGTCGCCGCCTCGTTCGGCAGGTACGCGGCGATGATGGCGCTCGCGGTCGGCGCGGGTTCGTCCGGCTCGTCCGGGATGTCGACCGCACCCACCGCACCGAAGCTCTCGATCCACAGGCCCGCGGCTGTTGCGGCAAGCGCCGCGGCCACGAGCGGATACGTCAACGT
>CAXTUZ010000014.1:0-298 GCA_964247525.1 uncultured bacterium
GGATGTCCTTGTGCTCGGCAATGGTCGCGCGGTCGGTGAAGCCCAGGCGCTTGCTCATGCCGGTGGCCTTCTTCTTGCCCACGTCTGATCCTCATCACTGGCGGAACGCTTCTCGCGAGCGAAGATACGCGGCCCCAGATCATGGCGACACCGAACCGGTCTCGCCGGGCGGGGTCGGCGCGATCGGCGAGGGGACTTCCGCGAGCGCCGCGCGGACCTGCTCGGTTCCGGCGCGGAGGATTGCGGGCGGCACCGCCGCGTCGAGCGCACGGGCAAGCAGGTCAGCCAGGCCGTACGC
>CAXTUZ010000014.1:308-2829 GCA_964247525.1 uncultured bacterium
GTAGGCCACCCACGCGAGCGTGGTGAGGGCCGGCGCGTCCTGCGGCGGAGGCATTGCACGGGCGAGATCGGCGAGGAGCGCAAGCAGAGCTCCCGGCTGTGCCCCGCCGCCCCAGCCGAGAATGCGGTCGCGGACCTGAACATCGTGCAGACCGAGACCGAGTCGTGCCGCTTCCGGCAACGAGAGGGCGCCCGGGCCCTCGCGGTAGCGGCAGTGAACGGCACGCGCGAGCTCGTACGTCTCAGCGCTCAGTGCGTCGCGGTCGCCGCCGGCAAGGCGGCGCTCGAGCGTCGTGCCGACATCGTCGAGGTGAGCCATGGCCGCCGTGAGAGTTTCGCCTGTCGGCCCGGCGACGCTGGCCGCGAGGTCCTCTCGCTTCTCGTACACGCGCAGTCCACGAGCGACCGACTCGGCGCGGAAGCGAAGCACCTCCGACGGAGGCTCGGCCATCAGCGGCCTTCCTCCCGCGGGGCAGCAATCGGCATCGAGGCACAGGTAGGACCACCACCGACTCGGCCCCGCGAGAACCGCGTCGAGCACCGCGATGTCGACCTCGGCGCACGCCGAGCACAGCTCTTGCGTCCAGTCCCGCTGCGGCAGGGACGCTCGCCCGTCCGCGACGGGCTCATCGGTGTAGACGACGAGGATGACGGCCTCCGCGTTGCTGTGTGCGGCCCGGGCGATCAGCTCGCGCGCGCTCTGGGCGGTGGGTCGTTCGGGCAGGTCGGCACGGATGGTGAGCTGCACAAGGGACCGGGGTCCGGCAAGGCAGACCACGACAATGCTGTGCTTGGGATGAAATCCGAGCAGCGCGGGGATGATGGCAAGGACCTCCGCAGAATCGCGGAGCCGAATCGGCGGGCTTGTCGACGAGGTCGCACTGGCGTTCATAACGAAAGATTCGCGGCGTAGGGCACGCTGCGCCGAGGACAAGTAAATCTGTGGACGACAGGCAAGGTGAGTCGGTGGAGCGGATGGCAGGCCCGCGCGCGCGTCGCGCGGCGCGGTTCGACGCGTTTCAGCGCCGTCACCCGGTTCTCGGCTTTCCCATTGCGGTCACGTACAAGTTCTTCGATGACCAGGGCAATTACCTGGCGGCGCTCATTGCGTACTACGGATTCCTCTCGCTGTTCCCGTTGCTGCTGCTCCTCACGGCCATCTTGGGGCTTGTCCTGCGTGGCAACAGCCATCTGCGCCACGAGGTCCTCACCTCGACGCTCGGTCAGTTTCCGATCATCCGCGACGATCTCGTGGATCCGAGCAAGCTCGGCGGCAGCACGATCGGCATCCTCGCGGGCATCCTTGTCTCGCTTTACGGAGGAATGGGCATCGCTAACGCGTTACAGAATTCGATGAACGTGGCCTGGGGAATTCCCCGTAACGAGCGACCGAACCCGATCCGGCTCCGAGTCCGAAGCCTGAAGTTGCTCGCCTTCGGCGGCCTGGCCGTCATCTCGACCACCGTCTTGTCAGGCTTGGGTAGCAACGCAGACTCGTTCGGCGCAAATATTGGTGCCGGGCTGGCCGGTGCGCTCACAGGTGCGTCCGTCGCGGTGAACGCGGCGATCTTCATACTGGTCTTCAAGTACGGGACGGATCATCCGTTGCGAATCCGAGATGTCGCGCTCGGCGCCCTTTTCGCTGCCTCCGCCTGGCAGGCGCTGCAATTCTTCGGCACCGCGATCGTAGGTTCCCAGATCAAGAATGCATCGGCCACGAACAGCGTGTTCGCCTTGGTGCTTGGGCTGATCGCGTTCATCTACGTGGCGGCGATCGCGGTCGTGGTCGGCATCGAGCTGAACGTAGTTCGCCTGAAGCGCCTGTATCCGAGGGCGCTGCTCACCCCGTTCTCCGATGACGTGGAGCTGACGTCGGCAGATGTGAGTGCGTACACCCTGTATGCGAAAGCGCAGCGCCACAAGGGCTTCGAACGCATCAACGTCGGCTTCGACGAGGACGAGACATGAGCTCGCATGCGATCGACCTGCACCTCCCCCAGCCTGGTGAGGACGTGCGCCAGATCCGTGGTCTGCTGCTGTTACTGGGGCTGCCGACCTTCGGGCTGGCCTTCGCGATCACGATGCTCACGACGTACGGGCCGGTCCTGCTCCTCGATCTGGCGAAATCACCCGGTGCTGTCGGCGCGATCATCGGCGGCGAAGGGGCGTTCGCTCTCGTGATCCCGCTGATCTCGGGGGCGCTGTCGGATCGGATGCCCCGAGCGGGGCTGGCTCGGCGCGTTCCCTTCCTCGTCGCCGGAACCTCCCTGGCGGCAACGGGCTTGGTACTGCTGCCGTTCTGGCACTCGTTCCTGCTCGCCGGGGCGATGATCTTCGCCTTTTACGTCGGCTACTACCTGTGTTACCCGCCGTACCGGGCGATGTACGCGGACCTTTTGCCGCGCAGGCTGTTCGCCCGGTCCCAATCCTGCGAATCCATGGCCCGCGGCGCCGGACTCGGTGCCGCGTTGGTGGCGGGTGGCGTGCTGCGTCGCGCTGCTGGCGCCGCCGGCGTTCCTGAT
>CAXTUZ010000014.1:2839-21729 GCA_964247525.1 uncultured bacterium
CCGCCCGTCGCGGTGCGTCGGCCACCGCGATCTGCCGCTGCCGTTCCTGCTCGGTGGCGCGGTTCTGGTCGCGTCGACCATGGCGTTGCTGCCGGTCATTCATCTCGAGCGGGGTGCGCCAAAGCACGCGATGGTGGGTGGCGCGTCGGGATGGCGCCTGCTTCTCCACCATGGCGGGCTGCGCACGTTCGCGGTCGCGAACGCCTTGTGGGAGTTCAGCTTCGCCGGATTGAAGAGCTTCATCGTGCTGTACGTAGTGCGCGGTCTCGGGCACAGTCCAGGGGTCGCTTCCGGTGTCATCGCCGTGGTGGCCGTGGCCTACGTCGTCGGCGCGCCGATCGCGGGCACCCTCGCGGAACGCTTCGGAATCGTCCCGGTGATGAGCGGATCGGCGTTGGTGTTCGGCTTGGGTCTTACCGCTGGCGTCCTCTTCACCTCGCTCGCGCCGGATCTGGCGCTGTTGCCGTTCGTAGCATTGGCCGGCGCGATCCTGCTGACATTGCCCCAGGCGCTCGCCTTCTCGTTGGCGCCCGAGGGAGGCGAGGGGTCGGCCGCGGGACTGGTCGACTTCTCGCGGGGTGTGGGGGTCGTACTCGGACCGGCCCTCGTAGGCGTCGCGGTCAGCCTGAGCGACGGCTGGCTGCAGGCGACGCACGGATACGCGGCGATGTGGCCGGTGATCGGAATTCCGGTGTTGATGTCGTTGCCGCTGCTCGCCCGGATCGGCTCGCTGGTCCCGCAGACCCCATGACCGATCCCGGCGCGGGCCGCGGTGGGTCCAGACCTAGACCGCCGCGTCCGATACGACCGCGCGACGCGCTCGGGCGGCCGCTGCCGCCGGGCTCGCCGGGCGTCGAAGGCCCGACATCACGCCCGGACCGGACCGCGCCCGAAGCTTTGGCCGAGGCCCAGCGGTGGCTCGACCGCGGTATGCCGTTCGCGGCGCATGAGGTGCTCGAGGACGCGTGGAAGGCCGCGCCACCGGCCGAGCGTGAGCTGTGGCAGGGGCTCGCGCAGCTCGCGGTCGGGTTGACCCACGCCCGGCGCGGCAACGCGGCGGGCGCGGACACGGTGCTCCGTCGCGGGGCGTCCAAACTCGCGGCGTATGAGGCAGATCCGCCGTACGGGATTGACGTTCCGGGGTTGCTCGCGTGGGCCGTAGGCCGCCCGTTGGGCCACCCGCCGCGGCTGTCGCACTGAGCGTCACCTCGCTTTCTGCGGATACACGGTCTCGCCGCGGGCCAGCATGTCGAGGAACTGGGCGATCCGGCGGGCGCGGGTCTCCGCCCGTTTCGCCTCCCCCACCCGGTACAGGATCGCGTACCGGTTCTGCCGGGTGAGGCGGTCGAACATCGCCTGAGCCGCGGCATTCCTGGTGAGCGCCTCAGCAAGGTCGGGTGGGACCTCGGCCGCGGCCTGCCCGGTGTAGGCCGCGTCCCAGCGGCCGTCGGACCTGGCCCGCTCGATCTGCTCGGCCCCCGCCGGGCGCATCCGTCCCTGGGCGATCAAGCGCTCGGTAATTCCGACATTACGTCTCGACCACGGGCTGCGCGGACGGCGCGGAGTGAAACGCTGCCGATAGGTCGCCGCGTCCCTTTTCGCGACCTGACCGTCTATCCAGCCGAAACACAGGGCCTCGTCGAGCGCCTCGCCGTAGGACAGACTGGTGGGGTTGTGGGTGCCCTTTTTCGCGAGGACAAGCCGAACGCCCGCTGTTTCGTGGTGATGAAACTCGAGCCATTCGCGCCATGCTGCCGCGTCGGGGACGATTAGTTTCCGGCAGCCCGCCGTGCTCCTGGTGCGCCTGCACAACCCCCGCCGTGTGCCTCGGACTAGCTGCAGCCCGAGGTGCTGCCGCATGACTCACAGACAAAGCACGAACCCGCGGGACGCATCTTGACTCCGCAGGTCATGCACAGTGGCGCATCCGCAGCGGTGCCTTGCTGCTGCTCGAGGAGTTCGGTCGACGAGTGCGGAGCCGACGACGTGACACTGACCGGGGTGGAGCCGCGCAAGCCATCGATGTCAACGCCGCCCTGCACGTCCTCCAACTCCGGTGCGGGCGATCCGTACGAACCCGCGACGGCGGCGGCGCGCTCTTCCGCGGTGAAGATGCCGAGTTCGCTTCGCTTCTCGACCGGCAGGTAATCCAGCGCAAGCCGGCGAAACAGATAATCCATCACCGACGTGGCGATACGGACATCGGGATCGTCCGTCATTCCTGCTGGGTCAAAACGCATGTTCACGAACTTGGACACAAATGCCTCGAGCGGGACGCCGTACTGAAGCGCGATCGAGATCGCGACCGAGAACGCATCCATGACACCGGCAAGGGTCGACCCCTGCTTGCTCATCTTGATGAAGACCTCACCGAGGCCGTCATCAGGATAGTTGCTCGCGGTGAGGTAACCCTCGGCTCCGCCGACCGCGAAGGAGACCGTCTGACTCGGCCGCCGTTTCGGCAAACGCTTTCGGGTCGGGACGTGCTCAGCGGCCGAAACCGCAGACGCCGCAACAGCTTTCGTGCTCTTAAGGTCGCTGAGTGGCTGCCCGACCTTGCAATTGTCGCGGTAGATCGCGACCGCTTTGAGGCCGAGCTTCCAGCTGTCGAAGTACACCTGCTCGACGTCCTCGACCGTCGCCGACTCGGGCAGGTTCACCGTCTTGGAGATCGCCCCAGACAGGAAAGGCTGCACTGCACTCATCATCTTGATGTGACCGCCCGGAGCGATCGATCGCTCCCCCATCGCGCAGTCGAAGACCTCGTAGTGCTCCGGACGAAGACCCGGCGCGTCGACGACGTTGCCGTGCTCGGCGATGTGTTCGACGATCGCCTCGATCGTCTCCGAGCTGTAACCGAGCGCGCTCAACGCGGCGGGGACCGTGTTGTTGACGATCTTCATGCTCGCCCCACCGACCAGCTTCTTCATCTTGACAAGGGCCAGATCGGGCTCGATTCCGGTGGTATCGCAATCCATCATCAGGCCGATCGTCCCGGTCGGGGCAAGCACGCTTGCCTGGGCATTACGCCAGCCATTCTTCTCGCCGAGCGCATTCCCCTCGTGCCAGGCTTTGGTCGCGAGCGCCAGCACTCGGGCGTCATCCGGCCCGATCGGGCGTACAGCGTCGACAGCCGACGCATGCTTTCGCATCACCCTCTTGTGACCCTCGGCATTTCGCGCGTAGCCCTCGTACGGGCCAACGACGCCCGCCATCTCGGCACTACGTTTGTACGCGGTGCCTGTCATCAGCGCGGTGATGCCGGCGGCAAGCGTCCGGCCGCCCTCGGAGTCGTACGCGTGACCGGTCGCCATCAGCAACGCACCGAGGTTCGCGTAGCCGATCCCGAGCTGGCGGAAGGAGCGGGTGGTCTTACCGATGGGTTCGGTCGGGAAGTCTGCGAAGCAGATCGAGATGTCCATTGCGGTGATCACGAGTTCGACGACTTTGGCGAACCGAACCGCATCGAAGGTCCCGTCGGTACGCAGGAACTTCAACAGGTTGAGGCTCGCGAGGTTGCACGAGGAATTGTCGAGCGACATGTACTCCGAGCACGGATTGGACGCGGTGATACGGCCAGACTCCGGGTTCGTGTGCCAGTCGTTGATCGTGTCGTCGTACTGAATGCCGGGATCGGCGCACGACCACGCGGCCTCGGCGATCTTGCGCCACAACGCCCGAGCATCAACCGTTTCGATGACCTCGCCGGTTGCCCGGGCTCGCAGACCGAAGTCCTTGCCCTCCTCGACCGCCCGAAGAAACTCGTCGGTGACCCGCACCGAATTGTTCGCGTTCTGATACTGCACGCTGGCGATGTCGGCGCCCCCGAGATCCATGTCGAAGCCCGCGTCCCGAAGTGCGCGGATCTTGTGCTCCTCGCGCGCCTTTGTCTCGACGAACTCCTCGATGTCAGGATGGTCGACATCGAGGACGACCATCTTCGCGGCTCGTCGGGTGGCACCGCCTGATTTGATCGTTCCGGCGGAGGCATCGGCGCCACGCATGAAGCTGACCGGGCCCGAGGCCGTACCACCCGAGGACAGCAGCTCCTTCGAGGACCGGATCCGCGAGAGGTTCAGACCCGCGCCCGAGCCACCTTTGAAGATCATTCCCTCTTCGCGGTACCAGTTGAGGATCGCGTCCATCGTGTCGTCGACCGCCAAGATGAAACACGCCGAAACCTGCTGCGGAGCGGAAGTCCCGACGTTGAACCACACCGGGGAGTTGAAGGAGAACACCTGGTGAAGCAGCGCCCACGTAAGCTCGTGCTCGAACACCTCGGCGTCTTGGGGTGAGGCAAAGTAGCCATACTCCTGGCCAGCCCGGCGGTAGGTGAGCACGACCCGGTCGATCAGCTGCTTGAGACTCCACTCGCGCTGCGGCGTGCCGACCGCTCCCCGGAAGTACTTCGTCGTCACGATGTTCGCCGCGTTGACCGACCAATTGGCCGGAAACTCGACGCCACGCTGCTCGAAGTTCACACTGCCATCACGCCAATTCGTCATCACGACGTCGCGGTGCTCCCATGACACCTCGTCGTACGGATGCACCCCGGCGGTGGTATAGATCCGCTCGAAGGTAAGCCGACCGCGGGGTCGAGTAGGCGCAGACGCTGGCTCGGTGACGCGCGCGGTGTCGGTGCCAGGCGTGGAATCGGTCATACGGGCTCCTGTTTCGTTCTCATACAACACAGCGGGGGACGCAAGCAGTCCGGCCCACGGGGCCGAGGGGTTTAGCGGTCAGTGGGAACCAGCAGCGACGGCGCGTCGATCCAGGGTTCGTCGGCTGAAGCGGTAATCCGGAGTGCCGCAATCTCGTCTTCGAAGTCGGCCAACGAGTCGAACGAGCGATACACCGAGGCGAAGCGCAGATAGGCGACCTCGTCGAGGATGCGCAAAGGTTGGAGGATCGCTAACCCCACCTCGTGAGCCGGAAGCTCACAGGTACCCGAGGACCGGATGCTCTCTTCGACTTCCTGAGCAAGCAGCGCGAGCGCATCTTCCCCGACCGGACGCCCCTGACATGCCTTCCGGACTCCGGCGACGACTTTGTCGCGGCTAAAGGGCTCGAGTGCGCCGCTGCGCTTCCGTACCTGCAACGAGAGCGTCTCCATCGTCGTGAAGCGTCGTCCGCACTCAGGGCAGCTGCGGCGGCGCCGAATGGCCGCACCGTCCTCGGTGTCGCGGCTGTCGAGGACGCGACTGTCGCCTACGCGGCAGAAGGGGCAACGCACCGACGATCACCTCCTCGATCAATGGACCTGTGAACAACTTCGGACTGTCGGTGGAAACCGTGTGGATGATCTGTCCACAAGATGTGGATAAGTTACACCCATGTAAGTACTAGATGCAGTACGGAACCGTAGTGCCTCGTCGCCGGACGACGCAAGATTCCTTCGGCATGTCGGGACGAAATCTCGACCGTGCACCTAAAGGCGGCTCAACCCGGCAGCCGAAGTTGCATGCCGGGGACCAGTTGGCTGGTGTCGAGGTGGTTCATCGCTTCGATCTGCGCGACGACGACGCGTGGATCGTGCTCAGGTTCGAGTGCGGTGGCCACAGACCACAACGTGTCGCCAGGCTGCACGACAGCCGTGCGCGTGCTGGCGCCGGCCTGACTCGCTGTCATCCGGAGGATGCTGAGCACCGCACATATGAGAATGAGCGCGGCAACGACGATCACGACCCGTCCACGACGGGTGAGACTGAGCGGAGCGGGGCCGAACTGCGCAACGGTCTGCAGACGAGCAGCCATGAAACACCTCCGAGAACGCGGTCACGCGATAAGCGCACAGGTGTTCGATCGAACGCCTGTACGAACGTTCTACCCGGAGGCTCTGACAAAAGCTGGCGACACGCCAGCGTCTCATCGAACACATGTTTGATTCGGTCACGAAGGCGGGCTAACGTCACCCTCATGATCGACAAGCCTGCTCGTCGGACAAGCTCCAGATCCATTCCCGCTGCGTCCCCTGATCGCGCCACCGTCCACGGCCTCCCCGACGGTCCTGCTGATGCCTCGGGGCTTACGCCCCGTCAGCGCAAAGTGCTGGAAGTCATTCGGGACGCGGTTGCCGCACGTGGCTATCCACCAAGCGTCCGCGAGATCGGCGAAGCTGTAGGACTTACTTCTTCGTCCTCCGTCGCCCATCAGTTGAAGGTGTTGCAGAACAAGGGATACCTGCGCCGCGATCCACACCGTCCGCGAGCCGTGGAGGTTCTCCCGCCCAAGGACTCGGTCGATGATGTCTCTGAGCGCCCCCCGCCTGCGTACGTCCCGGTCGTCGGACGTATTGCGGCGGGATCGCCGGTTCTTGCCGAAGAAGCCATCGAAGACGTCTTCCCGCTGCCGCGCGCGCTCGTCGGTAGTGGAACCCTATTTCTCCTGAAGGTCGTTGGCGATTCGATGGTCGATGTCGCCATTGCTGATGGCGACTGGGTGGTAGTCCGCCAGCAGCAAACTGCCGAGAACGGCGAGATCGTAGCGGCCATGATTGATGGCGAGGCAACCGTGAAGACGTACAAGAAGCGTGGCGGCCACGTGTGGCTGCTGCCCAACAACGATGCCTACGAGCCCATCCCAGGCGACGATGCACTCATCCTTGGCCGCGTGGTGTCCGTTTTGAGGAAGGTCTAGCCGCTATTTCGTTAGCGTGGCGATCGACTCCTGAACGAGCACGTTTTCCGAGACAGGGAGCGAGCGCACGGGTCCGCCCGGAACTTCGAGCGGACCGATCGTGCCAAAAGGAGTGACCAAGGAATACGTCGCGCCGTACTCGACAGTCGCGGTGATCGTCTCTGGGCCAGATTGACGGTAGGTGTGGTGAACAGGCCCCTGGGGTGGAGGAGCACCTGGTCCGTTGGTTCGGATTGTGGCGCCATCACCAAAATCCCAAAGGTATTCTGCGGCGGCTACGCGGAGCCGCATTGTGTAACCCTGACCTCCGAAGTTGCTCGATGCAGAGTCGGTCGCGCTGACCGCAAGGAATGTGGGAAAATTGACGAGCGTTTTGTTACCAGGCGGCCAGGTACGAATTTGCGGTTTGTCGACCGACACCTGATCCGCATACCTACGAGCATCCGGCACGACCGTGTCCGCGGATATCAGCTCGCTCTGTGTCGGCAAGTAGCAATACGAGGCTACGACCTTACGCGGTGTTCCCGGATCGGGTGAGAAGTAGATCCAGTTGCGAGCTTCCGCTGGGCCGCAACTCACGTCCGGTCCCTGACAATTGGTGCCTTCCGGGCTCGCTACTCCTGGCACACCGTCGGAACATTGCCGAAAGATCAACCACGTACAACCGCCGCATCCACTATTTGCAACCGAAAGACGTGCGGGAACAGGCGAGCTTTTCGTCAAGATCCAGCCTCTAACGACCCTTCCATCGGATAGAGAGCGCGATTGAGTTCCACCTAGGTCAGTCGGACCCGACGGAGCAGCAGCGTAGGCGATATGTAGGTCTAGCACGATCATCACAATAGCCGCAACAAAGGCTACTCCGTAGCGATTGCTTCGACGAGCCAACGGTCCGCCCCCCTCGTAAATATGAGTAGGAACTTGCCATGATCGGCTGGCTTTTCGGCGACACGTATCCCACTTTGGTCAAGGACTCCGTAAGGCAGACTCGAGAATTCTATATGTGCTTCTGCGCGGGTCATATTCCTCGATGTGACTTTCGGAACGGTGTCAAATCTATAAGAGATATCTTCGTGCAGTTTGTTCTGTTGAAGGTATTGAATGACCTCGTGAACACCGTTTCGGCAGTTGCAGGTCGCAGTTGATACAGCATCAAACGGTGCGAAGTCCGCGCTGTTAGCAGCTTTTTCTAGTGCTTTCAAGTAACCCGTCGCAGCAGCGAGGATCGCCGCGTCGGAGTTGGGATCGATGCCTACTGCCCCAGGGTCAGCCGAAACAGATTCCGTCGGTGAGTGACTCGGAGGGGCGGTAGTCGGCATCGTGCCGGTAATCGGGACCGGTGACGGTCCATCAGTGGCCGCATTGCCGGTGCCACACGCCGCCAACGCACATACTGCTCCCGCGACAACGGCAGCGGTCAGTACCCGGCCCCCCACGCGCACGACGATAGGCGGGAGGTCGTCGCCTCGCAGCGTTTCCGGACATTTGCCTGTGGATATCTTTGCTCAGCGCAACGACAGGGCCCTACGTGGGCGGTCCGTCACCACGGCATTCACTCCGCGTGCTCGGGAGAACCGGCGTAGGCGTCGGTCGTCATTCACGGTCCAAACCAGAACATCAAGGCCGTTTCTTCCGCACCACCACCGAAGCCCTGGCCACGCCAACCGAAACTGGGCTGCCACTCCACGGGCACCGCAGCGCCGAATACGTCCGAAGGGAACGGCCGCGCGCCATGCTTCGCGAATCACCTCATGAAGGGGCCGCCCCGCGAAATCAGGGCCCAGCGTCAGCAGCGCGTTTCCTCCTGCTGATCGCAACGCGGCGACCGAAAGGTCGTCTCCTGTCGTGAACCACACCCGCGGAAGCCCGTATCCCGACACGAGATCGACGAGCTCCGCCTCGTAACCGGCCTCTTTGAGGTCAACGTGACACCCAATGGCGCCGTCGGCGGCAAGCGCGAGCACGTCCTTTAACCGAGGCTCCCCCCCGGTGACAGCGTCGTGCGCACAGACGAACTCGCCATCGGGCGCGCGCCGGACGTCGACCTCGACGAGGTCGACGCCCAGAGCCACCGAATCCTGATATGCCTCCCACGACCCGCGCGGCGCGACCTCTCCCCCGCCCCGATGGGCAGTGACGAGGGTCACTCAGCCGACCGCGGTGACGACATGGCGGCTGAGTTCGGTGGCGAGAGCGGCCCCAACCCGAGCATGCAGACGGGTGCCCGCGGCGGTGTGCTGCTCGTCGAGCACTTCACCTTCTCGGTGGACTCGGGCCACGAGCGCCGCATCTGCATAGGGCACAACCGCAACGATCTCGATTTCGGGATGCGGGACGTGCTCAGCGAGCCGGCGAGCAAACTCGTCCATTCCGGCTCCGGACCTGGCGGAGACGAAGACCGCCCCTGGTTCGACCCGGCGCAACCGGGTCAGCACGTCCTCGTCGGCCGCATCAATCTTGTTGACGACGACAAGCTCGGGCAACACGCCCGCATCGATGTCGCCCAGCACCTCGCGGACCGCCGAGATCTGCGACTCCGGATCGGGATGGGAGCCGTCGACGACGTGTACGACGAGGTCCGCTTCAGCTACCTCTTCGAGCGTGGAACGAAACGCCTCGATGAGCTGATGCGGCAGGTGTCGAACGAAGCCGACCGTGTCGGCGAGCGTTACCAGGCGCCCGTCGGCGAGCTGCGCGCGCCGCACGGTGGGATCGAGCGTAGCGAACAGGGCGTCCTCGACCAGAACACCGGCACCGGTGAGCCTGTTCAGCAGGGAAGATTTGCCGGCGTTGGTGTATCCGGTGATCGCGATCGCCGGCACGCCCGAGGCCGACCGCCGGTGCCGCTTGGTCTCCCGGACCGTCGACATCGCCACGATCTCCCGCCGCAATTTGCTCATCCGTGAACGAAGGCGCCGCCGGTCGGTCTCGATCTTGGTCTCACCGGGCCCACGGGTTCCGATGCCGCCGCCACCCGCAACCCGGCCACCGGCCTGTCGCGACATCGACTCGCCCCACCCCCGAAGGCGCGGAAGCATGTACGTCATCTGCGCCAGTTCGACCTGCGCCTTGCCCTCCGCCGACGGTGCATGCTGCGCGAAGAGGTCCAGGGTCAGTGCCGTACGGTCGATGACCTTGACTTTGACGACCTCTTCGAGCTGTCGCAGCTGACCCGGGGTGAGCTCGCCGTCACACACGACCGTATCCGCTCCGTGCGCGGCGACGACATCGCGCAACTCCTTCGCCTTTCCTGAGCCGACGAACGTCGCGGGGCTGGGCTTGTCGAGGCGCTGCATGAGTGCATCGAGGACCTGGGAGCCGGCCGTCTCGGCGAGCGCGGCGAGCTCGGCCATCGAGTTCTCGGCGTCGAGGAGCGACCCGCGCGTCCAGACCCCGATCAGCACGACGCGCTCAAGCCGGAGCTGGCGGTACTCAACCTCGGTGACATCGGTGAGCTCGGTCGTCAAGCCCGCGACCCGCCGCAGTGACTGCCGGTCCTCGAGCGCCATCTCGGCGCGTAGATCCGAATCGGAAAGCGGCTCCAGCTGTCCGGTCAACTCGATCTCGGCAGCTCCGGCGGACTCGTGCGGGCTCGGCGCGGGGACCTGTGTCATCTCCCCTAGCGTGCCACGGCAGAGCACGTACGGCGAACGGATTACCCCTCCAGGCCTACCTGCTCGAGAAAAACAGGATCGAGGGTGCCCTCGGCCACGACGTCGGCGGGCCCGCTCAAGCGGACGGTCGTCCCGTCCCAATCGACCTCAAGCCGACCGCCGCGCACCTCCACCTCCCACTGACCCGACGAGTGGCCGGCCCAGGACGCCATCGCCACCGCGGCGGCGCAGGCCCCGGTACCGCACGACTGCGTCTCGCCCGCACCGCGCTCGTGCACCCGCATCGCGAAGGCAGTATCGGTCGAGGCGACGACGAACTCGACGTTCGTCTCCAGGTGCGGTGCAACATCCGGCGCGTCGACGAGGGGCCCGGCGTCCTCGAGATCTTCGACGCGCACCACCACGTGCGGATTACCCATCCAGACTTCCGTTCCTGCGTACATACGGTCGGCGACGCGTACGGTTCGGCTGCCACTCACGACCCGTGGTGCACCCATGTCCACGCATACCGTTCCGCCAGCCGTGAGCCGAACCGACTTCACCCCGTCTCGAGTCGCGACACCGAGGGTCCGGGCACCATTCCAGAGCTGTTCGCGGAGCAACCACCGCGCGTACACCCGGATTCCGTTCCCGCACATCTCCGCGGTCGTGCCGTCCGCGTTGTGATAATCCATGAACCACTCCGCCTCGGCCGCCAAGTGCACAGCTTCCGCCACCTTTGCGGTACGGACCACACGCAGCAACCCGTCCCCGCCGATGCCGCGGCGCCGATCGCACAACGCCCGTACCGCGACGGGCGCAAGGCGCACGACCCCATCAGGGTCGGGCACAAGGACGAAGTCATTGCCGGTCCCGTGTCCCTTGGCGAAACGCACCTGCTCAGCGTAGGTGCGTGTCCCCGATCGACTACGACCGGTACGCGAGGTCGCGGATATCGCCGGCAGCGCCGGCCGCGTTGTCGACGAACCAGGTGATACGGCTGTCCCGCCGGAACCAGGATCTCTGGCGGCGGGCGAACCGCCGGGTGGCTGCGGCCGTGGCGGCCGCGGCGATCGCGGGATCGTGGTCGGCGAGAATCTGTGCGTACCCGAGCGCCTTCGACGCGGTCGGCGATCCGCGCAGCCCGATCTGCTCAAGCGATCGGACCTCCTCGACGAGCCCCTTCGCGAACATCTCCCGTACCCGGATGTCGATCCGAGCGTCGAGGTCGCTGCGGTCGAGACCCACCTGCACGGTGTCCGGCCACCGGTAGCGTCCAGTGGGAAGGGTCGCGCTGAACGAACCGGTGAGGTGGACGACTTCAAGCGCGCGCACCACCCGGCGGCCGTTCGAAGGCAAGATTGCCGCGGCAGCCGCTGGATCCAGCCGGGTGAGGCGGTCGTGCAGTGCCTTCGGACCCATCTCGCCGAGTTCCTGCTCGAACGCCCGGCGGACATCCGGATCCGTCGGAGGTATCCGAAGGTCGTCGAGGAGGGCCCGAAGATAGAGCCCGGACCCGCCGGTGACGATCGCCCGGCGCCCGCGCGCATGGATCTGTTCGGTGGCAAGGACTGCGCGGCGCTGATAGGCCGCGACACTCGCCGGCTCGTTCACTGGCCACAGGTCGAGAAGATGATGCGGAATCGAATCTCTCTGTGCCGCGGTCGGTTTCGCCGTACCGATGTCCATGCCGCAGTAGAGCTGCATCGCGTCAGCGTTGACGATCTCGCCGTCGAGATCCGCGGCGATCCGCATCGCGAGGTCGGTCTTGCCCGTTGCCGTCGGTCCGACCAGCGCAATCACCCGTGGCCCCACCAGCGGGCTCATTGCCTGCGCAATGCAGCCACCGCGTATCCCACTCCGTACGGGGCACCGCGCCAAGCAAGCTCGCCCGCCCAATCGCCTCCGCTGGCGACGAGGGCGCCCCCGAGCACCTGCAAGGCCGCGCGGCCCGCAACCCACAGCGGGGTGTCATCCGCCGGATCGAGGTCGAGCAGGGCAGTGCCGTCTCCGTGCTCGAGAGCGGCCGTCCACCGCTCGTCGTAAGCCCCGCCGCGTCCGTCGTCGCCGACCGGCGTCTGCGAGGGGTACGCGGATCCGTCCGCTGCGACGAGCAGACCAACCCTGGCGCCCCGGTCAGACAATTCCTGGCCGAGGGCGGCACATCGAAAAGTAGTTTCCGACCGGCGAATCTCGTACAGGGCAAGCGGCGGTAGCGGCGCTGGCCCGAGCAGCCAACGAGCCACACCCAGGGAGAGTGGCAACGCGCGCGGACCGGACCCGAGACCCAGGAGTTCGTCGACCCCATACGGCCGCAGCGATCCGACTGCATCCCGGTCGTGTTCTCGGCGCGTCGCTCCGCCGCCGATGACGACCAACAGGTCGAGCCGCGCGTCGAGCAGCGCGCCGATGACCTTCCCGCACGCGACACGGCAGGCTTCGAGGTCCGGCGCGAGTTCGCCGGCCACGACGGGTACGAGAAGCGGGGGGTTCGGCACCACCGCCGCGGCGACGAGCACTACCGACCGGCGCCGACCCGAGGCATTCCGAGCAGCGTTCGCGCCGGAGCGGCAGCGATCGAGGCGCGGGCAGTCGTCGGCTCGGTGCTCACGGTCGAACCCGCCTCCCAGGCGTCGCCGGCAGGCGTACGGCGGTGGGAGCGGGGCGGCAGATCGGCGACAAGGTGGTGCGGGGCCGCGTACGTCACGGTGGTCTCCACGACATCGCCGGGCCGGACGCCCTCCGGCGCATGCAGGTGAACGAGCCGACCGTCACGCGCGCGTCCCGAAACCCGCTGGGTGGCAACGTCTTTGCGTCCCTCTCCCACCCCGACGAGCACCTCGACCTGCTGTCCGACCAGAGCGCGGTTCTGTTCGAGCGCGCAACGCTCGACGAGTTCTATCAGTCGTCCGTACCGTTCTTTCACCACGGGTGCGGGCACCTGATCGGGTAGTCGCGCCGCAGGCGTACCGGGACGGGGCGAATACTGAAAGGTGAAGGCGCCCGCGAATCCGACTGCCTCGGCGACATCGAGCGTCTGCGCGAAATCGGCCTCGGTCTCGCCGGGAAAGCCAACGATGATGTCGGTCGTGATTGCGGCCGCCGGGAGGGCGGCGCGTACGCGGTCGACGATTCCGAGGTAACGCTGCGCCCGGTACGAGCGACGCATTGCCCGCAGTATCCGGTCGGAGCCCGACTGGAGCGGCATGTGCAACTGAGGCATCACGTTCGGCGTCTGCGCCATGGCGTCGATGACGTCGTCGGTGAAGTCACGGGGATGGGGGCTCGTGAAGCGGACGCGTTCGAGTCCTTCGATCGATCCGCAAGCGCGCAGGAGTGAAGCGAACGCCCCTCGGTCGCCGAGATCCGATCCGTAGGAGTTGACGTTCTGACCGAGGAGCGTGATCTCGAGGACGCCTTGGCCTACGAGCGCGTCGATCTCGGCGAGGATCTCACCGGCCCTGCGGTTGCGTTCCACCCCGCGCAGGCTCGGCACGATGCAGAAGGTGCACGAATTGTTGCAGCCCACACTTATGGAGACCCAGGCGCTGTAGGTCGATTCCCGGCGTGCCGGCAACGCCGACGGAAAGGTCTCGAGCGCTTCCAGCAGCTCGACCTGTGACTCCTGCTCAGCGCGCGCCCGCTCGAGCAACGCGGGCAGCGCACCGAGGTTGTGGGTACCGAACACCACGTCGACCCAGGGCGCGCGCGAGGTGACGGTGGCGCCGTCCTTCTGGGCGAGGCACCCACCCACCGCGATTTGCATTCCCGGTCGCTCCGCCTTGATCGGGGCAAGGTGCCCGAGATTGCCGTACAGCCGGTTGTCCGCGTTCTCCCGAACGGCGCAGGTATTGAACACAACGAGGTCCGCGCCGGCACCGGGCGCGGCGGGAGTCCACCCGCTCGCCTCGAGCACTCCACCGATCCGCTCGGAGTCGTGCTGGTTCATCTGGCACCCGTACGTGCGGATCTCGTACGTACCGGTGTGCATGGGCCCAGTCTACGAACCCCGGCCGGGTACGGCCGGCGATGATAGGACTATGCCGCACAGTGCGCCCTACGGTTCCTGGAGCTCACCGATCTCTGCCGCCGATGTGGCCCGCGCGGGTGTCCGCCTCGGATCCGCCGCCGCGGTCGGGGACGAGACCTGGTGGTCGGAGGGGCGGCCGGGCGAGGGCGGCCGGACCGCGATCGTGCGGCGCAGCGCAGATGGCGCGCAGATCGACGTCCTGCCGCCGGGCTGGAACGCCCGCACCCGGGTGCACGAGTACGGCGGTTCGTGTTGGCTGCCGGTACGCGGCGGGAGAGCGGTCGTCTTTGCCCATTGGGATGACCAACGCCTTTACCTGCTCGAACTCGGGGCCGACCCGGTTGCGCTGACCCCCGAGCCGGCGGAGTCGCAGGGTGACCGCTTCGCCGACCTCGTCGCGGGTCCGGGGGGTGACAGCGTGTGGTGCGTACGCGAGCGAGCGACCGGCGACCGCGTCGAGCGGGCCATCGTGGCGGTGCCGCTCGACGGCGGCGGAGACGTCGTCGAGGTGATGAGCGGCAGTCACTTCCTTGCGTATCCGCGGATCTCGCCGGACGGCGGGAAGCTTGCCTGGATCGGCTGGGAACACCCGCAGATGCCGTGGGACGGCACCCGCCTGTTCGTCACGACCCTGCACGGCACAGACGCGACAGGCCGCCTGAGGACCGGCGACGTCGTCGAGGTGCTCGGCGGCACGGCAGAGTCGGTGCTTGCGCCGGAATGGACGGGCGAGAGTGCGCTGTACGTCCTGAGCGACCGCAGCGGATGGTGGAACCTCTACCGGGTCGAGGTGAGCAGCGGCGAACTCACCGCCCTCTGCCCGCGCTCGGAAGAGTTCGCGGAACCCCTGTGGCAATTGGGCTTCCGGAGCTATCTCCCGCTCGAGTCCGGGAAGATCGCCGTGATTCATGGCACCGATCAGCGAGTGCTGAGCACGCTCGATCCGGACACCGGGGCACTTTCCGGGCTCCCGACGCCGTACACCGTGTTCAGGCCGGTCCTCGCGGCCAGCGGAGAACGGGTCCTTTCGGTGGCTCACGGGCCTGACCGAGCAGGCGCGGTGGTGTGGATCGACACCCGCTCGGGCGAGGTCGACATCGTCCGCGAGGAACTCGAGCGCGTTCCCGAGCCTGCGTATCTGCCGCTGCCCGAACCTCGCACGTTCCGCGGGCCTCAGGGACGCGAAGTACATGCGCTGGTCTATCCGCCGACCTCTCCGGATTTCGTGGGGCCGGTCGGCGAACGTCCGCCCTACGTGGTGTTCGTCCACGGCGGCCCCACCGCGCAGTCCTTTGCCACCCTCGATCTCACCAAGGCCTACTTCACCAGTCGTGGACTCGGGGTCGTTGATGTGAACTACGGGGGTTCGACCGGATACGGCCGGGCTTATCGCGAGCGCCTTCGGGGTCAATGGGGCGTCGTCGACGTCGAGGACTGCGTAGCCGCAGCGCTCGCCCTCGCCGAAGCGGGCGAGGCGGACCTCGCTCGGCTCGCAATTCGCGGGGGCAGCGCGGGCGGCTGGACGACTCTCGCGGCGCTGGTCTTCTCGGATGTCTTCGGGGCTGGAGCGTCCTACTACGGGGTGGCGGAGCTCGTGCACTTCGCCCAGGACACCCATGACTTCGAGTCGCGCTACCTCGACGGGCTGATCGGCCCGCTGCCGGAGGCGCGGGCGCGCTACGACGAACGCGCGCCGCTGTCTCACGTCGACGATGTGTCGTGTCCGGTGCTCCTCCTGCAAGGGCTGGATGACAAGATCGTACCGCCTTCCCAGTCGGAGATGTTCCGAGATGCCTTGGCGCGCAAGGGAATTCCGCACGCATATCTCGCGTACGAAGGTGAGCAGCACGGCTTTCGCAAAGCCGATTCGATCATCAACGCACTTGAGTCAGAGCTCTCGTTCTACGGGCAGGTTTTCGGCTTCGAGCCGCCGGGGGTTCCGCGACTTGGCCTCACGACGAACTAATCACCGCTGCAATGTTGACCCTCGCGGCTCTCTTGCTGGCGTAGATCCGCGAGGATCGCCCCCGCATCTGCCGAATCGAGCCCGCGCCGGGCGAGCAAACCTTGCGCTCGGCGCAACGCGACCGGTTCGGGAAGGGAGCGAAGAGCGGACCACCGACGCTCGAGGACGCGGGTAGCGGCGCCCGGCCGGGTTGGCGTGCTTGCCAGCACTCTTTGCGCCAAGGCGTGGTCGATTCCGCGCCGATACAACAGCGCGAGAAGCGCGGAGGCACCCCTGTCACCAGCAGAGTGTTCGACTAGATGCCGCGCGAGAGCCTCATCGTCGATGAGCCGGACCCCCTCGAGACATCGCAGCACCTCCGAAGCCAGCTCACCCTCGAAACCGCGCCGACGCAAAATCTCGGCGAGTTCGCTGCGGCTTCGAGCTTTTCCAGTCAGTGCGCGTAGCGCCACGGTGTGGGCGAACTGGAAGCGAGCGTCGGGTCCGTCTGGCGGCTCAGGAACGAGACGGAGGTGGCGGACGCCGGTCAGAAGTCCACCGGCATCGGCGCAAGCGCTTCGCCGGCCAGATCGTCCGGAAGGACGACAGAGAGTTGCGGACCGATCCCGAGCTTTTCCTTGATCTTCCTTTCGATCTCATCAGCCAGATCAGGGTTGTCGCGCAAGAATTGGCGTGCGTTCTCCTTCCCCTGACCGAGTTGATCGCCGTCGTAGGTGTACCAGGCACCGGACTTGCGGACGAATCCCTGCTCGACACCCATGTCGATCAAGCCACCTTCGCGGCTGATGCCCTGTCCGTACACGATGTCCATCTCCGCCTGCCGGAATGGCGGCGAAAGCTTGTTCTTGACGACCTTGACCCGGGTCCGGTTCCCGATCGCTTCGGTGCCGTCTTTCAAAGTTTCGATCCGGCGTACATCGAGACGAATCGAGGCGTAGAACTTCAACGCCTTTCCGCCGGTCGTCGTCTCGGGGCTGCCGAACATCACCCCAATCTTCTCACGCAGCTGGTTGATGAAGATCGCCGTCGTACCAGAGGTATTGAGCGCCCCGGTGACCTTTCGCAGCGCCTGGCTCATCAGCCGAGCCTGCAGACCCACGTGGCTGTCCCCCATCTCACCGTCGATCTCCGCACGTGGCACGAGCGCCGCCACCGAGTCGATCACCACGATGTCGAGGGCGCCCGAGCGGATCAGCATGTCCATGATCTCGAGCGCCTGCTCGCCGGTATCGGGTTGACTAACCAGCAAGGCGTCGGTATCCACACCGAGCGCCTTCGCGTACGTCGGATCAAGCGCATGCTCGGCGTCGATGAACGCCGCAATCCCACCCGTGGCTTGCGCGCTGGCGATGGCATGCAGAGCAACCGTGGTCTTACCGGAGGATTCCGGACCATAGATCTCCACGACCCGGCCTCGGGGCAACCCCCCGATGCCGAGTGCGACATCCAAAGCGATCGACCCGGTGGGGATCACCTGGATAGGCGGTCGGACATCGTCGCCCAGTCGCATGATCGAGCCTTTGCCGTACTGCTTGTCGATCTGTGCAAGCGCCGCTTCGAGCGCCTTCGCCCGGTCGGACACCGAATGCCCCGCTGGTGTGCCCGCGCGCTGCGAAGCCATGCGGTCTGCTGCTGTTGCCATGACGCCCTCCAGTGGTCTCCTCGTCGGCCGTGACGATCGGCGATGACGCTAGGCCCCGGGTACGACCAAATCGGTCCAACCGGAAGAACTGTGGACACCCGTCACGGTGTCCACACCGTAGCCGAACAGATGTTCGATCCGCACCAGGACACGCCGGCGTTCGATTCTGGAGAGGAGGTCGATTCCGGACGTTTTCCCAGCTCGAGCGCGAAGGCCGAAATCCGCCAGCGAATGTCCCAGGCGGATGTAAGAGTCTGGTCGTGCTTGCAACCCGACCCGCACCAGCACCGAAGACACCGACGACACCGAAAACACGGACGCGGCTCCCGCCGCACGATGTGGGCCTCGATTTTGACGCGTGCTACGCGGCCCTGTCCGGGCACGATCAGCGCTTCGACGGACGGTTCGTCACGGTGGTGCATTCGACCGGCATCTACTGCCGGCCTTCTTGCCCCGCCAGGCGGCCGCGCCGCGCGCATGTGAGTTTCGTCCGCACCCCCGCGGCCGCACAACAGGCCGGGTACCGCGCGTGCAAGCGTTGCCGGCCGGACTGCGCCCCCGGCTCGCCCGACTGGGATCTCCGCGCGGACGTAGCGAGTCGCGCGGTGAGGCTGATCGAGGACGGCGTGGTCGACCGGCACGGGGTGAGCGGGCTCGCCGGACGGCTCGGTTACTCGCCTCGTCAACTGCGCCGAGACCAGCCCAGCGAGCTGGGCGCCGGCCCGGTCAGCCTGGCGCGAGCGCAACGCGCGCGCACGGGTCGACTACTCCTCGAGACGACGGAACTGAGCGTCGCGGAGATCAGTTTCGCTGCAGGCTTCGGGAGTATCCGCCAGTGCAACGAGACCCTCCGGGCGATCTACGCCGCGACTCCCCTACAACTTCGGGACCGCGTCACCCATCACCGCTCCACCGGCAGCGTCGCGTACGAGGAGATCGAAGTCCGGCTGCCCTGCCGCGCGCCCACCGACGTACGCCCCGAACTGGCGTTTCTGGGCGCGCACGCGATTCGTGGCGTCGAGT
>CAXTUZ010000015.1:0-3165 GCA_964247525.1 uncultured bacterium
GAGGTACACGGGAAGGGAGGTGGTCCGCTAGTGCATAGACATCGGACGCGTGAGGTGGCTGCCCGCTAGCCACGCAGGGACGCTCTCACGAACCCTTCGGCTCGCGAGAACCTGGTAGTCACCGAACCCCCGGGTGCCGAACTCGTCCACTCGGCCCGCCGCATCCGCGGTGGAAGCGCCCGGGGGCTTTTTCTGTCCGGGACGGGTTCAGGCGGGACGGAGCCGCGCGGACGCGTGCGTCGCCCAGCCGCGGTCCTCGCCGGCGCGATCCGTCGCGTACGCCAGATCCCCCTCGACCCGGCCGTAAAGGATCCGAATCGCGGACACCCGGTCACCGGTCGGTGTACGGACAACTGCATCGGATCCGAGGTCGATCCGGTACCCGTCGACCGATCCGTACGAGACGTGCAGGAAGCCCCCGGCGTCGACGGCGAGGAACTCGACGTCAGTGAGGTCCTCCCCGGGGCGCCAGAAGCCCAGTTCGGTGTGCGTCCGGCCGTCCTCGCCCTTCGCGGTCGACACGTGCGAAAGGACGGCCTGCCCCGGCACCGGAGCGATATCGAGGCGTTGGGTGAATGGGACGTCCTTGGCCCCGACGCCGCCGCCCACCCAGTTGCCGATCAGGAAGGCCAACGGGATGAGGGCTGGCTCCAAGTCCTGCGGTATCTCGAACATCAGCGCGAGAACAGGCGGAATCCGGCGTAACCCAGCAGGCCCGCGAACGCGAGGAGAACCAGGATCGGGGTGACGACCAGGACGATGACATCCACCGCACCAGCGTACGGACCCGGGCTTCCGCCGTGGGGACGCCGCGGCGCGATCCCTTAGGGTGACCGGGTGAGCAGGTCCCTGATCGTGAAGGTCACCGCCGGGGTAGAGGCTCCCGAACGGTGCTCGCAGGCCTTCACTGTGGCCTCGCTCGGAGTTGCCTCAGGTGTCCCGACCTCGCTCTGGCTCACCGGTGAGGCGACCTGGTTCGCGCTTCCCGGCAAGGCCGAGGACTTCTCGCTGCCGTACTCGGCACCCTTGGCCGACCTTCGTGACGCGATCCTCGAAGGCGGCCGGATCACCGTGTGCACCCAGTGCGCGGCGCGCCGCGCACTGGGTGAGAACGACCTGATTCCCGGCGTCGGGCTAGGGGGGGCCCAAGCCTTCCTCGGCGAGGCGCTGGCCGAAGGTGCCCAGGCGCTCGTCTACTAGCGGCTCAAACCGCCAGTTCGACGAGGGCAGGGGCTCCGAGCTCGGCCCGGATCGCCGACTCGACGGGCCCCTTGTCCGACAGCGCGCGCAACGTCCACGAACCCGGTGCCGCGAAGAACCGGAATGCACCCCGAGGGCTGGTGACCACCTCGGCGGTGAATTGACCGGTCTCATCGAGCAGACGGACGTACGCGCCCTCGACGGGCTTGCCGGCGGCGAGCACCGTCCCACCGATAACGGTTTCCTGACGACTCATTGTGGTGCTTTCTGTGTGGGTTGTCCGCGCGCCGGCCGGCCGCGCCTAGCGGCAGCAGCGGTCTCGCTGGAGCAGAACAACGCTCCTGCGCGCGGACGGGAAAAGGGTCCGGGGCGTCAGGAACAACACAGGCACGTGCTGACGCGGCAGAAATCGACTGCCCTCCGCCGCACGAGTTCCATGCCACCCACCGTACCTACACCCCCCGCGGTAGTCCAGCAGACCGCCAAGCGCCTGCTGCCGGCACGGCCGGTCAGGACGAGGGCGAGACCCGGGATGCGTCCGCCGGGACGGAGACGACCAGTCCGGTCGCGGTCGCGCTGACGTCGAGGCCGTCGTCGGTCAGCGTGACCTGGCGCAACGTCAGGCCGAACGGCAGGACGCCGGTGTCAACGCGCAGGCTGAGCGCGCTCGACGCGGCCGCCACGCTCCCCGCCGGAAGCGGAACCCCGCCGGACTGCAACGACCCCGGCACGGGCGTGAACACCAGATCGCGACCGGAGACCGTGACGGTGTAGTTGCCGTTGACCGCGACCCGGCGGCCGCCGAGCAGTGGCTGCGCCGACACCGACAGACTCGTCCCCACTATGTTGACGCTGACCTTCCGCGCCGCGAGAAACGCATTGAGGTCGGTCGCGGTGACAAGCAGATGTCCGGTGCTCCGGTCGATCGGTACCGACCGCACCTTGCCGGCGAGCGCAGAGCCGAGACCGACGTGCACGCCGTAGAACGTTGCCGCAACCGTGTCCAGCCGGAGGCCGCCGCGATGGATGTCGTGCGTGGTGACGGTGATCTTGTCGTACTTGCCGCGAGCGGCCTGGGTCAGGAACGGGAACCCAGTGATCTTCACCCGGGGGTTCGTGCGTAACAGGGCCGCGTCTCGCGCCTTGATCGCCACCGCCCGCTGGGCCGCCGAGGCCGCCAGCCGGTCACCCACCACCGCGCAGAGAACCAGCGCGACGACGACGACGGCCAAGACCCGGCGTATCACCCGAACAGCACCCGGCTGAGCCCGTACGCCACCGGCGCACTCACCGACAGCGGCAGCAGGAACCGCACCGGGGCCGCCCGCAAGGTGGTCTTGCCGGACGCGCCGCAAGAGCCCCGGCGGCAGCGGCCGCCACGCCGAGCGCGGCCCCATCTCCACCCGAGAAAGCGGCCCCGACTGCGGCGCCGGCGAGTAACCAACCGGCCGGCCCCGCCGTTCGATTCCAGGAAACTCCCGCGTCGATGGCCAGTTTCGCGTGGTTTTCCTGGAATCGAACCGGAAGCAGCCGCACCAGCACACTCCCGAGGTAGGTAAGCGCGGCGCCGAGGATCGGTCCGGCGGCCACCGTGAGGAGGGCGACGAGCGTCGAATCCCGTCCGTTCGGCGCATGGCGAACGGCGACCAGGTACGAGGGAGCGCTCGCCACGAGGATGGCCGAGACGTGGCTCGTCAGTACGGCGGTCACCGCGACCCGGGAGCGCCATACCAGCTGCCAGGCGACCGCGAGCAACAGCCCGACAGCCACGATGCCGGCCAACGCGCCGGTGACCTCCGCGTGGTTCCGGCTCAGCAAGAGATCGGCGGCGAGCGCGCACCCACCGGCCAACGCGAACCCGGCCGGACGCGCGCGGCTACCCAGCAGAGCCAACCAGCCCAGCCCGAGCACACATTGGAGTCCGAACACGCCTCCGACGGTTCCGGCCCGACCCGTCGTGCTCAG
>CAXTUZ010000015.1:3175-3500 GCA_964247525.1 uncultured bacterium
GATCGCGATCCACCAACCGATGCCGCCGAGGCGCGCGATTCGGTCAACGGCACGGTGGATGATGTCATCGGCGTCCCCCGGCCCGGGCCCGGCGACGAAGGGTCGTGCGCACCCTCATCCACCGGCGAAGGGGGGCAGCACATCCACCGTGGCACCGTCGCGAACCACGGCGGTCCGGGTGGCGCGCTCACCGTCGAGCAGGAACGAGCACCGCGCGAGTACTGCCGACAGACCGGCCGGTCCGGCGGCGAGCACCGCCTCGAGCCGCCCCGCGGCCGTCTCGTACGCCGCGACGCCCGCGGCATCCCGGGCAGCGGCGAACAGC
>CAXTUZ010000015.1:3617-3942 GCA_964247525.1 uncultured bacterium
GGGTAACACGCGCATGACAGTGCGGTATCGTCCGGCTTGATAGTGCACCGAACGCAGCCCCGGGCGACGACGACGTGGCCCCTGCGTGATGGCGACCGGCAATGACGCCCACCGGCAACGACGCCCAGCGAGCCGCTGACCACACCGTCTTCCCCACCTTGGAAGCAGGAGATCCCCTTGGGCGTATTACTTCTTCTCACCTCGTCACTCGCTCCCTCGACGGAGATCGTTCCGGCGCTGGGTCTGTTGAGCCATGACATCCACGTGCGCGCCGCGGAACCCGCCGCGCTACTCGATGCACCGCCCGCCGACATCGTTCTTGTCG
>CAXTUZ010000015.1:3952-17790 GCA_964247525.1 uncultured bacterium
ATCGAGCAGAGCCGCAGTGATCTCGTCGGCCGCGGCCGAGAGGGCATCCATGATTGCCAGCCGGACGGCGGCCGTGGCCGCCGCGCCCAGGGCGGCGGCAATCTGGCGGGTGCGGTCGTCACCGAGGGCGGCCTCGCCGCGATCAGCTCCGAGTGGGGCGTCGACGAACTGCTGCTGCACACCGCCGGGCCGGCCGAGGTCGAAGCGCGCCTCCGGCTCCTGCTCGGCCGTATCTCGTCGGCAGCTGCGGACATCGCCGATGACGGCGTCGTCAGGGCGGGCGAGCTCGTCATCGACGACCAGACCTACTCGTGCAAGCTCCGCGGTAGGGGCCTCGATCTGACCTTCAAGGAGTTCGAGCTGCTCAAGTACCTCGCGCAGCACCCGGGCCGGGTGTTCTCGCGGGCCCAACTCCTCCAGGAGGTCTGGGGTTACGACTACTACGGCGGTACGCGCACCGTCGACGTGCACGTGCGGCGGCTGCGGGCCAAGCTCGGGCCCGAGCACGAGCAGCTGATCGGCACCGTCCGGCATGTCGGATACAAGTTCGTCACGCCGGCGGTCGTCGCTCTTCCCGACGTCCCGATGGAGCGTCCCGTAGTGATCTCGCCGCGCACCGGAATGCCGGTCTCGACCCGCTAGGACCGTCCCCCGCGTACGTCCGTGCCTAGGCTGGGGCGGTGACCTCGATCGCCAAACCGCCGAAAGCCGGCGGCTCAGGATCGGTGACGGATCCTGATGGCGGTAATTCGCTGCGCGCCGCGGCGTACTGGACGTCGGCCTTCTCTCCTGTGCAGCGCGCCGCGGCCGTCGAGCTGGTCGCCGCCTCCGAGGAGGCCGACGGGGTCGCCCCACTGTCCGAACACGTGCTGCTACACCTCGGCGATCCGGCCAGCCTCGGCGCGTTGCACCTGCTCCTGCGTACGCCTGACGACGACCTCGCCGGCTACGCCCAGCTCGACGTCACCGATGATTTCACCGCCCGGGCCGAGGTCGTCGTCCACCCCGCTTACCGGCGGCAGGGTTACGGCAGCGCGCTGGTCCGGCTGCTGCGCGAGCGGGCGGGATCGCGGCACCTGCGTCTGTGGGCACATGGGCAGGGCAAGGCCGCCGCCGCGCTCGCCGCGAAGTCCGGCTTCCGACGTTCCCGCGTGCTGTGGCAGCTCACCCGCCCGGCCGGGCTGGAGCTCGAGGAGCCGCAATGGCCGGCCGGAATTACCGTGCGCACGTTCGAAGTGGGCAGGGACGAAGACGCCTGGGTTGCGGTCAACGCGGCCGCGTTCGCCTCACATCCCGAGCAGGGCAGCTGGACGCGCGAGGACCTGGGCCGCCGGGAAACCGAACCGTGGTTCGTACCGGCCGGCTTCTTCCTGGCCGAACGAGCCGGCGGCGACGGGCTGGCGGGCTTCCACTGGACGAAGGTGCATCCGGCCGATCCGGCACACCTCGAGGTGGGTGAGGTCTACGTGATCGGCGTCGCCCCCGACGAGCAGGGCAGCGGCTTGGGCAAGGCGCTGCTGTTACGCGGCTTGCATCATCTGCGCGAGCAAGGGGTGGGCCAGGTCATCCTCTATGTCGATGACGACAATCCTGTCGCGATGGCGCTGTACGAGCGAATGGGCTTCTCCCGCGCTTCCGCGGACGTCACCTACGAGAGCCCCTGAACGGCCGGAGTTCCCTCTCAGGACGAGCTGTACGCGTCGCGCTCGCCCGTGACGAGGAACGTCACCCGGCGGGCGACGGACACCGCATGGTCGGCGAAGCGTTCGTAGTAGCGACCGCACAAGGTGATGTCCACCGCGGCCTCCAACCCGTGCTTCCACTCGTGCTCGAGCAACGCTACGAAGAGCTGACGGTGCAGGTCGTCCATCGCGTCGTCGTCGCGCTCGAGTTCGGCCGCCTTGGCCAGATCCCGGCTGGCGATCACTGCCCCGGCCTTCGTCACGATCCGCTGCGCGGTCTGGCCCATCTCCAAGATGATGTCGCGGATCTCCGCAGGCACCGCGCTCGCGGGATACCGGCGACGAGCGACCTTCGCGACGTGCAGAGCGAGGTCGCCCATCCGCTCGAGATCGGCCACCATGCGCAGGCTGGTCACGATCACGCGCGCGTCGCCGGCCACCGGAGACTGCCGGACGAGCAGGTCGAAGGCGCGGTCCTCGACGTCGCGATACACGAGGTCGACGGTCTCGTCGGCGGTGATCACCGACTCGGCGATGGTCAGATCCGCGTCGAGCAGGGCCGTGGTCGCCCGGTTCATGGCAGAGCCGACGAGGTTGGTCATCTGCACCAGGGACTCGGTGATCGAGTCGAGTTCCTCGACGTAGGCAGTGCGCATATCTCGACATTAGCCGGGATGCCGAGGTCCGAAGCCGCGCGACGTGAACGTCAGCGGTCCAGTCGGTGAACAGTCGCGCCCAGATCCGCTTCCGGTGGGACCGGGCTTCGCGGCACCCCCCTATCCTGCGTTCGTGGCGGAACTGATGTTCCGGCGGAGACCCGACAGTGTGCGTGGTGCCGCCCCGGCTGGCGCGCTCGTGGACGAGATATCCGCGTCCGAGCGGCTGGCCCTCGACGCGCTTGACAGCATCGCCGCGGCCGTCCTCGTCTCCGCTCCGGACGACACCGTTCTGCTCGCCAATCCCGCGGCCCGACGGCTCGGACTTCACGAGCGCGGATCCGCGCTGCCCCCCGCGCTCGCGGTACTTGCCGCGGAGGCGCGCGCACAACGCGGGGACGGAACGAGTCCTGGCAGTGAGGTCACCCAGCACGTCACGCTGCCCCCGCCGGACGACGCTCCACTCCGATTGCGGCGGGTTCAGCGCGGGACGAGTGTGCGTGCCCGCGCGCGCGCCGTCGGTCCGTACGACAACGTCGTGCTGGCGCTGGAGGACGTCACCGAGTCGCTCCGGGTGGAAGCGGTGCGCCGCGATTTCGTGGCGAACGTGAGCCACGAGTTGAAGACCCCGGTCGGAGCGATGCAGTTGCTCGCCGAGGCGCTGCACGGGGCCAGCGACGACCCGGAGGCGGTACGCCACTTCGCTCACCGCATGACGAAGGAGGCCACCCGGCTCGGCACGCTGATCCAGGAGCTCATCGACCTGTCCCGGCTGCAGGGCGCTGAACCGCAGAAGGACCTCGCTCCCGCGGCCGTCGAGAACGCCGTACACGAGGCGGTGGACCGCAATCGGCCCGCGGCCGATGCGAAGGCGATCAGTGTCGCCGTGGTTCCGGACGACAGCGCCAAGCGGCCCCTGCTCGTCTGGGGTGACGAAGCGCAGCTCGCGACCGCGGTCGCGAATCTGGTGGAGAACGCGATCGCGTACTCGCCGGAGCACACCAGGGTCACGATCGGGATGCGACGGCGGGGTGCGGTGATCGAGGTCAGCGTGGCCGATGAGGGCTCCGGGATCGCCGAGGCGGACCAGGAACGCGTCTTCGAGCGCTTCTACCGCGCGGACCCGGCTCGCTCGCGCGCGACCGGGGGAACCGGTCTCGGCCTGGCGATCGTGAAGCACATCGCGGCCAACCACCGCGGCGAGGTCGTCCTGTGGAGCGCAGGCAGCAACGGCGCGACCTTCACGCTGCGGCTGCCGGCCTTCGACAATCCGGACGGTCGATGACGCGTCTGCTGATCGTCGAGGACGAGGAGTCGTTCTCCGAGACCCTGCGCTACATGCTCCAACGCGAAGGGTTCGAGGTCTCGGTCGCCGAGACCGGGCCGGCTGCGTTGGAGGAGTACGACCGGCACGGCGCCGATCTGGTCTTGCTGGACCTCATGTTGCCCGGACTGTCGGGTACGGAGGTCTGCCGGCAGCTCCGCGCCCGAAGCGCGGTGCCGGTCATCATGCTGACGGCGCGCGACAGCGAGGTGGACAAGGTCGTCGGTCTCGAGCTGGGCGCCGACGACTACGTCACGAAGCCGTTCTCCGCGCGCGAGCTCGTGGCGCGGATCAAAGCCGTGCTCCGGCGCGGCTCCGACGCCGAGGAGCTCATGCCCGCCACCCTTGCTGTCGGGCCGGTGCGGATGGACATCGAGCGCCACATCGTCAGCGTGGGCGGGAAGGCGATACGCCTGCCCCTGAAGGAGTTCGAGCTCCTCGAGATCCTGCTCCGCAACGCCGGCCGCGTCCTGACCCGGGGTCAGTTGATCGACAGGATCTGGGGCAGCGACTACGTGGGGGACACCAAAACCCTCGACGTCCACGTCAAACGCCTCCGAGCCAAGATCGAGCCGACCCCCGGTGAGCCGAAATTTCTCCTCACTGTCAGAGGACTTGGTTACAAATTCGAGGGTTGAGATTACGAAGAGTGACAAAGGAATTGCGGCACCCAATATCCACCGTTCGTTTGCGCGCCGTTCACCTTCCACACCGACGCAGGTCGTCTCGCGCTCCTAGCGTCCGGTCTGTTCAGCATCGATCTGTGCATACCTTTCTAGGAGGAACCTGACCGTGAAGGTCTCCCGTCAGACCCGCGTGCTCGGCCTGCTGGGGCTCGTCGCCAGCGGCGCCCTCGCGCTGTCCGCGTGTGGCAGCAGCAGCAACTCATCCGCTGGTTCCACCAGCAGCACCTCGTCCGGACCGTCGAGCTCGACGTCCAGCTCGGCCAGCACCACGAGTTTCTGCGCGACCGGCAACGTCAGCGGAGGTGGCTCGACCTTCCAGCAGAACATCGAGCTGCAATGGATCAAGGACTACCAGGAGAAGTGCAGCGGCTCGACACTCGCCTACGCCGGAACCGGGTCAGGTGCCGGCAAGACCGCGTTCGGCAATGGAACCGTCGACTGGGCGGGTACCGACTCCAACTTGAAGGACACCGAACAGGCTGCGGCCGACAAGCGGTGCGGCACGGGCAACAAGGCGATCGAGACGCCGATCACCGCCGGTGCGGCCGTCATCACCTACAACCTCGACGGGGTCGACAACCTCCAGCTCTCCCCGAAGACCCTCGCGGACATCTTCGAAGGCAAGATCACGTCCTGGGACGACCCGGAGGTCAAGGCCGACAACCCCGATGCGAAGCTTCCCTCGACGAAGGTCGTGCCGGTGCACCGCAGTGACAAGTCCGGGACGACGAACATCTTCTCGAGCTTCCTCAAGGCGACCGCCGGGAGCGCGTGGACACTCGGCGCCGGCGAGACGCTGACGTGGCCCGGGGGCCAGTCGGGTAGCGGCTCGAACGGAGTGACGACAGCGGTGAAGCAGGCCAAGGGTGGCATCACGTACACCGAACTGTCGTTCGCGAAGCTGAACAACCTGCCCTTCGCCAAGATCAAGAACACCGCAGGGCAGTTCGTCGACGCGACCAAGGACAGCGTGTCCGCGGGGCTGGCCGACGCAAAGATCGACAGCACTCACGGGGACGTCCGCGTGACCGTGAACTACGCGACGACCAACGCCGCGGCGTACCCGGCGTCGGCGGTGACCTACGTGGTCTCCTGCGACAAGAACAACAAGTCGGCCGCCCTGCTGAAGGGCTTCTTCACCTACGCGTTGACCGACGGCACCGGCGTCGACGACAAGCTCGGCTACGCACCACTGCCGGACAGCATCCTCACGGCGGCGAAGACGCAGGTGAGCAGCATCAGCTAGCGCAAGCACGGCACATTCCGGAGGGCGTCGACGCGAAGCGCGGCGGCGCCCTCCGGGCAATGTCAGGCGTTGTACCGGACGACCCGAAAGGCACAGGACGATGTCGGTTGCGAGCGCGCCGAAGGACTCGGCGCCCGGCACCCGCGCTGGGCGCCGGCGGGGGGACCTCGCGTTCTTCGGTCTTGCGAGCGGCGCGGGCATCTTGGTCTTGGTCCTGATCGTCGCCATAGGCGTTTTCCTCGTCGTACAGGCAATTCCGGCGTTACGGGACAACTCCACCAACTTCTTCACCACGAAGGCGTGGAACCCCGATCAGAACCCGGTCTCGTTCGGCATCGCCGCAACCGCGTTCGGGACGATCGTCTCCTCGATCCTCGCCCTCCTCATGGCCGGTCCCATCGCGATCGGCATCGCGTTGTACATCTCCGAGTACGCGCCCGAACGTCTCGCGCGTCCGCTCGGCTACATCGTCGACCTGCTCGCTGCGGTGCCCTCGGTCGTGTACGGACTGTGGGGCCTGAACTTTCTCGTGCCCTACAGCGGAAAGCTGCAGTTGTTCCTGTCCGACCACGTCGGTTGGTTCCCGCTGTTCAACCTCGGAAAATCGGGAGCGGTGGGCCGCTCTGTGTTCCTCGCCTCGACGGTCCTCGCGATCATGATCCTGCCGATCGTGGCCGCGGTGAGTCGCGAGATCTTCCTGCAGGTGCCGAGGGCGAACAAGGAGGCAGCGCTGGCGCTGGGTTCGACCAAGCTCGAGATGATCAGGTACTCGGTGCTGCCGTACAGCAAGTCCGGGGTGACCGGCGCACTGATGCTGGGCTTGGGACGAGCGCTCGGTGAGACGATCGCGGTCGCCCTGGTGCTGTCGCTGTCGTACAAGACGAGCTTCCACATCCTGGATGCCAACACGGGCGGTAACACCATCGCCGCGAACATCGCGAACCAGTTCCAAGGCGCCGAGCCCACCGGCCAGAAGGCGTTGATCGCGTCCGGGCTGGTGCTGTTCGTCATCACCTTCGCGGTGAACGGTCTCGCGCGATTCGTGGTGTCGCGCGGCGGCAAGCGGGCGGCGGCGATATGAGCGTCGCCTCGGCACCTTCGCTGCTCCCCGACACCGGTGCAGGGCTTCGTACCGGAACCGAACGCAAGCTCGAACGGTGGCACCTGCTCGCCATCCTCGCCGGCAGCGCGTTGCTCAGCCTCGGACTGTTCGCGGTCACTCCCATGCAGGGACGCGCCGACTTCGGCGTGCTGGTGATCCTGCTGTACGCGGTGATCTCGACCGGGCTGTCGTTCTCACTTGAAGGCAGGCGGTACGCGAAAGATCGCTTGCTCTCGCTCGGCGTGCACCTCTCGCTGCTCGCCGCGCTCGTTCCCCTCGTCGCGGTGCTCGTGTACACGATCAACCGCGGCCGGGTGAAGCTCTCGGGCGACTTCCTGAGCCACTCGCTGAAGAACATCGGGCCCTTCGACACGAACGGCGGCGAATACCACGCCATCATCGGCACCGTCGAGCAGGTGTTGTTGACCATCGTGATCGCCGTGCCCATCGGCCTTCTGGTCGCGGTGTACATCACCGAGTACGGGCGTGGCGCGCTCGCGTCAGCGATTCGCTTCGTGATCGACGTCATGACCGGGATCCCCTCGATCGTCGCCGGTCTGTTCATCTACGCGTTCTGGGTTCTCGGCCTCGGCCAGGGGTTCTCCGGATTCGCCGCCGCACTCGCGTTGTCGATCCTGATGTTGCCGGTCGTGGTCCGTACCGCCGAAGAGATGATCAAGCTGGTGCCGAACGAGTTACGCGAAGCGTCGTACGCACTCGGCGTGCCGAAGTACACGACGATTCTTCGTATCGTCCTCCCGACGGCCTCCGCCGGTATCACGACCGGGATCATGCTCGCCGTTGCGCGGGTGACCGGCGAGACGGCACCATTGCTGCTGACGTCCTACATCGGCCCGTCGACCAATACCAACGCCTTCTCGCAGAAGCAGACGGCGCTGCCCACGTTCATCTTCGACCAGGCCGGACAGGGCCGTGACATCAACTTCGACCGGGCCTGGGCAGCGGCGCTGACATTGATCATCATTGTGTTGGTGCTCTACACGATCGCCCGGCTCCTCACCCGCCGTAACACCCTGGCCCGGAGGTAAGACGTGTCCAAACGTATCGAGGTCTCCGGCCTGTCGGCGTTCTTCGGCAAGTTCCGGGCGATCGCGGACATCAACCTGTCGATCGTGCCGAACACCGTGACCGCATTCATCGGTCCGTCGGGCTGCGGCAAGTCGACCCTCCTCCGCACGCTGAACCGGATGCACGAGGTCGTTCCGGGGGCGCGGGTCGAGGGCAAGGTCATGCTCGACGACGAGAACATCTACGACGACGGGATCGACCCCGTTGCGGTGCGCCGGCACGTGGGGATGGTGTTCCAGCGACCGAACCCGTTCCCGACGATGTCGATCTACGACAACGTGGCGTCGGGACTCCGCCTGAACGGGGTACGTACCAAGACCAAGCTCGACGACGCCGTCGAGAAGTCCCTCACCGGCGCGAACCTGTGGAACGAGGTCAAGGACCGGCTCTCGAAAGCGGGAGCGGGTCTGTCCGGCGGCCAGCAGCAGCGGCTGTGCATCGCCCGGGCGATCGCGGTCGAACCCGACGTCCTGCTGATGGACGAGCCGTGCTCGGCGCTCGACCCCATCTCGACCCTCGCCATCGAGGACCTGATCACCGAACTCAAGACGCGCTTCACCATCGTCATCGTCACGCACAACATGCAGCAGGCGACTCGCGTGTCGGACGTCACCGGGTTCTTCAACATCTCGGGCAGCGGCGAGCCGGGCCGCCTCATCGAGATGGACACGACACAGAAAATCTTCTCCAACCCGAGCGAGAAGCGCACCGAGGACTACGTGACGGGCCGCTTCGGCTGAGTGAAGCTGCTCCGCGTCGACGATGCGCACGACGCCCGGCTGGCGGACTTCGAACGTCTCACCGACGTGTCGTTGCGGCTGCGGGTCGAACCCGCGCACGGCCTGTTCATCGCCGAGTCGAGGCTCGTGATCGAACGAGCGATCGCCGCCGGGTACCGGTTGCGGGCGGTTCTTGTGGCCGAAAACCTGCTGCCCTCGATCGAAGGACTCGTCGACGAGGACGTGCCGGTGTTCGTGGGCTCGCTCGAGGTGCTGCGCGCGGTCACCGGGTTCCACGTTCACCGGGGCGCGCTCGCATCGGTGGACCGTCTGCCGCTGCGAACGGTGGAGGAGATCGTGCGCGGCGCCCGTCGGGTCGTCGTCCTCGAGGACGTGAACACCCATACGAACCTCGGAGCAATCTTCAGGGCCGTCGCCGCGTTCGGCGTCGACGCGGTGCTGCTGTCGCCGTCCTGCACCGATCCGCTCTATCGACGGGCCGTCCGCGTCTCGATGGGCGCGGTGTTCGCGGTCCCCTACGCCCGATTCACGCGCTGGCCCGAGGGGCTGGACATGTTGCGCACGAACGGCTTCAGGGTGCTCGCGCTCCATCCGGCCGGGCATACCCCGCTGGACGGCGTCGAACTCGCCGAGGGAGCGAAGGTCGCGCTCCTGCTCGGAAGCGAGGGGCCGGGCCTGTCGGCGACCGCGCTGTCGTACGCCGAGCCGGTACGCATCCCGATGTCGGCGGGTGTGGACTCGCTGAACGTCGCCGCGGCCGCCGCGGTTGCCTGCTACGCCCTGCGCTGACGAACCGCGTGCGTCACCCGCCGCTCGGCGAAGAAGCTGACGAACGGCACGAAACCGGCTGCGGCGACGAGGATCGCGAAGCGCAGCGGCCACCCCTCGCGCCGCCAGAGATTTGCCGCCGCCACGAGGTAGACCGCGTAGAAGAATCCGTGAATGGGGCCGACGACCTGGTCCACCGACGGCGTGTCGGCGCCGTACTCCAGCGGGAGTCCGACGAAGACCAGCGTGATCAGTCCGATGCCGATGATGACGGCGAGAATTCGGTACGTCGTCAGGGCAAGGTCCCCCCGCCTGCGCTGTGGCGCTCCGGCGGAGATCGCGACGTCGCCGTTCATCTCAGTGCGCGTCGTTCATGTCGCGGAGCCAGGAATTCCACTGGGTGACTTCGGGATCCTCTTCGGCGACGGGGGGCGTCCAGGTGGGTTGCGGGGCCGGGTCGCGGCGCGGACCGGGCGAGGGCATCCGAGGGACCTCGACGGACGTCATCCGGGCCCGGTCGCGCAGAGCCTTGAGCCAGAAACCGAGGAACAGGACCGCGAAGAGCCACCAGTTGAACGCGTACGCGGTGTTCTGCAACGTACCGCGACGGGCCTGCGCAACGTCCCACTGCCAGCGGCCCAGGAACCCGCACACGGACGCCGCCAGGACGCAGATCAACAGGCCGAGCAACCAGCGTGGGGAGAACGCGAGCCGGCGCATGCTCCAAGGCTAGCGGCGGCCCGGCGCGCAGTCGCGGTATCAGCTCCGGCCCCGCCGCTGGGCGGGTTCGCGATGCAGAGGTTGCTGCGGCGCGGGTGGTGTCTCGCGCGGTGTGATCGAGCGAGTGACGCTCTTGCCGGGGTAGACCGTCAGTTTCTCGCCCTCATGGAACAAGGTCACGCTGTTACCGTCGGCAACGGAATAGGTCGCCCGGGTCGCGGACAACGACACCCGGATGTTGACCCCTCGCCAGGACAACCGGAACGCGAGGCGTCCGAGCGCGTTCGGCAGTTGCGGATCGAAGCGCAGATCGCCGGCCGTGTCGCGCATCCCACCGAAACCGGCGACGAGGGCGAGCCAGGTCCCCGCGAGCGACGCGATGTGCACCCCGTCTCGGGCGTTGTGCGCGAGGTCGTCGATATCCACGAGAGCGGCTTCGCCCAGGTAGTCGTACGCGAGGTCGAGGTGACCGACCTCCGCCGCGACGACGGCCTGAATGCACGCCGACAGCGAGGAGTCGCGCACCGTGATTCGCTCGTAGTACGCGAAGTTCCGAATCTTCTCCGCGAACGTGAACGCGTCTCCGCAGCGGAACAGCGCGAGGACCAGGTCGGCCTGCTTGACGACCTGCTTCCGATAGAGGTCGAAATACGGGAAGTGCAGCAACAGAGGGTATTCGGAGGGCAGTGTCTCTTCGAAGTTCCACATTCCGTGGCGCGTGAAGCCTTCTGCCTGCGGGTGGACCTCGAGGTGTTCGTCGTACGGAATGAGCATGCTGCCCGCCGCCTCGCGCCAGCTCGCGATCTCCTCGGCACTGACTCCAAGCGCGCGCGCCTCCTCGATGTGACGGCCGGCCGCTTCGGCCGCACCGAGCAGATTCCGCTGCGCCATCAGGTTTGTGAAGACGTTGTTGTCCGCGACCGCGGAGTACTCGTCAGGCCCGGTCACGCCGTTGATACGAAAATCGCCCAGGACGTCGTGGTCGCCCAATGATCGCCACAGGCGCGCGGTGCCGACGAGCAACGGCAGCCCGATACGTGCCTCGAACGCGCTGTCGCCGGTTGCGGTCACGTAGCGGATGACCGCGTCCGCGATATCGGCGTTGACGTGAAAGGCCGCAGTTCCGGCCGGCCAGTACGCCGAACACTCCTGGCCCCGGATCGTCCGCCAAGGAAAGGCGGCCCCCGACAGACCGAGTTGCTCGGCCCTTTCGAATGCAAGATCCATCGTCGAGTAACGCCAGGTCAGTTCGTCCCGGGCAGCGCCGGGATCAGTGTAGGTCAGCACCGGCAGGACGAAAGCCTCTGTGTCCCAGAAGCAATGACCGTCGTACCCGGGTCCGGTCAGTCCCTTCGCCGCGATCGCGCGCTGCTCGGCTCGTGCGCCGGCCTGCAGCACCGAGAACAGCGCGAACCGCACCGCCTGCTGAACTTCGGCGTCGCCCTCGAGTTCGACGTCGGAGCGGTCCCAGAAGTCTTTCAGGTACGCCGCCTGCGCTTCGGCGAGACCGTCCCAACCGGAGCGCTTCGCCCCGGTGAGCGCGGCGACCACCTGGTCGCGAACGGCCGGCAGGGAGCGCTGGCTGGACCAGCCGTAGGCGAGGTACTTGACGATCTCGACGTGCTCCCCCGGTTGAAGGTCGACGGTGACCGTTACCCGACCGAGGTCGGGGAAGGACTGCGACTCCGTGGTGACGTTGTCCGGGCCGGTGATGTGGTGGTCGGTGATCGCGGCCATCCGCAGTTCGCTGCGATTGGTCTGGTGAATGAGCAGGAGCGAGGTGCCGACGGCCTGGTGGTCCTCCCCCTTGAGCGGGTTTTCCAGGACCGCGGCGACCCGGGGGTCGGCACTCGCCGCGGGGAGTGACTCGTTGGCGACGAGCTCGGACTGGATGACAAGCCGTACCGGGAGGTTCACCGCCTCGACCCGGTAACGGATCGCCGCGATGGACCGCTGGGTGAAGGACACCAGTCGGGTCGTTTCGATCCGAAGCTCCTTGCCCGCAGGTGAAATCCACTCGCAGGTCCGCGCCAAGGTGCCCGTCTGCAGGTTGAGCGTTCTGGTGTGCGAGCGCACCTCGCCGTACCTCACGTCGAACGGCTCGTCGTCAGCCAGCAGCCGGATGATCTTGCCGTTCGTGACGTTGATGAGCGTCTGGCCGGACTCGGGGTAGCCGAATCCCGCCTCGGCGTACGGAAGCGGCCGCAGTTCGTACAGCGAGTTGAGGTAGGTACCGGGAATAGCGTGCGGCTCACCCTCGTCGAGATTCGCCCGCAATCCGATATGGCCGTTGGACAAGGCGAAAATGGATTCGCTCTGGGCGAGCCGATCCATGTCGAGGCTCGGCTCGTGCACCGTCCAGGGAGCGACGTCGTAATGGCGCCGAGGTCGAGGGACGGATCTCTGCTGGGACGTACGGCTCACATCAACTCACCCAAGTCGTCGACGACCCGATCGGCGCCGTGTCCGGAAAGTTCGTCGGCCTGATCGCTTCGGTTCACTCCCACCACGTAACCGAAATGCCCGGCGCGTCCCGCTTCGACGCCGGCCAGCGCGTCCTCGAACACCGCGGCGGCGGCCGGCTCGACCGACAGCTTCCGGGCCGCTGCGAGAAACATGTCGGGCTTCGGCTTTCCGGCGATGTGCTCCTCCTTCGCGACGACTCCATCGACGCGTACGTCGAACAGTTCCTCGATCCTTACCGAGGCGAGCACGTCTCGGCAGTTCGCCGACGACGACACGACAGCGGTGCGCTATCCGGCCGCGCGTGCGGCTTTGAGGTACGCGATCGAACTGTCGAAGACCTCGACCTTCCCCGCCCGAATCTTCTCAAGTACCAGATCGTTCTTACGGTCGCTCAGCCGGTCGATCTCCGCCGCGGGCAACGTGATCCCACGACTGTTCAAGAACCCTTCGGTCCCTGCTTCTCGCGGCTTGCCGTCGACGTACTTGTCGTAGTCGCGCTGGCTGAACGGGGTGAAATCCGAGCCGTCCCGATCAGCGAGAAACTCGTCGAACATCTGTTTCCAGGCCGCGGCGTGCACGGAGGCGGTCTGCGTGATGACGCCGTCGAGATCGAAGAGGAACGCGCGAACGTTGTCTGGCACTCCGAGCATGAGGTCAGCCTAGTTGGCAAGGGTTACCGGTCGCCGAGGGTGTCGGCGTCGGGCAATGGGCGTCGGCCTGGATCTTGGCCCACGGTGACGACGTGAACGGTGCACACGGGAGCCGTATCTCGAGTCGATGATGCCGGAGTGGGCTCGTTCCGCCACCTAAGGTAGTCGTATCCCGTCGACTCCGTTGCCGGCGACGCCGATCGGGCCAGGCGGCGGGGCGGTGGTCAGGTGCGCTGACCATTTCTCCTCGATGTGACCGAAGCGCCACACGGTGAGCGCGATGATCCAGGACGCAAAGAACCGCCCGACGTTCGCGTAGCCGGTATACTCCAGCGGGATGCTGGCGATCGCCGAGATCGGGCCGGACGTGATGTTCGCCTGGTCGGCCAGGACTCCGATCAGCTCGATCGAACCGACGATCAACGCGACGGCAACCGAGATCGACGTGATCGTGATGTTGTAGAAAACCTTGCGGACGGGCTTCATGAAGGCCCACCCGTAGGCCGCGTTCATGAAGACGCCGTCGGTGGTGTCCATCAGGCACATTCCCGCTGCGAAGAGGATCGGCAGGACGAGGATCGAGTAGAAGGGCAGGTTGAAGGCTGCCGCGCCGCCTGCGAGGACAAGAAGTCCGACTTCGGTCGCAGTGTCGAAACCGAGGCCGAACAGGACACCGATCACCGCGCCCGCGATCAGCTCGTAGACGACG
>CAXTUZ010000015.1:17800-21549 GCA_964247525.1 uncultured bacterium
GGATAGAAGTGCCAGGGTTTCGTCACCGACCTCGTCATGCCGTTGAGAAAGCGGTTCATGAATCCGCGCTTGTTCAACTGGGATTCGAGTTCATCCTCGTCGAAGTGGCCGGCGCGCATGGCACGGAACACCCTGATGATGCCGAGCAGGACGAAAAGGTTGAGGATCCCCAGCACCCACAGAAATGTGCCCGAGACCGATGCTCCGATGACGCCCGTCACGGAGTGGAGTGCCGAGTTGTCGTGTGCCACGGGACCAGCGAGGGTTTTGACGCCGATCGAGAGCAGGAACGCGAGGCCGAAGACGATCGTGGAGTGGCCGAGGGAAAACCAGAAGCCCACGGACAGCGGCTTGCGGGGATTGCCGTTTTCGACGTTGTCCCCCAGCAGCTTTCGCGTCGTGTTGTCGACCGCGGCGATGTGGTCCGCATCGAACGCATGCCGCAGACCGAATGTGTAGGCGAGAACGCCGACGCCGACATCGTAGATCGGATGCTTCCCGCCGATGTGGTAATGCTGCGGAACGACCAAACCCAGCAGGATGGCGAACCCAACGACATGTAGCGCGATGACGAACGCAGCCATCCCCGACAGGGATCGCCAATCCCGTGCGTCGAGGCTTCGCCTGAACCTCGTCAGGCCGCAGGCGCCGGCCTCCGCGGCGGTGCCCGTTGCCGTTGCCACAGCGCCCGCCCTCCGTCGGCCCCAAGTCGGGGTTGATGCGACTATGTCGCACTAGACCACATCCTGACAAGCCCTGCACGAGCTGCGCGTGAGTGGCCACCTGGCACCGCAACAGCCGGTGACTCGAGGTTGCAGGCAGATTCACGCCGCGGACTCCGACGGGAGGTTGCGCGGTGAATCGAGAACTCCCCCACGATGGGGCCCTGCGTCTAAAATGTTGCCCGGAGGCATTGTGAGATCAGCGGCGTCGTGATTTACCTCGTTCGTCATGGCGAATCCGAGTGGAACGCCGCCCGCCGCACTCAGGGTCAGACATCGCACCCCCGGCTGACGAACCTCGGCGAACAGCAGGCATCGGCAGCTGCCAGAGCGTTGCTGACCGACCTGGCGAGCAGTTCGATCGCCGAGGTCGTGTCCAGCGATCTTGTTCGTGCGGTTGAGACCGCCGAGATCATCGCGGCGGCCGCGGGCTGCGTCGTCCGAACTGACCCGCGATTGCGTGAGCAGTCGCTCGGGACCTTCGAGGGCCTGGGATACGACGCGACGTTCGCTGCCGGTGCGGCCCTGGACTGGTCTGATCCTGACCTGCGCGTGGGTGGCGGGGAGACGGTGCGCGAAGTGTCGCTGCGGATCGGCGAGGTGCTGTCCGACCTTGCCGCCACAGGAAGAACTGTGGTCGCGGTCGGTCACGGTGATGCGATCCGGCTCGCTCTGACCGAGTACACGGGCGGTTCCGCCGGGGATCCGGTGTGGCTCGAGGTCCCGAATGGTTCGGTGTGCTGCCTGGAGGGGTCCGCCGCTGTGCGCTGGCTGCCGGTGGATCTGCCGCTCACGGCTCGCTGACGTGCGCTGTCATCATCCGCGCACGGAGACCGGTCAACAGCAACTGGGCGGCGAGGCATGCGCCGACGCCCTCGCCCGCCCGCAACCGCAGCTGTAGCACCGGTTCGAGTCCTAGGTCGATGAGCACGGCGTCGTGGGCGCTCTCGCGACTGCGTTGTCCCGCTACGAGGACACTCTGTGCGGCGGGTTCCATGCGTACGGCCAGCAGCGCACCGATGGACGTGACCACGCCGTCCAGCACCACCGGGACGCGGTGGACCGCGGCTCCGAGCACGACGCCCGACAAGAAGGCGATCTCGGGTCCGCCGAGGGCGCCCAACAACACTCGGGGCTCAACCAGTCGCCGCCCATGGGTTGCTCGAGCGCGAGCTACGGCGCGCCCGACGACGTCGCGTTTCCGCTCGATCATCGCGGTATCCGCCCCCGCGCCGAGGCCGACGGCGTTCTCGACGGGGATGTCCAGTAAGGCGTGCGCGAGCGCCGCCGCTACCGTCGTGTTGCCGATGCCTACCTCGCCCAAGCAGATCAGGCCGCGCGCCGCCAGGCGGCCGCCGAGCTCTCGTCCTTGCTCGACCAGCTCGTCCACATCCGATGCACTCATGGCCTCGGAGGTGACGAGATCGCCTGCCGTTGTAGCAACCGCTCGGACCGCCTCGACGCCGAGGCCCGCTGCGTGCGCGGTCGACGCACCGAGAGAGACGCCGGATGTGGTGGCCGTGAAGACGTCGTCGGTCACGCCATCGGGATACGAGGAGACGCCGTATCGGGTGACTGCGTGATCGGCGGCAACGACGACCAGGGTCCCCGTCGATGGCGGACGTGGGTTCAGCGCGAGGACTCGGTTGATCGCGGCGTCCAACACACCGAGCGACCCGGGTACGGCCAGCAATGCGTCGCCGCTGTCTCGTCCGGCGACCACCGAGTGCTGGTCGGGTGCCGCGAGATGGGAGAGCGGCTGCGCCGGCGCATCTCCGGCCGGCCAACGTTCTGCGAGGACGACCTCGTCCAGGCGGACCCGTTCGGACCACCCGTGCCGCTCCAGACCCGGGTCCGGAGGGCGTTCGTCGGGCCAGCCGAGACACAGCCAGCCGAGCGTCTCGACCTGCTCAGGGAGGTGGAGCAGACCAGCGAGCGCATCCGGTTCGAAGAGGGTGACCCAGCCCATGCCAAGGCCGCGCGCCCGGGCCGCGAGCCACATGTTCTCGATCGCGCAGGCGCAGCTCCACAGGTCGGCGTCGCCGAACGTGCTGCGCCCGAGCACTCCCGCGGCGGGCACGCGGCGGTCGCATGCCACGACGACACCGAGCGGAGCCTCCCGTATCCCTTCCAACTGAAGGTCGAGCAGCCGAGCTCTGCGGTCCGGGGTGAACTGCTCGGCCTGACGCAATCGCTCGCGATCGGCGAGGACCGCGGCCCGATCGCGCGTGGCCGATTCGCTGATGACGATGAACCGCCACGGCTGCGAGTGCCCCACCGACGGCGCCTGATGTCCGGCCTCGAGGATCTCCCGCAGGAGTGTGTTCGGAACCGGGTCGGGCCGATAGCGACGCACGTCGCGGCGTGTCTCCAGGACCGCGCGCAGCGCATCGATGGTGTCCGAGCCGAACGCCCAACCGCCGGGATCAGCCGCGCGACTCGCTGCGGACGTCGTATCTCCGATGACCGGAACCGGGCGGGGCCAGACGTGCTCGGTCATCGCAGCGCCAACCCGACGAGGGTGACGGCGGTGGCCGTCTCGATGAGTGCTCCGAATACGTCGCCCGTGACGCCCCCAAGCCGCCGCACCACATGCAGCCGGCCGGCGACAGCAACGAGTAGGGCCGCCAGCTGCGGGACGACGACCCAACCGACCGGGATGGATACGGCCACCGCGAGGCACGCTCCTGCGGCCAAGATCACCACAAGCCATGCAGCAACGGCGGTGCGACCGATGCCGGCGGCCACAGTCGCGCCGAAACCTGAGGCGCGTGCGGCCGGGATTCCGCGCATGGCGGCTGCGAGTGCCCCCACCCGCCCGGTGGCCGCGGCGACGGCGAGCGCGACGACGGGCACCCAGATTCCGCCTCGCACGGTGGCGAGCGCGCTGACATCGAGGGCAATGACCAGCACGAGCGCCACCACACCGAACGGGCCGATATCCGATTGCCGCATGATCTCCAACGCGCGTGCGGCGGGCGCACTGCTGGCGAGACCGTCTGCGGTGTCCGCCAATCCATCAAGGTG
>CAXTUZ010000016.1:0-20791 GCA_964247525.1 uncultured bacterium
GAGATAGACCGCCCCGATGAGGAACAGCACCGAGCAACCGACCATCGTCAGGTACAGGTGGCCTCGGGTGGTGATCGTGAACGTATGCCCGATCGCCGGAGGGTTCGCCGGATACTTCACGAAGGGCAGCAGGTAGACGCCTAGAAAACCGAGCCCGACGATCGACAGCACCAATGTCCGAGGACGCACGTTGAAGCGCCCGTGCAGCACGAGATAGGTGACAGCGACAAGGGCGCCCATCGCAGTGCCGAACCCGATCAGTCCGGTCGCGATGCCGACGGTGGACTGAACGTGCCGACTGAAGATCTCCGGACCGTCGGGAGCGAGGGGTCGGCCGGCGGCCTTGTTCAGCGCGTCGAGGATCGCGTCCCGACCGGACTCGTAATCGATCGCCGCATTGATCTGCGATTCCCCGAAGATCTTCGCGAAGATGAGGGAAAACACGCCGGCAAGAGCTCCGGACAGCGCGCCACGCCAAATCACACGGATTTGCACGGGAAGAAGTCCCCGGCCGAATTAGTGGCAGGGGAAGCCGAGGAAGTGCCGTGAGTCGTGGAGCCACTCGTGGAGCACCATCGTCTTACCGAACACCGAGGTCATGCCCTCGTCCACACCGATGAAGTAGTAGGCAGCCAGGGCGAAGAACACCGTGAGGCTGAGGAGCACCGCGACCTTGCCCTTGGTGAGCGCTTCAGGTGAGATCGTGGCGCCAGGCGAGGTGGTGCGACCTGGCAGGAGAAATGCGGTCATAGGTGGAGCCTCCTTGAGGGATTCTGCGTCCCTTTGAATGGATGGGCCTCACGACGGCGAAGTGTCTGACTCACCCTCGGCATGCCTCGGGCTCACAGTGGCGCGACCGTCCCGGATTCTCACCGGATTCCTTACGCCGTCATGCGTGCCAGAGGCTACGGGGGGTGTCACCGAGTGTCAATGTGATCGCGCGCTCACGGTTACCCTCGAGCCGTGTCGCTTGATGGTGTCGCCCGTTCACGGGCGCGCACTACGGCGATGGGGCTGCTGGCCGGCGCGGCGCTCGACCAGCTGATCCCCGATCCCCGTCGCGGCCATCCGGTCGCCCTGTTCGGCACCATCGCGGGCGCGCTCGAAGCCGCTGCGTGGCGGGACGATCGCCGTGCCGGGATGGGATACGGCGCACTCCTGGCCGGCGGCGCCGCTGCTCTCGGTGCGGTGATCGCCCGAGCCCCCGGGCGTTGGGTAGCGGCGAGCGCGTGCACGTGGGTCGTGCTCGGTGGGCGCTCACTCGCCGTCGAAGCGAGTGCTGTCAAGGACCTACTGGCTCACGACGACCTGCACGGAGCGCGTCGCCGCCTCACGCATCTCGTCGGCCGGCGAACCGAGCAACTGGACGACGCCGAGATTGCTCGGGCCACGATCGAGTCGCTCGCGGAGAATACCTGCGATGCGGTCGTGGCCCCCTTGTTCTGGGGCGCCGTGGCTGGCATTCCAGGGCTCCTCGGCTACCGCGCCGTCAACACATTGGACGCAATGGTCGGGCATCACTCGAATCGATACGAGAACTTCGGCTGGGCAAGCGCCCGGGCTGACGACGTCGCCAACTACGTCCCTGCCAGGATCACCGCTCTGCTCACCGCTGCCGTCGCGCCCGTCGTATCCGGAGACTGTCGCGCGGTGCTCACGATCACGCGCCGCGACGGTCGCTCCCATCCGAGCCCGAACTCGGGGATGTCCGAGGCGGCCTTCGCCGGAGCGCTCGGGATCCGGCTGGGCGGCCGTAACGACTACGGATCCTACGTCGAGGATCGGCCGGTGCTCGGCGGCTCGGGTCGCCCACCCCAGGCGATCGACATTGCGCGGGCGACCCGCCTATGCCGGGTTGTGACGAGCGCTGCCGCGCTGGTCCTCGCCCTTGTTGCGCTGATCCCCCGGCCGGCCCGGTGAAGGGCGCGCTTCTCGTCGCCGGCACCACGTCGGACGCCGGCAAGAGCGTGGTGACCGCGGGTCTGTGTCGCTGGCTCGCGCGGCAAGGTGTGCGCGTCGCGCCGTTCAAGGCCCAGAACATGGCCCTGAACTCGGCGGTCACAGCCGACGGCGCCGAGATCGGGCGCGCTCAGGCAATGCAGGCGGCCGCGGCCGGCATCGAGCCGACCGCAATCATGAACCCGGTCTTGCTCAAGCCGGGGAGCGAGACCCGTAGCCAGGTCGTGCTTCTGGGGCAGCCGATCGGTGACGTCGGCGCGCTCGATTACCAGGACCTCAAGTCGCGCCTGGAATCGGTGGTGCAGGAATCGCTTGCCACGCTGCGCGCGCAGGTCGACGTGGTGATCTGCGAGGGCGCGGGCAGTCCTGCCGAGGTCAACCTGCGCGCACGCGACATCGCCAACCTCGGTCTGGCGCGGGCAGCCGACCTACCGGTGATCGTCGTCGGCGACATCGACCGCGGCGGGGTCTTCGCCGCTCTGTACGGCACGCTCGCGGTGCTGGCGCCCGACGACCAGCGGCTCATCGCGGGCTTCGTGGTCAACAAGTTCCGCGGCGATCAGCGCCTGCTCGCCCCGGGCCTCGTGACCCTGCAGGAAATGACCGGGCGGCCCACCTACGGGGTGCTCCCGTGGAAGTACGGCCTGTGGCTGGACGCCGAGGACTCGCTCGACCTCGACTCACGCCCGCGTACGTCGCTGCCACCGATCGGCGCGGAGGCACTCCGTATCGCGGTGGTCCGCCTCCCGCGGATGTCGAACGTCACGGACGTCGACGCGCTGGCCGCTGAACCCGGCGTCGTGGTGGAGCTCGCGAACTCGGCGGCACAACTCGAGGGTGTCGACTTGGTGATCCTGCCGGGTACGCGAGCCACCGTCAGCGACCTCACATGGCTCCGGACGACGGGGATCGCCACCGCGATCCAGGATCGCGCCGGGCGGGGCGGGGAGGTGCGGGGCATCTGCGGGGGGTACCAGATGCTCGCCGGCCGCATCGTCGACGAGGTGGAGAGTCGGTCCGGAGCGGTCGACGGGTTGGGCCTGCTGCCGACCGAGGTCCGCTTCGCGCCGACGAAGACCCTCGGCCGGCCGGACGGAATCGCGCTGGGCGAGCCGGTTCGCGGCTACGAGATCCACCACGGCGTCGTGACGGTCGACGGCGGCGAGCCGTTCCTCGACGGCTGCGAGGTCGGCTCGGTTCGCGGCACCACCTGGCACGGCATCTTCGACAACGATGGTTTCCGCTGCGCGACCTCGCTGCGCGCGCCGCACGGGACTTCGTGCCGGCGCCGGACGTCAGCTTCGCCACAGTGCGCGAGGCGCGCTACGACGCCCTCGCCGATCTCGTCGAGCAGCACGTCGACACCACCGCCTTGCTCGAACTGATTGAGAACGGCGTACCCGTGGGCTTGCCGAACATCGTCAGCAAGCTGGTCTGATCAGCGGTCCTCGAGATCGCCTTCGGTGTCCAGGTAGGCCTGCCGTAGCGTCGCGATGGTGTCAGGGTCGGGGGTGTCCCAGAGCTTGCGGTCGGCCGCCTCGAGTAGCCGCTCGGTGATCCCGTGCAGCGCCCAGGGATTGGACTTCGCGAAGAACTCCCGCATGCCGGGGTCCTGCACGTAGGTCTCGGCGAGCTTCTCGTACATCCAGTCCTCGACGACGCCCGCGGTGGCGTCATATCCGAACAGGTAGTCGACGGTGGCCGCGAGCTCGAACGCGCCCTTGTACCCGTGCCGCTTCATCGCGTCGACCCAACGGGGGTTGACCACCCGGGCGCGGAACACGCGAGCGGTCTCCTCGGCCAGCGACCTGGTGCGGATCGTGTCCGGCCGGGTCGAATCGCCGATGTACGCACGCGGCGCCCGGCCAGTGAGCGCGCGGACGGTCGCGACCATGCCGCCGTGGTACTGGAAGTAGTCGTCGGAGTCGGCGATGTCGTGCTCGAGGGTGTCGGTGTTGTGCGCCGCCACGGCGATCCGGCGATACGCCGTATCCATCTCGCGGCGGGCCTCCCGGCCGTCGAGGCCGCGGCCGTACGCGAACCCGCCCCACGCGGCATAGACCTCGGCAAGGTCGGCGTCGTCGCGCCAGTTGCGCGCGTCGATGAGCGGCAACAGGCCGGCGCCGTAAGCCCCCGGCTTTGAGCCGAAGATTCGGGTCGTCGCGCGGCGCTGATCACCGTGCGCCTCTAGGTCGATGTGAGTGTGGGCGCGTACGTGGTTCTGGTCGGCGGGCTCATCGAGCGCGGCGACCAGCTGGACGGCGTCGTCGAGCATCGTCACGACGTGCGGGAAGGCGTCGCGGAAGAAGCCGCTGATGCGGATCGTGACGTCGATGCGTGGCCGGCCCAGGTTGGCGAGCGGGATCGGTTCGAGTGCCGAAACGCGCCGTGATGCCTCGTCCCAGATCGGGCGCACGCCGAGCAGCGCCAACACCTCGGCGATGTCGTCACCGGAGGTGCGCATCGCAGCGGTGCCCCAGATCGACAGGCCGACGGAGCTCGGGTATTCGCCCGTATCGGCAAGGTAGCGGGCGAGCAGCGAGTCGGCCATCGCCTGACCGGTCTCCCACGCGAGTCGCGAAGGGACCGCGCGCGGGTCGACCGAATAGAAATTCCGCCCCGTCGGCAGCACGTTCACCAAACCCCGCAGCGGCGAGCCGCTCGGCCCCGCCGGGATGTAGCCGCCGTCGAGTGCGTGCAACGTGCGGGTGATCTCGTCGGTGGTCGCCGCCAGCCGCGGCACGACTTCGCGTGCCGCGAAGGACAGCACCTCGCACACCGCGGGATCCGCCTGGCCAAGAATCTCGGCGACGACCTCGGGGGCGACAGCCGGATCCCACTGCGAGGACTCCATCGCCTCGATCAGCGCCCGGGCTCTCGCCTCGACCGCGTCGGTGCTTGCCGTATCGCCGGTCAGCTCGCCCGAGCGCTCCACATATCCGAGTGCTTCGCGTAGACCAGGAAGGGCGCGCGCCTCGCCTCCCCACATCTGGCGAGCCCGAAGGATCGCGAGCACGAGGTTGACGCGGGCAGGGCCAGCGGGGGCGACGCCCAGAATGTGCAGACCGTCGCGGATCTGCGCGTCCTTGATCTCGCAGAGCCAGCCGTCCACATGGAGGATGAATTCGTCGAACTCGGCGTCGTGCGGCCGGTCGGCCAGGCCTAGGTCGTGGTCGAGTTTCGCTGCCTGGATCAGGGTCCAGATCTGGGCGCGCACAGCGGGTAACTTCGCCGGGTCCATCGCCGCGACCTGTGCGTGCTCGTCGAGCAGCTGCTCGAGTCGGGCGATGTCGCCGTAGCTTTGCGCCCGCGCCATCGGTGGCACGAGGTGGTCGATAAGCGTCGCGTGCACGCGGCGCTTGGCCTGGCTGCCCTCGCCGGGGTCGTTGACGAGGAACGGGTAGATGAGCGGGAGGTCGCCGATCGCGGCGTCGGAGGCACATGCCGCGGACAAGCCGGCGGTCTTGCCGGGAAGCCACTCCAGGTTGCCGTGCTTGCCGACGTGCACGACCGCGTGCGCGCCGAAGTTGCTGCGGAGCCAGTGGTAGGCCGCAAGGTAATGATGGCTCGGTGGAAGGTCCGGGTCGTGGTAGATCGAGATCGGATTGTTGCCGAACCCGCGCGGCGGCTGCACCATGATCACGACGTTGCCGGCGCGCAAAGCCGCGAGCACGATCTCGCCGGCCGGGTCGCGGCTCCGGTCGACGAAGAGCTCGCCGGGCGGCGCGCCCCAGTGCTCGGTGACAGAGGCGCGAAGCTCTGGGTCGAGCGCCTCGAACCAGGCGGTGTAGTCGGCCGCGCCGATCCGGATCGGGTTGCCGGCCAGCTGCGCCTGCGTCAACCAGTTCTCGTCCTGGCCGCCCGCGGCGATGAGCGCATGCATGAGCGCGTCACCATCCGCGGCATCCACTCCGGGCAACTCACCTGCGGCGCCGATGTCGTATCCGGCGTCGCGCATGGCGGTGAGCAGGCGGATGGTCGAGGCCGGTGTGTCGAGGCCGACCGCGTTGCCGATGCGCGCGTGCTTGGTCGGATACGCCGACAGCATCAGCGCGATGTGCCGCTCGGCCGGCTGGATATGCCGCAGCCGGCCGTGCTTCACCGCGATGCTCGCCACGCGCTCGGCGCGCTCGGGATCCGGAACGTAACTCGTGAGCCCGTCGGGCCCGACCTCCTTGAACGAGAACGGGACGGTGATGAGCCGACCGTCGAACTCCGGGATGGCGATCTGGGTCGCCGAGTCCAGCGGGGTCAGGCCATCGTCACTCTGCGCCCATTGCTCCCGCGACGACGTGAGGCAGAGCCCCTGCAGAATCGGCACGTCGAGCGCGGCCAAAGCACCGACATCCCAGTCCTCGTCGCTGCCGCCGGCGCCGACCGCGGCAGGCAGCGATCCGCCCGCCGCAAGGACGGTGACGATGATCACGTCGGCAGCTGTGAGCGTCTCGATCAGCTCCGGCTGAGCGGTACGCAGTGAGGAACAGAAGATCGGCATCGCGCGGCCACCCGCAGCATCGATCGCGTCGGCCAGCGCGTGGACGAAGTCGAGGTTCCCGGCCAGCTGGTGGGCGCGGTAGTAGAGCACCGCGACGGTCGGGCCAGAACTCGCCGTCGAGATACGGTCGAGCACTCCCCACGTCGGGGTCTCCGCAGGCGGTTCGAACCCCTCGCCGGTCAGCGCGATCGCGTCGGAAACGAAGCGGTTGAGCTGCGTGAGGTTCGAGGGGCCGCCGTGCGCGAGATACGCATGCGCCTCGGCGACGATCCCGCCGGGAACGGTGGAGAGTGCCATGAGCTCGGCGTCCGGGGTTACCTCGCCTCCGAGCACGATCGCGGGCACGCCCGAAGCGAGCACCGCGTCGATGCCCTCTTCCCACGCCCGTTGACCTCCGAGGATGCGGACGACCACGGCGCTCGCGCCGGCGAGCAACGCGGGAAGTGCATCGATGCCCAAGCGCGACGGATTGCCCAGGCGGTAATCGGCGCCACTCGCACGCGCTGAGAGCAGGTCGGTGTCCGACGTCGAGAGCAGGACGATCACGAGCGCTCCTGCCCGGGGTCCGCGCCCCAGCATTGGCGAATGGGCACTCGGCGGCGGTGAGTTCCTGACGTGCGAACCCGTTCGAGAGGTCGCTCACAGTGGCGGGACCGTGCCGGATTCGCGCCGGCTCCCTGTTCCGCTGCCGAGTAGTACCCGCCCACCCTCGCACACCGCGAGCGGCTCCTGCGAGCCAAGCCGGCCCGGGTACTCGCGCGCGTCTCGTAGCATCGCCGCATGGCGACGTCGCGCGAGACGGTGCTGCGCGACGACGCCTGTCCGGGAGTCCTCCGCCTGACAGAGGCGGCTGACGGAGCTCTGGCGCGGGTACGACTCGCCGGCGGATTCCTCTCGGCAGAGGGGTTTTCCGCTCTTGCCGACGCCGCTCAGGACCTCGGCGACGGGCGCGTTGCACTTACGTCGCGCGGAAACGTCCAGATTCGCGGATTAGGTTCCGATGCCGGCGCCGGACTCGGCGCCCCGCTCCGTGCGGCGGGCCTGTGGCCGTCCGAGTCCCACGAGCGAGTGCGCAACATCGTCGCGAGCCCGCTCGCAGGATTGGACCGGCGCGGCGACCTCACCGAGTTCGTGCGTGCGCTGGACACGGCCGTGTGCGCGTCGGCGCGGCTGGCGGAACTTTCGGGTCGCTTCCTGTTCGCCGTCGACGACGGCCGTGGTGACGTTGCGCACCTGGGCGCGGACGTCCTCGTCCAGGACGACCGGGTGAACGGACTTCGGGTCGCAGATCGGGTCGCCGCGGCCGTGACCTTCGCGGCCGCATTCCTCGACGAACGCGAGGCGCAGGCCTCTCATGCGTGGCGTATCGCTGACCTTGTCGACGGCGCGAACCGGGTGCGCCGGCGAGTGGCAAGCGGACAGCCACAAGCCCCGAACGCGTTGGCGCCGCGCTCGACCCGGCGATGCCGACCGCCGCTCGCAGGGCCCTTCACCCGGATCGACGGCGGCCGAGCGATCGTGCTTGCGGTGCCACTCGGGAATCTCGATGTCGAGCAGCTGCGCTGGTTCGCCACGGTGACGACGGGACGCCCGGCTCGCGTAACACCATGGCGCAGCGTCGTGCTGGCCAACGCGAGCGAGTCGCTCATCGACGCAGCGACTCGGCTCGGTTTCGGCGTCACGCCGGACACGCCGTGGTCGTCGGTCTCGGCGTGTGCCGGCAAGCCCGGCTGCGCCAACGCGCTGGCCGATGTCCAGATCGACGCGGCGGCAGCTATCGAGCGCTGGCCAGGACGAGTCGTGCACTGGAGCGGCTGTGAGCGGCATTGCGGTCGCCCCGCGCACGCCGACATCGACGTCACAGCGACGGCCGATGGCTACCGGATCGAGCCCAGCCGTGCGTGACTACGTTCGCGACGGTGCCGAGATCTATCGCCGTAGCTTCGCCACGATTCGCGCCGAGGCCGACCTGACGCATTTCGACGCCGACACCGCGCAGGTCGTGGTGCGCATGATCCATGCGTGTGGCATGGTCGATCTGGCCGGCGACGTGGAGCATTCACCTGGAGTAGTCGGCGCAGCGCGGGCGGCATTGCGAGGCGGTGCACCCATCCTCTGCGACGCGCAGATGGTCGCTGCCGGAGTCACGCGCAGCCGTCTGCCGGCGGACAACGACATCATCTGCACTCTTGACGACCCGCGGGTGCCTGACCTTGCGGGCGCGCTCGGCACTACCCGTTCGGCGGTAGCGTTGGGCCTGTGGGGCGAACGATTGGCAGGTGCTGTAGTCGCGATCGGCAACGCGCCGACGGCCCTGTTTCACCTGCTTGACCTGCTCGATGCCGGCGCCCCGAAACCTGCGGCGATCCTCGGTCTGCCGGTCGGATTCATCGGAGCTGCCGAATCGAAGGTCGCGTTGGCACAATCGGGTCACCCGTTCCTTGTCGTGCACGGACGCCGCGGCGGCAGCGCGATGGCGGTCTCCGCCGTCAACGCGGTCGCGAGCGAAGTCGAATGACCGGGACCTTGTACGGCGTCGGCCTCGGTCCCGGAGATCCTGAATTAGTCACCGTCAAGACGTCCCGGCTGATCGGTGCGGCCGACGTAATCGCATATCACTCGGCCCGCCACGGCAGATCGATCGCGCGCACGATCGCGGAGCCATACCTGCGAGGCGACCAGATCGAGGAACAACTCGTCTACCCCGTCACCACCGAGACGACCGATCATCCCGGCGGCTACGACGGCGCGATGGAGGAGTTCTACGAACACGCCGCAGGCCGCCTCATGGCACACCTTGCCGCCGGTCGCGACGTCGTCCTGCTTGCCGAGGGCGATCCGCTTTTTTACAGCAGCTTCATGCATATGCACAAACGCATCGACGGGCAATTCCGCATCGAGATCGTTCCCGGCGTCACGTCGGTCAGCGCCGCGACGGCAGCACTGTCGATGCCGTTGGTCGAGGGAAACGACATCCTCACGATCCTGCCCGGCACCCTCGATCCGGAGCAGCTGGTCGACCGCCTCACGACGAACGACGCGGTAGCAATCCTGAAGCTCAGTCGCAACTATGCGCGGGTACAACAAGCGCTGAAAGACTCGGGCCGAGCCGAGCAGGCGTACTACGTCGAGCGCGCATCGTCCGCCGAGCAGGTCACCCAGCCGGCCGGCGACGTGGACCCCGCGAGCGTGCCGTACATGTCGATCGTGATCGTGCCCGGCTCAGAAGCCCGAGCGCGTCCGACTCCCGGACAGCCTTCGACGCAAGCCGCGCCTACCGTGGGTCGGGTCGATGTGGTCGGTCTAGGTCCCGCCGGCCGCGACTGGCTCACCCCCCAGGCCGCAGCTGTGCTCGCTGCGGCGGACGACATCGTCGGCTACGCCACGTACGTTGACCGGATCCCGCCGAACCCTCGCCAACGCCGGCACGCCAGTGACAACCGCGTCGAGGCCGAACGCGCCGAGTTCGCGCTCGACCTCGCTCTGAGCGGCAGCAACGTCGCGGTCGTTTCGTCGGGCGATCCGGGAGTGTTCGCGATGGCCACCGCCGTCCTCGAAGCCGCCTCCGACAACGAGCGCTTCTCGGGCGTGCCCGTCACGGTGGTACCTGGACTGACTGCGGCACAGGCAGTTGCGAGCCAGGCCGGGGCGCCGCTCGGGCACGACTACGCCGTGCTCTCGCTCTCGGATCGCCTCAAACCTTGGGACGTGATCGCTCGACGATTGGAGGCCGCCGCAACCGGTGACTTCGCCATCGCGATCTACAACCCGGCGTCCAACGCACGCCGACAGCAGCTCGAGGATGCCCGCGCCCTGTTGCTCCGACACCGCGATGCGTCCACGCCCGTCGTCATCGGACGCGCAGTGGGAAGCGACGAGCAGCAGATCACCGTCACCACGCTCGGTGAGCTGGACACCGACCAGGTAGACATGCGCTGCCTGCTGATCATCGGATCGAGCCAGTCGCGCATCGTGAACCGCAACTCGGCCCACGCTCAGGTGATCACGCCCCGGCGCTATCCGAGCTGACGCACCCAGGCGTGGGCGTGCTCAACGGTCTCGACGATCTCGCTCCCGAGCGGCACCGGCGGCCGCTGAACCATGACGACGTGGACTCCGAGGCTCCGCGCGGCGTCCAGCTTCGCCGCAGTCATCGAGCCTCCACTGTTCTTGGTCACGAGCAGTCCGACGTCGTGCTCCCGCAGAAGCGCGAGTTCGCCGTCGAAGGTGTACGGCCCGCGGTCGAGGCGCAGTGCCGTCCGCGGAGGGACCGGACCTTCCGGTGGATCGACGGTGCGGACACAGAAGCGATGGATCGTGTCGGTGGCGAAGACCGTAAGGTCCCGGCGACCGGTGGTGAGGAACACCGATTCGCCGGCCCACGCCCGCACAACCCGCGCCGCCGCCGCCATGTCTGGGACGAGTTGCCAGGAGGGGTCGGCGTCCCAGACGGGTCGTCGCAGTACGAGCCGCGGAACCCCGACCCGCTCGGCCGCAATGGCCGCATTCAGCGTGATCGTCGCGGCGAAAGGGTGTGTGGCGTCGACGATCGCGGTGATGCCGTCGCTTCGCAGGAAGGCCTCCAGTCCGTCCGCTCCGCCGAATCCGCCGACCCGGACCGGCCCCGTCGGCAGGCGTGGCCGTTGAATCCGCCCGGCGAGCGACGACAACACATCGATGTCGTCGGATACGAGGGCAGCGGCCAAAGCCCGGGCTTCGCCGGTTCCGCCGAGGACGAGGATGCGCACCGACAGAAACTATCGGCCCGGGAGAGGGGTCCGTATGCGTGAGTTGCTCATCATCGGTATCGGTCCCGGCGATCCCGACCAGGTGACCGTGCAAGCGGTGCGGGCGCTCAACCGCGTCGACGTCTTCTTCCTCATCGACAAGGGCGACGCCAAGTCCGGACTCAACGCGGTCCGCGACGAGATCCTGCGGCGCCACATCACGGCACCGGCCTACCGCATCGTCGAGATCCCCGAGCTCTCTCGCGACCGTTCCCCGTCGCTGGACGCCGACGCGTATCAGGGGGCCGTGCAGGACTGGCATGACGCGCGCGCCCAACGCATCACTGCGTCGATCGCCACCGAACTCACCGACGACGGCGTGGGTGCGTTCCTCGTGTGGGGCGACCCATCGGTCTACGACTCCATGCTGCGTGTGATCGACCGGATCGCGACGAGTGGCGCTGTCGAGTTCGACTATTCCGTGATCGCCGGGGTCACCAGCGTCCAGGCACTCGCCGCCGCGCATCGCATCCCGCTGAACCGGATCGGCGAACCGATCCACATCACGCCCGCCCGGCGCATCGCCCGCGGACTACCCGACGGCCTGGACAGCGCGGTCGTCATGCTCGACGCGGGATTTACTGCAGCAGGGCTCGACGTTCAGTCGCTGGACGTCTTCTGGGGCGCTTACGTGAGCACGCCGGACGAGGTGCTCATCGCCGGCCCGCTCGACGAGGTCGCCGAGGAGATCTCCCGGACGCGCGCGCGACTCCGAGCCGAGCACGGCTGGATCATGGATTCCTACCTGCTGCGCCGCCGACCCGATGCGACCGGGAGGGGGACGTGGTGAGGGTTCGGTCTCGCGTCGCCGAGTACAGGTGACTGTCGCGAAATCCCTCTGCAGCAAGCACTTTGCCGATGATGATCACCGCAGTGCGCGTTACGCCCGCTGCATGCACCTGCGCGGCGATGTCGCCGAGCGTACCCCGCAGAAGCACTTCGCCGGGCGCAGTGGCGTAGGCGACGACGGACACCGGGCAATCGCCGCCGTAATGCGGTTCGAGCTCATCCACGATCTGGTCGATGCGCTGCACCGCTAGATGCAGGACCAGCGTCGCGCCGGTCGCTCCGAGCGATGCAAGCTCCTCGCCGGGCGGCATCGCGCTGGCGCGCTGAGCGATGCGGGTCAACACGACCGTCTGCCCGACCTCGGGGACGGTGAGCTCGCGGCGCAGCGCGGCGGCGGCCGCAGCGAAGGCGGGGACCCCCGGTGTGATGTCGTAGTCGATGCCGAGCCGGTCCAGTCGGCGCGCTTGTTCGGCGACGGCGCTGAAGAGGGCGGGGTCACCAGAACACAGCCGCACGACATCGTTCCCGGCCGCATCGGCCGCGGCGATGGCCTCGGTGATCTGGTCGAGGTTCAAGTCGGCCGTGTCGATGACCTTCGCGCCGGGTGGGCAGTGCGCGAGGACCTCGTCCGGCACGAGGCTGCCGGCATAGAGGCAGACCGAGCACTGCGAGAGCAAGCGCTGTGCTCGAATGGTGATGAGGTCCGCCGCGCCCGGTCCGGCGCCGACGAAGTGAACGGTCACGTGCTCTCCTGTGGCTTTCGGACGGCCCATTGCACGACGGGCAGTGCAGGACGCCAGGTCGTGAAACTGCCGAGGCTCTCCGCGCGGTCAACGGCGATTCGGGTCAGCGTGCCACCGAGTTGCTGGCGCCACGCGACGAGGGTCTGTTCGCTCTCGATGGTCACCGCGTTGGCAACGAGCCGACCGCCCGGGAGCAATGCGTCCCAGCAACGCTCGACGACCCCGTCGACCGTCACTCCTCCACCGATGAACGCCGCGTCCGGAGCCGGCAGACCGGCCAGCGCAGCGGGTGCGGAACCGGCCACGACGCTCAGCCCGGGCACGCCGAGGGCACGGGCATTGCGACAGATGCGCTCCCGGCGCTCCTCGCGCGGCTCGATCGCCACAGCGCGACTGGCCGGATGGGTCCGCATCCATTCGATCCCGATGCTCCCCGAGCCGGCTCCCACGTCCCAGAGCAACTGGCCGGGCGCCGGTGCGAGTGCGGCCAGTCCGATCGCGCGGATCTCGCGCTTGGTGATCTGGCCGTCCTGCTCGTACGCGTCATCCGGCAGGCCGGGGCTGCGCGGCAACAACTCGGGCCCGGCGTCGGCCGCGCACTCGATCGCAACGATCGCGAGCGGGCTGTGCGGGCCTTCCGGTTCGGGCGAGCACACCGCCTCGTCGGGGCCGCCGAGGTCGGCCAGCACTGTCAGCGAGCTCGCGCCGTATCCCCTCGACCGTAGCAGCGCACGGACATCGGCGGCAGCCGTCGGGGCAGAAACGAGCACGAGTACGCGGCGTCCGGGTTGCAGCGCGGGGTGCAGCAGCTCGAGTGGACGCCCGACAGTGCTGATCACCTCGACGTCATCGAGTGGCCAGCCAAGCCGCGCGGCTGCGAGCGAAACGGACGAGGGATGTGGCAACACCGCGACCCGGCCGGCTCCGAGCATCCGGACGAGAGTCGAACCGATCCCGTAGAACATCGGGTCACCGCTGGCCAGCACCGCGACGGACGGCAGTGCGCCCTCGTCCAGCAGCTGCCTGAGCCCGGGGAGAAGGGGGCTCGGCAACGGGATACGACGACCGCGCACCTCATCGGGGAGGAGGGCGAGCTGCCGGGCACCACCGACGACCGCACGCGCGGCTTCCAGCGCGATCCGGGAGCTCGCCGGAAGCCCGCTCCAGCCGTCCGCGCCGACGCCGACGACCGTCACAGCGCTGTCGGGCGGGGTGGGCACGGCGAGAAGTGTGCAGCACTGCTGTGAGAGCATCGGCACCGAACGACTGTTGAGGAACACCGGTGCGACCTGCGGATCTGACGCTTCGTGGGACAAGTCCGGGGCGGTCCCGCCACTGTGGCCGGTCTTCGGACCGGGAGCCAGGACATCGACATCCGTGCCATCGGGCTGCTGCTCGTTGGTCGTTGCTTCGGGCAGGCGCGGACACCTGCCGGGTGAAGGACTGTGGTGACCCGAACCGCTGCCGTCGGCGCTGACGCCTTCCCGTTCAGCGCCGTCGTCGGCATGGACGACATGCGGCTCGCCCTCGCCCTGAACGCGATCTCGCCGGCGATCGGCGGCGTCCTCGTGCGCGGCGAGAAGGGCACCGCGAAGTCGACAGCGGTTCGCGGACTCACGGCGATCCTTCCACCGGTCGAGGTGGTCGCCGACTGCCGTTTCTCCTGCTCCCCGGCCGCGCCTGACCCGCATTGCCCGGACGGGCCGCATCCGGCAGCCTCGGAGAGCCACCTTCGTCCGGCCCGGCTGGTCGAGCTTCCCGTCGGCGCGACGGACGACAGGCTGACCGGCTCCCTGGACGTCGAGCGGGCGCTCACCGAGGGTGTCACCAGCTTCCAGCCCGGACTGCTCGCCACCGCCCACCGCGGCGTGCTCTACGTCGACGAGGTCAACCTGCTTCACGACCACTTGGTTGACGTACTGCTCGATGCGGCTGCTCTGGGCACCAACTACGTCGAGCGCGACGGGGTATCGGTGCGGCACGCCGCCCGCTTCCTGCTCGTCGGCACGATGAACCCCGAGGAGGGTGAGCTACGTCCCCAGCTGCTCGACCGGTTCGGTCTTACCGTCGAAGTCGCAGCGCCCCGCGAACCGCAGTTGCGCGCAGAGGTAGTGCGTCGCCGGTTCGCCTTCGACGCCGACCCCGGGGGCTTCTCGTACCGCTTCGCAGGCGAGCAGGCGGCACTTGCCGAGTTGATCGAGAAGGCTCAGGTCCAGGTGGGTGTCGTCCAACTCGACGACGCCTCGCTGGAGCAGATCGCGTCCATCTGCGCCGCGTTCGACGTCGACGGGATGCGGGCCGACATCGTGATCGCTCGGGCGGCCGTCGCCCACGCCGCGTGGCGCGGAGCGACTTCGGTGGCTCAGGAGGACATTCGGGTCGCCGCACGGCTTGCGCTCCCGCACCGTCGCCGGCGCACCCCATTCGATGCGCCCGGCATGAGCGACGCCGACAACGAGCGGCTTGACGAGGCACTAGGTCCGGACCCCGACGACGAACCCGATCCGCCGGGCTCCGGGTCGGCGCCAGACGACGCCACCGACACGGCCGACCCTTCGCCGGATACGAACGCGCAACCGGGCGACAGCCAGGGCGGGACCGGGGGACGCGAGTCGGTGGTGGGTAGCGGAGACACCTTCCGCGCGCGCCGACTCGAGATCCCGGGCAAGGGCAAAGGCGCTGCGGGGCGCCGGTCTCGCGCATACACCGACGGCGGCCGAACGATCGGTGCTCGGCTTCCGCACGGCCCGCCTCGCGACGTGCACCTGACGGCAACCCTCATGGCAAGTGCACCCCATCAGCGCGCACGCGGACGCCGCGACGCCGGTCTCGTGCTGCACCGGGACGACCTGCGCGTACGGCATCGTGAAGGGCGCGAGTCGAACCTCGTCCTGTTCGCGGTGGATGCCAGCGGATCGATGGCGGCCCAGCAGCGAATGGCCGCGGTGAAGGGCGCGGTGCTGTCTCTGCTCGTGGATGCCTACGAGCGACGCGACAAGGTCGGGCTCATCGCGTTTCGCGGAGCCGAGGCGGAACTGCTGTTGCCGCCGACGTCGTCGGTGGATGCCGCAGCGGCCCGGCTGGAGCTGATGGCGACCGGCGGCCGTACACCGCTCGCGGCCGCGCTCCTCGAGGTGCATGCGACGCTGACTCGAGAACAGCTACGCGACCCGCAACGCCGCGCATTGCTGGTTCTGGTGACCGACGGGCGCCACACCTCCGGGGCCGATCCAGGTGCCGCCGCAGCGCTTCTGCGCAAGGGCGGCGTCGCCGCGATTGTCGTCGATTGCGAGTCCGGGCCTGTTCGGCTCGGGCTGGCCGCGATCCTTGCCGACGCGCTGGGCGCGCCGTGCCTGCGACCTGATCAACTATCTGCGGCCGGTCTGGCCGGGATGGTCCGTTCCTATCGAGAGGCGGCCTGACCATGCCGCAGGGCGTACCCGAAACCGTCCCGGACGACGGCCTGACCACGAGGCAGCGGCGGAACCGCCCGTTGTTCATCGTGCACACCGGCGCGATGAAAGGAAAGTCGACCGCGGCCTTCGGGCTTGCGCTCCGCGGCTGGAACCAAGGATGGGGGATCGGCGTCTACCAGTTCGTCAAGAGCGCCAAATGGCAGGTCGGCGAAGAGGCGGCGTTTCGCGCGCTCGGCAGACTGCACGCCGAGACCGGCGAGGGCGGCGAGGTGGTGTGGCAAAAAATGGGCTCGGGCTGGTCGTGGATCCAACGTGGTGACCCGGAAGATCATGCGGCCAACGCACGCGAGGGCTGGGAGCAGATCAAACGCGACCTCGCCGCGGAGCGCTTCGGGGTGTACGTGCTCGACGAGTTCACCTACCCGGTGAAATGGGGTTGGATCGACGCGGCAGAGGTCGTGAACACGCTAGCCGAACGTCCCGGCCGTCAGCACGTGGTGATAACTGGTCGCGATGCTCACCCGGACCTCATCGAGTCCGCAGACCTGGTCGTGGAAATGACCAAGATAAAGCATCCGATGGACGCCGGACAGAAGGGCCAGCGCGGCATCGAATGGTGACGATCCCCCGACTCGTCATCGCCGCACCCGGAAGCGGTCACGGAAAGACATCCATCGCGACCGGGCTACTCGCGGCACTTCGCGGCCGCGGCCTTACCGTGTCACCCCACAAGGTGGGCCCCGACTACATCGATCCCAGCTATCACACACTGGCCGCTGGCCGGATCGGCCGCAACCTCGATCCCTGGCTTGCCGGCGAGGAGCGCATCGCGGAGTTGTTCGTGCATGGTGCGAGCACGCCGACGCCGGCCGACATCGCTGTTGTCGAGGGCGTCATGGGCCTGTTCGATGGTGCGAGCGGGCCCGGCTCGCCGGTGCGCGGAGACTTCGCATCGACGGCGCATGTTGCCCGTCTCCTCGATTCGCCGATCGTTCTCGTCGTCGATGCCTCGGGCGTAAGCTCCTCTGTTGCAGCACTTCTTCACGGTTTCGCGACCTACGATCCGCAGACCCGGCTCGCGGGTGTGATCTTCAATATGGTCGGGTCGGAGCACCACGCCCGGCTGTTGCGCGCGGCGGCCGAGCCAGTGGGGCTGCCGGTTCTCGGTGTCGTCCATCGGCAGGATTCGCTCGCCGTCCCATCGCGGCACCTCGGCCTCATTCCCGCCGCCGAACGTCGCCCCGAGGCGCAGGCCGCGGTTGACGCGCTTGGTGCGGTGATGGCCGCGAGCGTCGACCTCGACGCGGTGTTGCGTATCGCTTCCGCCGCTCGGTCGCTGCCGGACGTCGCGCTGGCCCGAACGCCGATCGCCGCACCGAACGTTCGCATCGCGATGGCGGCCGGCGCGGCGTTCACGTTCGGCTATGCCGAGCACCCCGAGCTGCTCGCCGAAGCCGGCGCCGAGGTCGTCGCCTTCGACCCCCTCGTCGATGAAGTCCTGCCTACCGATGTGGACGCTCTCGTCGTCGGCGGAGGTTTCCCGGAGGTGCACGCGGCTGACCTCACGAGCAATTCCTCGCTGCGCGCCGAGATCGCCGCGCTCGCCGCCAGCGGCGCCCCCGTGATCGCCGAATGTGCCGGCCTGTTGTACCTGTCCCGGACCCTCGACGACCTGCCGATGTGCGGCGTTCTCGACATCGACACGGTGATGACCGGGCGCCTCACCCTGGGCTACCGGGCGGCGCTCGCCCGCACCGATTCGCCTGTCGCCACCGAAGGGGCGCGGGTTCACGGGCACGAGTTCCACCGCACCGCGGTGGCTCACAGCGACTCGGCGGCCAACGCGTGGTCGTGGGAAGCCCGGGGTGCCTTCGTCACCGAAGGTTTCGTCCGCGGCGACGTGCACGCTTCGTATCTGCATACGCACTGGAGCGGCTCGCCTGGGACGGCGGATCGTCTCGTCGCCGCCGCCCAGCGATATCGGTCGGGGCGAAGCGCTGAATCGGCGTCACGTCCGGGGCGGGCGCGATGAGCGCCGCGATCGCCTTGTCCCACCACGGGGACGCTGATCTCGTGCCGGGCCTCGTCGACCTGGCCGTAAATGTCCGGGCCGGCGGAACGCCGAGCTGGCTGGCCGAGCGCATTCGTGCTGCCGATCTCGCCGCGTATCCCGACCAACGCCGCGCGATCGCTGCGGTGGCAAGCCGTCACCGCCGCGGTGAGGACCAGGTGCTGCTGACCGCGGGAGCCGCAGAAGCTTTCGTGCTGCTCGCTCGCGCGCTGGCGCCCAAACGTGCGGTGGTGGTGCACCCCCAATTCACCGAGCCGGAGGCGGCGTTGCGCGCGGCCGGCCACCACGTGGACCGGGTGGTCCTGCCGTTCCCCTTCGTCTTCGACCCGGGGCTCGTGCCCGACGACGCGGACCTCGTACTCATCGGCAATCCGACCAACCCCACCTCGGTCACCCATCCTCGTGCAGTGATGTGCTCGCTGCTCCGCCCCGGACGATTGGTGGTCGTCGACGAAGCCTTCGCGGACTGTCTGCCCGGGGAGCCGGAGTCGCTGGCGGATTTGCCCGACCTGACCGGGCTGGTGGTCGTCCGGAGCCTGACCAAGACGTGGGCACTCGCGGGCTTGCGCGTCGGTTACGTCCTGGCCACGGCCGACACCATCGGGCGCCTGAAAAGCGTTCAGCCCTTATGGCCGGTGTCGAACCCCGGACTCACTGCCTGCGTCGCGACCGCCGAGCCGGCGGCCCTCGCTGACGCCGCGATCTGGGCGACCGAACTCACAGCGCAACGCGATCGTCTGATGACCCGACTCGGAACGATTTCGGGACCGCGGACCGTTCCGGACCCAACCGCATCGTTCGTCCTGCTAGACACAGGTGTCGCGGAAGTCAGGAATCGCCTGCAGGAGAAGGGGTTCGCGGCGCGTCGCGGCGAGACATTCCCTGGCCTGACCGAATCGTGGATACGCGTCGCGGTGCGGGATCCGGACACCACAGACCGATTCGTCGCGGCCCTCCGCGAGGTCGTCAGCGATGGCTGACATCGGCGGGCGCGTCGTCCTTGTCGGCGGTGGCCCCGGGGCGGACGACCTGATCACCGTCCGCGGGCTCGACCGACTGATGGCGGCCGACGTCGTCATCACCGATCGTCTCGCGCCCACCGGACTGCTGAGCCGGCTCGCTCCGAGTGTCGAGGTCATCGACGCGGCGCGCCGACCCGGCACCCGCACGTTGACGTACGACGAGATCGTCGAGCTGATGATCGCGCGAGCTCGCGCCGGGCAGTCCGTCGTACGGCTCAAAGGCGGCGATCCGTTCGTATTTGCCCGCGGCGCCCAGGAAATGGCCTCCTGCGCGCGCGCCGGGATTCCCGTCGAGGTAGTGCCTGGTGTCACCAGCGCCGCCGCCGCCTTCGCAGGGCTGCCATTGAGCAGCGTCGACGGCGCCGCCGGATTCAGTGTCATCTCCGGCCATCTCCATCCGGACGATCCCGCGAATCGAATCGACTGGAGTTCGCTCTGCCGGGCGGGGACGAACATCGTCGTCCTCATGGGGATGCGGAACCTCGGTGCACTTGCCGAACGGCTTATCGCAGAGGGGATCTCGCCGGACGCGGCTGCGGCGTGCGTCTCCGACGCGAGCGCGCCGTCGCAGCGAAGCGTGCGCACGCGACTCGCCGAATTGGCGGCGGCGGTGAAGGCCGAAGGCCTGTCGAATCCGGCGACGATCCTGATCGAAGCGGGCGCTGTGCGTATCTCACGTCGAGTGCTCGTTCTCGGGGGCAGCCGGTCCGGGAAATCGAGTTACGCCGAGGAATTGGCTGCGATGCGCGGCGCGGTGACCTACGTCGCAACTGCAACCGATCGCTCGGACGATCCTGAGTGGGCCGCGCGTATCGAGCGGCACCGTCAGCGCCGACCTGCGAACTGGGAGACGGTCCACACGCGCGAGGTCGCCGAGTTGCTGGAGTGTCGCGAGACCGGAACGATGCTGGTCGACAGCGTCACCACCTGGCTCGCCGCGACAATGGACGACTGCGGTTGCTGGGTCGAGCCCGCCGAGCCGGAATCCGAGAAGCGACTCGGGGCGGCGATCGATGCACTCGCGACCGCATGGCGCGCCACCGGTTCGAGCGTCATCGCCGTCACTGACGAGGTCGGCAGCGGCATCGTCCCCACGACTGAAGCCGGACGTCGCTTCCGCGATCTGCTGGGCGAGCTGAACCAGCGACTTGCTGCGGGTGCCGACGAGGTGTGGCTCGTGACCGCGGGAATTCCTCGAAGGCTGCGATGACGCTCGTTCGATGCGTCAGCATGTTCACCTCCGTCCCTGTGACGGTCCCGGCAGAGATGAGGCAGGGCGAGGGCGCGGCTGCGCTCCTGTGGCTGCCGGCGGTTGGCGCCTCGGCTGGCGCGCTTGCCGCACTCCCGTCCGTTGCGATTCGCCAGTGGGCACCGCACGCAGCACTGCTCGGCGCGGTCCTGGCGGTCGCGGTGCTGGCCGCCCTGACGCGCTGCCTTCACCTTGATGGCTTGGCAGACACCGCAGACGGTCTCGCCAGCAGTGCGCCCGCCGCACGCGCGTTGGAGATC
>CAXTUZ010000017.1:0-20162 GCA_964247525.1 uncultured bacterium
AGCCATCGTCGAGCGGTGAGGTGGGCGGCTGCGCCGCCGGTCCCGCCGAGGGCGGCTCGACGTCACTCGCTACGAGCAGGTCGAGCAGGTCGCCGAACTGCCGGGCGAGGGCGGTACGAAGCCAGCCGGGCAGTCGCGCCACAACCCCCCCGCCGCCGTCGCCGCGGAACGACGGACGTACGACGACCACTACTCGTCCTGCTCGAGCGTCGCCCAGAGGCCGGCCGCATGGAGCCTCGCGACGTCGGTCTCCATCTGCTCCCGGGTGCCCGAGGAGACCACCGCCCGGCCCTTGTGATGCACGTCGAGCATCAATGAGGTGGCCTTCTCCCGGCTATAGCCGAACAGCTTCTGGAACACGTACACGACGTAGGCCATCAAATTGACCGGGTCGTTCCACACCAACGTGATCCACGGTTTTGCCGGGGTGACGGCCTCCTCGCCGACCGTCTCGGGTCGGGCGCGCTCCGGAGCCTGGGTCACGACTAGAACCAGGGCCGCAGAGGCAATCCCGCGACGCCGTGCGACGGACCTCCGCCGCTCGGCACCTTGACGCCGAGCACCTGATGGAGCTGGATGTCATTCCGGTCGAAGCCGAGCCGGGAGCCGGCCATGTACAGGCGCCACACGCGCGCGGTGCCCTCCCCGACCTCGGTAACCGCCTGATCCCAGTGCATCTCGAGGTTCTCGCCCCAGCGGGCGAGCGTCTTCGCGTAGTGCTCGCGCAGATTTTCGGAGTGCCGGATCTCGAAGCCGTTGTTCTGCATCGCCGTGACGATCGTGCCGAGGCCGAGAAGCTCGCCGTCCGGGAAGACATACCGGTTGATGAAGCCGCGATTCACCTTCGCCCCCGACGTGGTGGTGGGCTTCATGATGCAGTGGTTCAGCAACAGGCCGCCGTCGCGGACCTTCGAGTGCAGGAAGCCGAAGTAGCCGTCGAGCTGCGAAAGCCCGATGTGCTCGGTGAGCCCGATCGAGGAGACGGCGTCGAAGCCGGACTCGGCTACGTCGCGATAGTCCGACCAGCGGACCTCGGCCCCCGCGAGACCGTCCTCGGCGATCGCCTTCTGCGCCCACTCCGCCTGCTGCCGGGAAAGCGTGACTCCGAGCGCACTGACCCCGTAGTGGCGGACGGCGTGCCGGACCATGCCGCCCCAGCCGCAGCCGACGTCGAGCAGCCGCATCCCCGGACCGAGCCGCAGCTTGCGGCACACGAGATCGAACTTCTCGGCCTGAGCCTCCTCGAGGGTCGCCTCCTGCGTCGGATAGCAAGCACAGGTGTACGCCATCGACGGGCCGAGAACCCATTCGTAGAAGCGGTTCGAGACGTCATAGTGATGGCTGATCGCGGCCTTGTCGCGGGCCTTGCTGTGGACGCGCACCGCCGAGACGGTCCTCGCCAGCCGGGTACCCGGAACCACCTCCTGCGGTGGCGTGGGAGCCGGGCGGAGCACGCCCGGGCCGAGCGCCCGCAGGACAGCGGCCTTGTCCTGCAGGGACATCCCGCCCAGTGACGGCCGCTCGGCGATCGCGCGCAACGTGGTGTAAAGATCGCCGACGACGTCGAGCTCTCCGGTCACGTAAGCGCGTGCGAGGCCCAACTCACCGGGGGAGGCCACGAGGTACCGCATCGCCAGCTCGCTTCGGACCATCACCCGGAGCGGCGCGTCGGCCACCCCGAACGCACTGCCGTCGTACGCCTCGATCCGCACCTGCGGCGCCGAGACCACCCGTCCCAGCACATCGGCGACGTTCACCAATGCCTCCTCCGTAACCACTCGTCCGTGTCCGTCAACGGGCCCGGACAGTCTTCTCGTACAGGTCGAGCAGCCGCGCATCCGGGTCGTAGTTCTTCTTCAGCACCTCGTAGGCAGCCCCGTTGTAGATCCGCCAGAACTCCTCCGGCTCGTAATAGGCACTGCTGTACAGCGACTTCCGGCCACCGAGCCGTTCCACCTCCGCCTCGATCAGCCGGTTGTGGTGGCCGTCGTCCTGACCCGAGGCCAGTTCGACGGTGCCCCAGAAACCCACATTCACCCACGGCTGGTCGTGTGTCATCTCGTAAAGCGGCCACACCGACCCGGGGTCCCGCGCCACGAGCGGGCACAACCACACGGGCCGCATCCCGATCTCCCGGTCGAACCACTCGAGGTATGCCGGCAGCTGTGCGAGCGGCACCTCGATGTCCTGGATGACCCGCTCGCGGCGCGGCCGCCCGCGTAGCCGCTCGTACCGCGCGTAGGGCCCGTGCTTTGCCTCGAACGCCATGATCTTCCAATAGGAGTCGCTGCGCAGCAGGCGTTGTGGCAGCAACGGACGGAGCCAGCGGTTCTGCACCCCGAAGGCGCCGGAGCACCAGAACCAGTCGGTGTCCCACCGCCACAGGTAGTCCGCGGTCGTCAGGGTGTCGGTGTGCCGTTCGCGGATCGACCGGTAGTAGATGTGCCGCCCGGTGTAGTCGTTCGTGCCGTAGGGGGCCCGGTCGGTGAACTGCCCGAGCGTCAGATACACCTCGCCCGGCTCGAAAGCCGTCCCGTCCAGGAAGTCGACCCCGGTGCCGTCGTACGAACGCTCGGTCACGATCTGGGCGATGGCGGCGGACACCGACTCGGCATCGGAGAACGGCACGTGCCGGAGGGACACGTACCGTGACACCGGTTCGAGCGCGATCGTGAGCCGGAGGATGTAGCCGAGGGTGCCGTACGAGTTGGGCAAGCCGTGGAACAGGTCGGCGAACTCACCGGTGGGCGTGGCGATGACGACCCGGCCGTCTCCGGTGAGCACCTCCGCCTCCAGAACGGACTCATGGGGCAGGCCGCTGCGAAAGCTCGTCGACTCGATGCCCAGACCGGTCACCGCGCCACCAAGGGTGATCGTCTTGAGCTGCGGTACCACCAGCGGCATCAGGCCGTGCTCGAGGGTGGCGGCCACGAGATGCTCGTACGTCGTCATGCCCTGCACGTCCGCGGTCCGCGTTACGGGGTCGACCTGAAGGACGCCGTCGAACGCGCGGACGTCGAGCCCGGCCGACGAGGAGGGCTCCCGCTGGCGGAACAGGTTCGACGTACGTTTCGCGAGCCGGACCGGCGCGCCGGCCGGGATGGCGGCGTACTGACGGCGGAGTTCCGCGACGCGTCGGCGGTAATCGGCATACGCATCACCACTCGTCACCCTGCGCAGGCTACCGTCCACCTGTCACACGCTCGGGCGAGTCGGCCTGGTGGCGCGTGTGGAATCGTGTGGCGCGCCGGGATGTGCCGCCCGGCCGGGAGGAGGGACACCATGACCACGCTCCGTACGTCGGCCGCGCTGCTGGGAGCGGTGACCCTCGCCGCGCTCGCACTCACCGGCTGCGGTGGGAGCAGCACCACCACGGCAGGCGTCTCAACCCCCACGGTGACGGTCACCGAAACCCCTACCTCGACGACAGCCACCACACCTCCCCCCGCGACGCCGGTGACCAGCACGTCGAGTTCCGCGCCCGCGGCAACCTGCGCTCTGGCGAACCTCGCGGTGACGTTCGGAACCGGCCAGGGCGCCGCCGGCCACATGGTCTATCCGCTGCGCCTGCGCAACCAGGGCACCGCCCCGTGCTCACTGGAGGGCTACCCCGGGGTCTCCTATGTCGCAGGCAGTACGGGCACGCAAGTCGGCGCAGCCGCAGTCCATACCCCGGGCCCGGCGCCCGCAGTCGTGCTGCAGACGGGCGGAGCGGTCACCGCCAACGTCGACATGACGTCGACGGGTCCGTACGACGCCGCAACGTGCAAACCCGTCCCGGTGCGGGGCTTTCGGGTCTATCCGCCCGGCTCGTATACCGCGGCCTTCGTCCCGCTTCCACTGACGGCGTGCTCCAACCCCGCCCTGAAGACCCTCCAGGTCACCCCGATCGCCGCTCGCTGAGCCGCTCGGACACGGTGAGCCACTGCTCCTCGAGGTCACTCTTCTCCACGAGCACCGCACGGAGTTCGCCGTCGAGTTCGACCGCACGGCTGTAGTCGGCTCCCGCTGCGGCGAGCTTCTCGTGCAGCGTGCTTGCACGCCGATCGAGTCGTTCCAGTGTCTTCTCGATGCGCTGCACCTCGCGCCGGTCGGAGCGCTCATCGACCCGGGTGTCGCCCCCCGTGCTGGAAGACGCACCGGAGGCCGCGGCGGCCCGCAAGGTTGACGCCCGCCGCGCGAGATACTCCTCGACGCCGCCGGGCAGCGCCGCGAGCGACCCGTCGCCGACGAGCGCCACGGTGGAATCGCACACCCGCTCGAGGAACCACCGGTCGTGGCTGACCACGACCAACGTCCCGGCCCAACCGTCGAGCAGATCCTCGAGCGCGACCAGCGTGTCGACGTCGAGATCGTTCGTGGGCTCGTCGAGGACCAGCACGTTCGGGCCGGACATCAGCAGGCGGAGAAGTTGCAGGCGCCGGCGCTCACCGCCGGAGAGGTCGCCGACAGGCGTCCATTGCCGTGCGGCGGCGAAGCCGAACCGCTCGAGCAGTTGTGACGCAGTCACCTGCTCGCCGTTCACCTCGAGAACCCGGGCGACGTCCTCGACTGCCTCGAGTACCCGGAGCGCGACCGGCAGCTCGGCGACCTGCTGGCTCAGGAACGCCGGCGCCACAGTGACGCCCACCCGCAACGCGCCCGCATCGAGGGCCTGCTCGCCGGCCAGTATCCGTAACAGGGTCGTCTTCCCGGCGCCGTTCACTCCGATGAGCGCCACCCGATCCCCCGGTCCGAGCCGCCAGGTGACCCCGGCGAGCAACTGCGTGCCGCCCAACTCGAGGAACGCGTCCTCGAGGTCGTACACCGACCGGCCCAGGCGCCTGGACGAGAATTGCTGCAGCGCGGCGGAATCGCGCACCGGTGGCTCCTGCGCGATGAGGGCGTTGGCGGCGTCGATGCGGTAGCGGGGCTTCGAGGTACGAGCGGGAGCGCCCCGACGGAGCCACGCGAGCTCCTTACGTACGAGGTTGCGGCGCCGCGATTCGCTTGCGTCCGCCTGCCGCTGCCGCTCGGCGCGAGCGAGGACGTAGGCGCTGTAGCCCCCCGGGTACGCGTGCACCGACGCGCCGGCGACCTCCCAGGTGACGGTCGCGGTCTCGTCGAGGAACCAGCGGTCGTGGGTCACCGCGACGAACGCACGATGGCGCGCCTGCCCGGAGGCGAGATGCGCCGCCAGCCACGCGACGCCCTCGACGTCGAGGTGGTTGGTGGGTTCATCGAGAATCAGGAGATCGAGGTCCGCGATCAGCAGTCGCGCCAGGGCGACCCGTCGGCGCTCACCCCCAGACAACGTGCCGACGGCCCGGTCGAGCAGGGGGTCGACCCCCAGCTCGGACAGGACGCTGCGGGTCAGGCCGTCGCCGCGCCAATGGTGCTCGGCCGCCGCCCCGACGACCACCGCCTGGACGAGGTCCGAGTCCCGCAGGTCATCGGCCTGCCGCAGCACCCCGATACGTAGGCCACCGGTGTGAGTGACGCGCCCACCGTCCACCTGAATCGCCTTGGTGAGCACGTCCAGCAGGGTCGTCTTTCCCGCACCGTTGCGACCGACGACACCTATCCGGTCGCCGACCGCGATCCCGAGCGACACCGCCTCGAGGATCGTGGTGATGCCTTGCACCCTGGTCGCCTCATCGAGCGAGACCAGAACGGAAGGAGGCACCCCCGCAGGCTACGGCGCGGCGTAGTGGATGACGCCGTCGAGGTCGCGCACCGAAAGGCGCCCCTGCGCGACGAGGAGTGTCAGGTGCGCCCCGGTCTCACCGATCGCCATCATCCGGTTGAACGCGTCGAGCTCTGACAGGGCGTACCCGTGCCGGGTCCACCGCAGGGCTCCCGCCACCGCGTACACGGTCGGGTCACCGGCCAGCACCGCCCTCTCGCACTCATCCAGCCGCTGCCCGTGGTGCGCGATGAGTTCGTCGACGCGCGCATGCACACTGGCCGTCACCGGTCCGTGCGCCGGAAGCAGCATCCGGTCGGGCATTGCGCGCACAAGCGCAAGGGAGTCGAGGAACGCACCGAGCGGGTTAGGGGGACCCACCGCCTCGAGGCTGATCGACGGGGTGATCTGCGGGAGAACGTGATCCCCCGCGAACAGCAGACCCGACGGATCGTCGACGAACACCACGTGCCCGGACGTGTGACCCGGGGTCGCGACGATGTCGAGGGTGCGGGACCCGAGTACGACCCGGCCGCCGCCGTGCAGCCAGTCGTCGGGAAGCTCCCAGTTCCGGATCCGGTCCGAGGCGGGAGGATCGGGCAGCAGGCCGCCGACCTCGCGGGCGAAGTCGGGGGCGCCCTGGGCGATGAGCCGACGCTGCCGGATCGCGGTGTACGTCCGGTCGGGGTCCATGTTCGCGCGGAGCGTCGGTTCCTCGTCGGCACCCAGACTCACCCGAGTGCCGAAGTCCCGGCGCACGGCGATCGCCTGCGTGTAGTGGTCACGGTGGACGTGCGTGACCAGGAAGCGCCGGATGTCGCCGAGGCCGAATCCGCGAGCTGCCAGACCCGATGCAAGTCGGGTTCGCGCATCCGCGACAGCCCAGCCGGAGTCGATCAGGACGAGACCTTCGGAAGTTTCGACGGCGTAGACGTTGACGGCACGTAGGCCGTCGTTGGGCAACGGAAGGGGAATCCGGTGCACACCGGCAGCAACTTCGAAGGTGCCGGGTTCCGTCCACGCCGAACGAGAGTCTGTCATCACCGGCGTGTCTACCAGAGAACGTCCAGACCTTCGGGCCGGGCCACTCCTAGCGCCTTCTCAGGATCGGTGGGCATAGCCCACAGGTTCGGTGGTTACTCATGAAGCATCAGTTGTGTTCGCGCTCCCAGGAGGCTTCGATGGCGTCTGCCACCACCTTTCGGCCCACAGCCGGCTACGCGTTGTCGGCACCAGCACGCGCGCGTCTCGAGGCCGAACTCGCCGACCTGCAGGCCGAGCGGGCGCGATGTGCCTCCGAGTCGGGCAGCATGTGCGGCGATGTCGCGGACATCGCCGAGTTCGCGGCGCGCGACATGACTCTCGAGCAGCTCGACGGACGTATCTCCCGCATCGCGACACTGCTTGCCGAGTCGTCGGCCGCCACGCCGCGCAGCGCAGGTGCTGCCTCCGCCACGGGTGGCGTCGATGCCGTTGCACCCGGTGCACGGGTGACGATGCGGTTCACCCAGGACGACCCCGCGGAGGACTTCGTCCTCGGCGACCGCGCTGAACGCGCGCGGGGACTCGGCGTCATCACCTTGTCGAGCCCGCTCGGCCGCGCCCTGGTGGGTGCCCACGTCGGCGACGTCATCGCGTACGCGGCTCCCGGCGGAATCCTCGAGGCCACCGTCCTCGACGTGCAGGCCGCGTAGAGCAGCAGCCTGCACGTCGGACCGTCAGTAGCGGTAGTGGTCGGACTTGTACGGACCGTGCACGTCGACTCCGATGTACTCGGCCTGCTGCTTGCTCAGCAGCGTGAGGTGCGCTCCCACCGCGTCGAGATGGAGTCTCGCGACCTTCTCGTCGAGCACCTTCGGCAGCGTGTAGACGTTGTTCTCGTACTCGTCGCCGCGGGTCAGAACCTCGATCTGCGCGAGCGTCTGGTTCGCGAAGGACGCCGACATCACGAAGCTCGGATGGCCGGTGGCATTACCCAGATTCAGTAGCCGTCCCTCGGAGAGCACGATGATCGAGTGCCCGTTCGGGTGCTCGGCGGTGCCGGGGAAGCGCCATTCGTGCACCTGCGGCTTCACCTCGATCTTCTCGATGCCGGGGATGCGCGCAAGCCCGGCCATGTCGATCTCGTTGTCGAAGTGGCCGATGTTCCCGACGATCGCCTGGTGCTTCATCTGCGCCATCTGAGCTGCGCTGATGATGTCCTTGTTCCCGGTCGTGGTGACGAAGATGTCGCCGTACGGAAGAGCCTCGTCGAGGGTGACGACCTGAACGCCGTCCATCGCCGCCTGCAGGGCGCAGATCGGGTCGATCTCGGTGACGACGACGCGCGCGCCCTGGCCGCGGAGCGACTCGACGCACCCCTTTCCGACATCGCCGTATCCGCATACGACCGCTACCTTGCCGCCGATCATGACGTCGGTGCCGCGGTTGATGCCGTCGATGAGCGAGTGCCGGCAGCCGTACTTGTTGTCGAACTTGGACTTCGTCACCGAGTCGTTGACGTTGATCGCCGGGAACAGCAGCGTGCCGGCACGGGCGAACTCGTAGAGGCGGTGCACACCGGTGGTGGTCTCCTCGGTGACTCCCACGATGCTCTGGGCCATGGTGGTGAAGCGGGACTTGTCTCTCGCCAAGGAGGCGCGCAGCGTGTCGAGGATGACGCCGTACTCCTCGGAGTCGTTCTCGTCGGTGGAGGGCACCGCCCCTGCCGTCTCGTACTCGACGCCCATGTGGATCAGCAGGGTCGCGTCGCCGCCGTCGTCGACGATCGAGTCCGGACCGCTCCCGTCCGGCCAGGTCAGCGCCTGGTCGGTGCACCACCAGTAGTCCTCGAGGGTTTCGCCCTTCCACGCGAAGACACTGACGCCCTGGGGGTTCTCGACGGTTCCGTCCGGGCCGACCACGATTGCCGCAGCAGCGTGGTCCTGCGTCGAGAAGATGTTGCAGCTCACCCAGCGGACGTCGGCCCCGAGCGCGGTGAGGGTCTCGATGAGGACGGCTGTCTGCACGGTCATGTGCAGCGAGCCGATGATCTTCTTGCCCTTGAAGGGCTGCGCCTTGCCGTATTCGGCACGCAACGCCATCAGGCCCGGCATCTCGTGCTCGGCGAGGGTGATCTCGCGCCGGCCGAATGCGGCCAGCGAGAGGTCGGCGACCTTGAAGTCGGTCACCGACCCGGCTGAGTCGGCAGTCAGGGTGGTTTCGGTGGTCGGGGTCATGGAGTTGTCCTCTCGGTGGGCGCGCGATGGACTATCGGTAGCGGTGAGGCGGCGGTAGATGCCGGAATCGGGATGTTCACTGACCCGGTGAATGGCGCCGAACCAGGCGTCGATCCGCCGCGCAAGATCGGGCTCGGTCCGCATCCGCATCTCGAAGCCGAGGTCGGTGATCCCGATGTCGAACTCATCGAGCATCTCTTTCAGATCACGCAGGCGCTGGACCTGCCGGTACGAGTAGTTCCGGTGGCCGCCCGCTGATCGCAACGCGGTCACCAACCCCGATTTCTCGAGGTAGCGAAGCATCCGGGGTGACCACCCCGTCGTCTCCACCGTTTGATGCATGGTCAGTGTTGTCATTGCGCATCGAGGCTAACACGCTCGTGTCAGATTTGTTGGATTTCGGGGCGCAACCGTGCCGCCTCGGTACGGATCAACTCGCTGAGTTCGCGTTTGCCGTCCGCGTCGAGCCAGCAGGACTCGACCCCGTCGAGGGAGACGTCGCCCATGTCCTCGAATCCGTACCCGAAGGCCGTCGCGCACGCCGCGTACTCGCGGCCCAGATCCAGATCCGTGAGCGCCGGATCGTCGGTGTTCAGCGAGAGCAACATCCCGGCGGCGCGCCAGTACGGAAACGGGTGGTCGGCGAGGCTCGGGACCCGATTGGCAATGACGACGTTGCTCGTCGGGCACACCGTTACCGGAACGCGCTCCGCGGCGAGCCGCGCCACCAGCGCCGGGTCCTGCGAGGCCGAAAGGCCGTGATCGATGCGTTCCGCGCCGAGCACGTCGAGACACGTCGTGATCGCGGACGGCGGGGTGTCCTCGCCCTGATGGGCCGTCAGGCGTAGACCCGATTGCGCCCCCAGTACGTACGCCGGCGCGAACTCGAGCGGATCCACGCCGAGCTCGGTCGAGTCCATCCCCATCCCGAGCACCCGATCCGCACCGGGGACGCCGGCGTGGATCAAGCCGGTGAGTTCACCGATAAGCGCCAGCCCGGCCTCGCCGCCGTGTGCGCGATCGACGTCACAGATGAGCATCGTCCGGGCGCCGGTCTCGTCGTCGCCGGCCCGTAGCCCCTCCTCGAGCCCGGCGAGGATGTCGCTCAGTCGTTGCCCGCGCGCGAGAGCCGCGGCGGGGGTGAAGAAGCACTCCGCGTACACGCGGCCGTGTCGGGCGCCATCGACGACGCATTCGTATGCGAGCCGGGCCCAGTCACCACGGTCGGCCAGCGTCGACTGGACGAGGAAGAACACCTTGAGGAACTCGTTCAGATTGCCGTAGCGGTAGAGGTCGTGCGGATCCGCGCTCGGCAACGGCACGTTGTTCTTGCGCGCCAGCTCGACGACCGTCTCCGGTCGCATCGTGCCCTCGATGTGGCAGTGCAGTTCGACCTTCGGCAGCGCGTCGAGCGCCTCGGCGAGCGACAGGCTCATACCCGCGCCCGCACCCGGTCGCCCGCGAGAACCGCGGCCATCTCGGCCGGGGAGTCCGTGGCGGCAAGGTCGATCAGGAAGCGCCGGTAGGCCAGCGAGACCGGATCGGTGCGCACCGACAGCTCGCGCTCGTCACCCCACGGGATCTCCGGTGGATCCTGCGCGAAGACGACCGGCTCGTCCTGCGTCAGCACAAGGTTCTGGAAGTCCAGGTACGGCGCGTCCGGGCCGTCGAGATCGTCGCTCCGGCCGACGAACCAGAACGTCCGGCACACCCCCGGGTCGACCGGGCACGCCGCCATCCACAATCTGCGGCGACCGGCCCCGGGTACGTCGAACGAGATGTCCACGCTTCCCGGCATCGAGACCACGTACGACGACGCCCCGACAAGCGCCCCGCCGTCGACGGTCGGCGGCAGCGTCGGGGGGTCGTACGCGAACCGGAGCGCGCCGGCCTCCCGCCGGATGGCGGGAACCGGAACCTGCGGAACCGAACGGTCTCCCAGCGACCCGTCATGCACCCAGGCGAAGTGCGCGAGGTCGGTGAAGTTCTCGACGCGGCGCTCGAGCGAGGTCGGCCAGGTGTACGGCGCCCCGGCGATCACCCGCACCTCCGGGTCTCCATAGGCGGGGCATTCCGGAACCTCTGTGTCCCAGCCTGTTTCGAGCCGTACCCAGATCAGCCCGTATCGCAGGGCAACGTCGTACGACGCCACCCGGCGGCCGGGCAGGCCCGCACCCGGCAAGGCCTCGGGGAGGGAGGGAATCCCGACGCAGCGCCCGTCGCGGTCCCATTGCCAACCGTGGTAGGGACACTGCACCGCGGGCGATCCGTCGGGGGCGCGCGACACCCATCCGCCCGACAGTCGCGTCGAACGGTGCAGGCAGCGATCCCGCAGGGCCACGACGTCGTCTCCGAGCTTTGCGAGCGCCAGGTCCTCGCCGAGCAGCCGCACCGGCAGCAGACCATCCGGCGGCACCCCGAGGAGGTCGGACATCGTCGCGACCGGATGCCAGAACCGGCGGTACAACGTCGGCAGGTCGGCGGGCATCACCGGCTCCCGGTTGCCGGCAGCACCCGCACCGCGCTGGTGTCCGCCTCGAGGGGGCCGACCGATGCGGCCGATCCGGGCGAGCCGAGTGCGGCATGACGGCCGGGCAGCACCTCGCTGAAGAACGCGGCGTTCTCTCGCACGGCCGGGCTCGCAACCGCGTCCGCGTATCCCTGCGCGCTGATCGCCTCGACAGGACAGACGTCCTCGCAGGCGCCGCAGTCGATGCACTCGAAGGGCTGGATGTAGAGCCGGCGCGCTCCCTCGTAGATGCAGTCGACCGGGCAGACCGCAACACAGCTCCGGTCCTTGACGTCGACGCACGCCGATCCGATCGCGAATGTCACGCGGCGCTCCGCGGTGCCCCCGCGGCACCGACGGCGACCGCGCTGTCCGCGTCGAACCAGCGCCCCGCACGCAGGCAACCGATCGGGCGGAGCCGCGTCGACGCCACCACCTGCTCGAACCCGTCGCTGAGGCCGAACTCGCCCGTGTCGAGGGCCAGCACCGAGACCTCTGCGACGCGTCCGGGCGCGAGTGACCCGAGTTCGTCCTCGCGGCGGAGTGCCTGGGCTGCGTGTGACGTGCTCATCGCGATGACGTCCTCGAGCGGCACGCCCAGCGCCAGGAGCTTGCTCATCGTCTCGGGGAGCGAACGCACCGGTGCCCGCTCGTTGAACAGGTTGATGTCGGTGCTGATCGTGTCCGGCGGGTACCCGAGATCGAGGAGCTGCCGCGCCGCCGCGAAGCGGAAGTCCGAGCCGGAGTGACCCACGTCGAGCCGGACCCCTCGCTCAACCGCGTCGCGAAACTCGGGCGCGACACCGGCGCCGTCGGCAGCCGGGAATCCCGAGTGGCCCCGAAGCGCGTGAGTGACGATGTCGCCGCTACGGAGCTGATCGATCGCGTCCAGGTTCGACAGCGACGGAGTATGCGGGAACGCCCCGAGGTGGATCATGATCGGCCGGTCACCGGCGATGGACTTCGCCCCGTCGAGGAACGGCGAGCGGCGGGGATCCTCGACCGTGCAGCAGCGGACCTTGAAGCCGACCAGCGTCTCGGGGAATTGGTCGAACAGCGACTCGGCCGCATCCAGGGCGAGGTTGCGCGGGTCGTCGGCGATGTGTAGGCGATGGGCGACGAAGTCCTTCGTGGCGAGGTACAACGCGTTCGGATCAAGAAAGGCCAGCACCCGCGTGGCAACCTCGGCACTCGCCCAGAAGTGCTGCGCCACACCGAAAGTCGCAGTTCCGCTCGTACCGCCGTCGACGACGACGGGTACCCCGACGCGCACTCCCGCGCGGTCCGGATGCACGCAGAAGTCGCCGAGCCCCGGGATGACGTGGGTGTGGATGTCGATGAGCCCCGGCACCACCAGCAGGCCTCGGCAGTCCCGTACGGCCGCGCCGGGAAAGGCGGCGCCGGCATTCTCGGCCAGCTCGAGGAGGCGGTCGCCGCGGACGACGACGTCGGCGATCAGATCCAGCCCGCGGGCGGGGTCGATGACCCGGCCGCCCGCAAGGACGGTGACAGCGGACTCGGACATGACGGTTCCTCCAGAAAGGAGCACATCGTCGTGCCTGCGTAACCGGGAAAACTACCGCTCTGACCGTAACGTGTCCGAGGTGGGGACGTTGGAGTGGGACGCGCCGTCGTACGACGTTCTCGCGCTTCCCCACATCACCTGGGGCGACCAGGTTCTCGCGAGACTTCCGTTACGAGGGCACGAGACCGTTCTCGAGCTCGGCTGCGGGACCGGGCGCGATACCGCGAAGGTACTGGCGCGCCTCCCGCGCGGACATGTGATCGCTCTGGACGCGTCTCGAAGGATGCTCGCGGCGCTCGCCGACCGCGTCGGCAGCGATCCGCGGGTCACCGCGCTTCTCACCGACGTGCGCCGGCCCTTCGGCCTCGACGCGGTCGCCGATGCCGCGTTCACCGTCGCGGCGCTGCATTGGATCGACGACCACCGCACGCTGTTCGGACGCGTCGCGGAGGCACTCAAACCCGGCGCGGTGTTCGCCGGTGAGTGCGGCGGGCAAGGCAACATCGCGACGGTGTGGTCCGCGATCGCGGACATCGACGGACCCGGCGCGATCGATCCCTGGCACTTTGGCTCCGCGCAGGAGACCCACGCCGCACTTACGAGCGCCGGATTTTGCGATGTCGAGGTAGCCCTGGTCGCCGATCCGGCCCGTTTCGGATCCTGGGCGGACTGCGCGGACTACCTCGAGACGGTCGTGCTCGGAGCGCACCTGCGGTCCCGGCCCGAGTCGGAACGGCGGGCCTACGTCCGGAAGGTCGTCGAACGACTCGCCGAGCCGGTCGTGGACTACGTCCGTCTGCAATTCACCGCGGTTCGGGACCGGAGCACCGGCGACGACGACGACGGTTCGGCCGCGCAATAAGCTCCGGGTCATGAACGATGCCGTTCCGCTCGTCGACTACCTCGTACTCGGTGAGCACCCCAAACTCGTCGCGAACGAGTGCACGCAGTGCGGAGCACGCTTCTTCGACCGCCGCAGCGCGTGCGCGTCGTGCAGCAACACCGAGTTCCGCAAGGTGGACATCGCCACCACGGGCACGGTGCGCACCTTTACGATCGTGAGCTTCGCCGGAGAGGGAGTTCCGGTGCCGTTCGCGGCCGCCGTGGTCGACTGCGAGGGAACGAGCGTGCGCGGCAACATCGTCAATACGCCCGCCGACCCCGAACACGTGACCTTCGGCATGAAGGTGCGGCTCACGATGTTCGAAGTCGGTAAGGACGCCCACGGCACCCCCGCCGTCGGTTTCGGCTTCGAGCCGGCCGCGTAACCGCAGGTCCCGAGGAGGAAACCGTGGCAGAGAACGTCTGGATCCTGGGCATCACGATGACGAAGTTCGGGAAGCACAAGGACCGCGACGTGCTCGATCTCGCGACCGAGGCGACCCTGGGAGCGCTACGCGACGGCGGCGTGACGATGAAGCAGATGGGCGTGCTGGCGGCCGGAAACCTGTTCGGCAGTCGCAGCATCGGCCAGGAGATCCAAAAACAGGTCGGCCAGACCGGCATTCCCGTCTACAACGTCTCGAACGCCTGCGCCACGGGCGCGACCGCGCTGCGCGTCGCGATCATGTCGATCAAGGCCGGCGAGTCCGACTTCGGTCTCGCGGTGGGGGTCGAGAAGCTGTCCGGAGTCGGTCTGCTGGGCGGCGGAAACGCCCGGAAGGCCGGCGGCGACGTGTGGGCGCCCGAGGGGCGGTTCGGCGCGGTCGCTCCGTTGGACGGCCGGGTGGGCACCCAAAGCATGCCGGGTGTCTTCGCCCAGATCGGCCAGGAGTACGCCCACGAGTACGGCGGCGCCGACTTCGAGCTCTTCGCGCGGATCTCGGAGAAGAACCACGCCCACTCGACGCTGAACCCGCTTGCCGCGTACACGAAGCGGATGTCTCTGGAGCAGATCATGAACGATGTCATGATCGCGTACCCGAACACCCGTCCGATGTGCTCGGCGAACTGCGACGGGGCCGCGGCGGCGGTGCTGGTGTCCGAATCGAAGCTGCGCACGCTCTCTTTGGAGCAGCAGCGTCGCGCCGTGAAGGTCAGCGCCTCGGTGCTCACGAGCGATCCCTGGCAGGAGGCCTGCCAAGTGCTGCCCGACATCAACACCCTCACCAGGGCCGCGGCCGACCAGGCGTACGAGCAGGCAGGCGTCGGCCCGCAGGACCTCGACCTCGTCGAGTTACATGACTGCTTCGCCACCGCGGAGCTTGTCCACTACGACAACCTCAGCCTGTGCGAACCGGGTGGAGCGGTCGACCTGTTCAACTCCGGCGCGACCTGGCGGGACGGCACGACCCCGGTCAACGTCTCCGGCGGCCTGGAGTCGAAGGGCCATCCCATTTCCGCGACCGGCATCGCGAACGTGTGGGAGGTGGCGACACATCTTCGCGGTGAGGGCGGTGATCGTCAGATCGAGGGCGCGAAGGTCGGACTGGCGCACGTGATTGGACTAGCCTCCGCCTGCGGCGTGCACATCCTCGAAAAGGCCGCAGCCTGAATCACGACCACTTTGGTGGGAATATTCGAGCTCTGATGTCGGCTTGCGCTGACAAGCGACGCACCTCACGCCACACGCACACTCCGGGAAGGGACCCCGATGCAGATACGACTGGGCGACGAAGCCCCCAACTTCACCGCCGAGACAACCCACGGCGCCATCGACTTCTACGACTGGAAGGCCGGCGGATGGGCGGTCTTGTTCAGCCACCCCGCTGATTTCACGCCGGTGTGCACGACCGAGCTCGGTCGGACGGCAAGCCTGAAGAGTGAATTCGACAAGCGCGGGGTGAAGGCGATCGCAGTGTCGGTGGACCCGCTGGAATCGCACCAGGGCTGGGCGCCCGACATCGAGGAGGTCGGCGGCACGGCACTGAACTTCCCGATCATCGCCGACGCGGACCGCAAGGTGTCGGAGCTGTACGACATGATCCATCCCGGCGCGGGCGACACCTCGACCGTGCGTTCGGTCTTCATCATCGACCCGAAGAACAAGGTCCGGCTCACCCTCACGTATCCGAAGTCGGTGGGCCGCAACTTCACCGAGATCGTGCGGGTCATCGACGCCCTGCAGCTCACCGACTCCGCGCCCGTCTCGACGCCCGTCGACTGGACACCGGGTGACAAGGTGATCGTTGCGCCGACCCTGTCGACCGCGGACGCGCGGGAGCGCTTCGGTGAGGTCGACGAGGTCAAGCCCTACCTGCGCTGGACGCCACAACCCACGGCGTGAGCGCACCCGTACGTGTCGAACGTGCGGGTGACGGCGTCGTCCACCTCGTCCTCGATCGGCCTGAGGCGTACAACGCCATCGACTACGAGTCCGCCCTCGCTCTGCGCGACGCCGTCGCCCAGTGTGAGGGCGGTCGCGTTGTCGTACTGCGGTCGGAAGGTCCGGCCTTCTGCGGCGGTGGCGACCTCGCCACATTTGCCGCGGCGCCGTCGATGCCTGCTCGCATCGAGGAGATGGCCGAGGCGGTGCACGCGGCGCTGGTCGGATTGTGGCGCCTTGACGCGGTGGTCGTCACCCGGCTGAACGGCGTCGCCGCGGGCATCGGCGTCCCGCTCGCCGCGGCGGGCGATCTGATCATCGCCTCGGCCACTGCCCGCCTCGATCTCGCGTACGTACGGGTGGGTCTCACACCGGACGGCGGGACCAGCCTGCTGCTCGCCTCGATCGGTTTGCACCGGCTGCTGCGGATGGCGCTGCTCTCGCCCGCCATCAGTGCGACGGAAGCGAAGGAAATGGGCTTGGTCGCCGAGGTGGTGGAGCCTGACGCGCTCGACACACGCGTCGAGGCCGTCGTGCGCCAACTCCTGCACGGGCCCGCGCAGGCGCTCGTGGGGGCGCGAAGGCTGTTGCGGGACCGAGCCGTACCGGACCCGGTCGCGGCGCTCGCGGCCGAGACCGCCCTCATCGTCGCGCAAGGTTACGAGCCCGACGCCAGGGAGGGAATCACCGCGTTCCTGGAGAAGCGCCTTCCCCATTTCGGCTGAGGTGGCCGACTGTGCAGGCAGCGACGAAGACCGGAATGATCGAGTAGTGCATGATCTCGCCGTGCCCGATGCCGGTCGCCTCCGTGACCCCAAGCGGCTCGAAGCGGTCGCAGACACCGCGATGGTCGATACCCCTGCCGTCGAGCTCTTCGACAACCTTGCCTCGCTCGCGTCGCGTCTGCTCGGGATGCCGCTGGCGTTCACCACGTTCGTCGACGGCGAGCGCTCGTATTGGAAGGCCGCGGTCGGCACCGGGATCGATTCGGAGGACATCGTCAGCCGAGCGAACCTCGTCGAAGAATCCTTCTGTCAGTACGTCATCCTGACCGACGGTCCGGTGATCATTCCCGACGCCACGGCGGACCCGATGACCCGCGACAACCCGTCGGTGACCTCGATGGGCGTACGCGCCTGGGCCGGCTTCCCGGTGCGCAGCGCGGACGGGCACGTGCTCGGCTCGTTCTGCGTGGTCGACACCCAACCGCGCGAGTTCACCGAGCTGGACCTCGAGGTGCTCGCCGCGCTTGCCGCGGCGGCCGAACGAGAGGTCCAGCTCCAGCAAGCCCTCGGTGCCGCGCGGAACGCGGCGTCGGCCGTCGACTTCCAGACGGTCCGAGCCACTCGGCTGGCGGCCGCCTCGGACCGGCTCAGCGACTTCCTCGATGCCGGGCAGGTACTGAGCGCGCTGGCGGACATCATCGTGCCCGAACTCGGCTCATGGCTCGCTGTCGGACTGCTCGGCGGTGTCGCGACGGCGGATCTGGCCATTGCGGCAACCGGCGACCCGCAGCAGGCCCGGATCGTCGCCGTTACCCACCGCGACCCGGTAAGCAGCGCCACCCTCGCCGACGCCTTGATCATGTTGCCGCTGTCAGCCGACGACGCTCGTGGCATCGGTGCGGTCATCGCCGACCGCGTCCCTCGTCACACTCCCGCGAGTTCCTCGGCTGCGGGTATCAAGCTGGCCCCCGACGTGTTCGCGGTGGTCTGGCCCTTGATAGCCGGCGACGCGGCCCTGACGTTGCCCCTCATCAGTCGCGGCCGGGTGCTCGGCGGCCTCACGGTCGGCGGTCCAGGCCCAGACGACGCCGATCACGCGTTGCTCAAGCAGCTCGCACAACGCGCGGCGACGGCCCTCGACAACGCACTTGCGTACGCCGACTCACAACGCGCCGTGATTGATCTGCAACGTTCCTTGATGCCCCTTGCCTCTCGGTCGCTTCCCGGTATCGACATCGCCGCCCGCTACTTGCCCTCGACCCGGGGAGCACTTGTCGGTGGGGACTTCCACCAGGTCATCACGCACGGGGACTTCCTGGTGACGGCGATCGGCGACATCGAAGGACATGGAATGACGAGCGCCGCCCGGATGGGACAGCTTCGCGCCGTCGTGGCCGCGCTCACCCTGGAGGGACATGACCCGCAGACGCTCCTGACCCGGCTCGCCGAGCAGACCCACCAGATACTCGACATCGACCTCGCGACGCTGATGGTGGCGCGCCTGAACACCTCCACCCGCGAACTCTCGATCGCGAGCGCAGGCCACCTTCCGGCGGTGATTGCCGAGGACGGACGTGATCCGTACCTCAGCCCGGTCGATCCGGGTCCGCCACTCGGAGTCGGACCGGCGACGTACGTCCAGCACACCCAGCATCTCCCGAACCGTTCCACTCTCGTGCTCTACAGCGACGGTCTCGTCGAACGCCGGGGCGAGCACCTCGACATCGGACTGGACACCCTGCGGGCCGCGGTCGGCGCGGCAGTCTCCCTGAACGATTCGGAAGCCATTAGCGGCCACCTTCTCGCCGCGATGAACTCCACCCATGGCGGTCCGGACGACATCGCACTCCTCGTTATTCGAACCTGATTCGGTCCCGCACAAAATTTGGAGTGCTGAGCTCATGTCATTCCCCAAGACCTACAAGATCGCCGGCGATATCGAAGTGAACCGGATGGGGTTCGGTGCAATGCGTATCACCGGTGAAGGGATCATCGGCATGCCCGCAGATCCGCAGAACTCGATCGACGTCCTGCAGAAGGCCCAGGAACTCGGGGTCAACTTCATCGACACCGCGGACCAGTACGGACTGTTCACCTCAGAGAAGCTGATCGCGCAGGCACTTTCGCCGTACCCTAGTGATCTGGTCATCGCGACAAAGGGTGGCATCGTCCGATACGGCCCGGGGCGGAGCATCAACTACGACGCGACTCCGCAGCATCTGCATGATGCGCTCGACGGGAGCCTCCGCCGTCTCAGCCTGAGCCAGATCACGCTGTACCAACTGCACCGGATCGACCCCAAAGTCCCCCCGGAGGTCACGTTCGCGTTTCTCCGGAGCACCCAGGAAGACGGGCGGGTCAAACACCTCGGCCTGTCCGAGGTCTCCGTCGACGACATCAAGCGTGCGCAGGAGCACTTCACCGTGGCGTCCGTGCAGAACAAGTATTCGGTTGACGACCGCGAGTGGGAGCAGGTGCTCCGCTACTGCCAGGGACAGAACATCGCTTTCATCCCGTGGTTCCCCATCAGCGGTGGGGAGACGAAGGGATACGGCATCCTGCAGAGCGTCGCCGACAAGTACGAGGTGACAGTTCGGCAGATCGCACTCAGCTGGCTGCTGCATCATGCCGACAACATCCTGCTCATACCGGGGACGTCAAACCTGGCTCACCTGCAAGAGAACATGGCCGCTGCGGAGATCGAGCTGTCGGAGGCGGACATGGAGAGGATCGAGTTGATCAACCGGCCGTAGGCCGGGCCGTCCGAAGCTTTCGACCTCGGGGTATGGGAAGCCGGATCCGACGCATTGCGCCGTTTCTGCGCCGACATGCCAGCGAAAACCTAGGTTACCAGCGCCCTCGCGCGCGCCGAGGTCGTCCGTGCAGTGGCAGCAGGCGGCTCAATGGCAATCAGGCACGCGCGCAGACAAATGGCCCACATAGACCATTTTGCCATCGGCTGTGATCTGCTGGACGCGGCAGCCGCGCTAGCGCCTGGCTCGGTCCTTCGTCGTTAGACGCCATTCACCTGGCAGCGCCCGCTCTGGGTGCGGGACTCAGGTGCGTGATCACCTGCGACCGAAGGATGCGTAAGGCGCTCATCGCGTTGGGAATCACGGCCGAGGCGCCAGCCGGAAAATCGGCTGAGCACTTTGGTGGAGGTGGCGCCTCCAAATACGAACCGCGTCCTGATCGTTGCTGGCGCGACGATTGATGCGGGTCTAAGGCCCCGACCCGGCTCGCATGCGCCGTGAC
>CAXTUZ010000018.1:0-827 GCA_964247525.1 uncultured bacterium
GGCGGCGAGCGCTGCCGAGGACCCGACGCGTCCCGCGAGCGCAGCAGCGAGTACCGCGTCCCGCACTCCAGCCCCGGCCGGAACGGGCACGGCGAGTATTCCGACGACGACCGCGAATGCCATCCCGCCGACCGCCGCCGGAAACGCGGACGCGCCGTTGGCACCGAGTGCATGAATAAGGAGATAGAAGTGGGCGCCGAGCACCGTCCAGCTGATCACCGTCCAACCGGTCGCAACGAGTAACGCCTGCAGCTCGATCCGCTCGACGAGGGGCTCGCGCCCCGCGATCCGGAGTCCGACATTGATGAAATGCGGGATAGTCCTCGGGTGCAGGCAGGCGAACAGCACGGGCAGTGCTAGCAGCGCCCACCAGTAGGTGACGATCGCACCCGGGCTCGTAAGAGTCAGGCATACAGCAGCAAGCGCTAGACCGACGGCCAAATTGAGCGCGAGAGTGAGCAGGTTGGCAGCAAGCAGCGTAGGCCGCTTGATCCGCTCGCGCCGCCCGAACTCTAGCTGAGCCAGAACCGGCCATACCGAGCCGGGCACATACTTTCCAACCTGGCTCACGTAGTACATACGCGCACTGAGCCCGAGCTTCGGGCGGGCGCCAAGACCAAGGAGCAGGCTTCTCCAGGCCAGCATTACCAGCGCCATTGCGATGAGCCCGGACGTGAACGACCCCAGCACCGCCGCGAAGCCGATCTTGGAAATGGCCGCTCTGAGAGCATCGCGGTCCCGCGCGATGGCTACGCCAGCAAGCGCGAGCGCCGCGGTGACGAAGAGGACCGGCAACCAGCGCCGGACGAAGCTGCGTCGCCTAGCCC
>CAXTUZ010000018.1:837-19800 GCA_964247525.1 uncultured bacterium
TAGCCCCTGGTACGGCCTCAGGAGTGCTCGCCAACTAGACGCCAAATCGAGCAACTGCGACACTTCCATCGCCGAGATCCCGTGCAAAAAAAGGCCGTTGTACAGCGACAAAAGGGGCAGGGGTGCGCTTGTTCAGCACCCGAGCGAGGGCATTGACCGGCCCCGGCTGTTCGACCCCACTACGCGCGGGTCGATCGACCTGCTCGCCGCTGTCCGCAGGCACGCCTCTCTCACGTTCGAGCAGGCACACAACCCGACGACTGACGTTGCCGAGCGGGAACCCGTAGTTGGCGATTTCGACGGCGCAGAATCCCGCACCCTCAAGTAGGCCGCGAAGCTGTTCCCGTTCGTAACGACGCACATGCCCGACCGGGCGATCGGTCGCCGGGAACTTGCGCATGTGCGCGGGAACGGAAATCAGGACCAGGCCAGCCGGCTTGAGCTTGCGAGCCCAGGCGGTACGAACGGCCATGTCATCGGCACGTGCTAGAGGATCTCAAAGGCAAGTGGATAATCCACAGAGCCGGCAGCGACGTCGTCAGGGTCGCCGACCACTCGGACCAGCCCCCCCGGCGGGAACACGTCGCGCCGGAGCGCCGCACGAGCCTCCTCGCCCAAGTCATAGACCAAGCCATGAAACCCCCGCGCGACCAGGCGGCGCGTGATGGTGCCGGTGCCAACCCCAAAACTCGGCGCAGTCGCCCGCGGTCCATCCAGTGAGTTCGGCGATACGCGCGGCATGCAGAATGAACTTGGGGCTCTGGCTCCAATCGGCATCAAACACATCATCCACAGCTGCGCCACCTCCGTGCCTCCGACCCCGCTCGCGTAGCCGCGCGCGCCGCGCTCACCCTAGATTGCCGATGCCGGCACATCCGGTTTACGCGCCACCGCCATGTAGCCGAGGCAGGCGCGGGCGGTGATGTCCCCGGCCGACGAGTTGCGCCGCCCCCGTGTCGCACGCCATCGGATCGCGAGCTCCTGAGGAAACGCGATCATCGGACGGACCCACTGCCCCTCGGTGAGCCGCCTCCTTCCCACCTTCGTGCCGACGGTGTCGAGGGCATCGACAAGTGCAAGGACGAAGGCGTGCGCCACGAGCATCCCCGCTCCGCCCTTGGCCTCGAGCTTCACGACATCCAAGCCGTGTCGTTCCAGAACGGCGCGTAGCCCGAAGTGGGTGAGCCTCCGGAAGTCGTACGGGGCCTCGTGCACCGGGTAGAGGAACGGCACGGTCACGAGCACGTAACCTCCGGGCTTCAGAACCCGGACGATGTCGAGTACCGCATGCTCTAGGTCCCCGACGTGCTCCAACACCTCGGTGGCCAGCACCGTGTCGAACGATCCGTCCGCGAACGGAAGCCGGTCGGCAAAGCCGACGACGTCCACGCCGTCGAGGGGCGCGGCGTCCAGCCCGACGACCGATGCCACTCGTGGCGCGTACCACTCCGCGAACGGCCGATTACCGCAGCCCGCGTCGAGCAGAACGCCGCGTACATACGCCTCGTTACGTGCGAGCCATTCGCCGATCGCCGCGCCGGGGAGCAACGACAGGGTGGTGGAACGATCGGAATACGGCACACCCCCCCGCAGGCGGGCCGATCCCTGTCGGCGCCGGACACGCGGGGCCTCGACGGTCATAACCCCACCTGCGCGCACCGCCACGCCCAGGTGCGTGCGATCCCGACGTCAAGATTCGTCTCCGGCTTCCAATCGAGGAATTCGGCAGCAATCGAGACGTCGAGCCACGTCCGTCGCAAGTCGAAACCCCGAGCTGGAAGGTACTCCAGCGCGAGACCCGGGAGACCGACAGCGCCGCGAAGCGTGTGGAGCACCTCCGCCAGACTCGTCGCGACGCCGGAACCGATGTTGATCACTTCAGGCACGTCGGTGGTCAACTCGTGCACTGCGACGAACGCGTCGACGACGTCGTCGACGTATACGAAGTCTCGCCTCGTCTCGAGATCGCCGATCACGCGAAGCGGTGCATTCCTGGCCGCCGCGTCGAGCCAGTGCGCGATCACACCCTGCCCCGACCCGCCCCGTTGGCCGGGGCCGTACGCGTTGCTGATCCGAAGAATGACCCGCCGCCCCTCGAGGCGCGCCTCATCTCGCAGCACATTTTCCATGTCGATCTTGGCCGCGCCATAGCGGGCCGCGCTCGACGTCGGCGAGGTCTCCCGGTACGGCGGAGGAGCTGACGTGTCGTACACCGTCCCGCCCGAACTTGCTACGACCACCCTTCCGATCCGGCTCGCGGCGAGCAGACTCGTCATTGCCGCGAACCGTTCGGTATCTCGGCGCAATTCGTCGGGGGAGAACTCGGCGACGGCCGGATTGATGCTTGACGCCAGCCAAAAGACAGTGTGCACGTCCTCGAATCCCACCGCCGCCGACCCGTCAGGGGCCAGTGCTGGCGCATCGCGGGTGAAGCGGCGCACCGAGTGCCCCCGCGCCTCGAGGCGTGCCGCGAGCGCCGCTCCGAGGAAACCGGCGGCGCCGACAACAGACGCCTTGCGCCCTGTAGGCACTGGTGCGCGCCCTCCTCGACTCCGGTCGGCGCCCGCCCTCGCCGGCATCGGCGTGGCAATCTACGGCGGTGGCTCCTAAGAAGCGTCTACTCGTGCTTGCCTCGACGTTCCCGCGGGACGCACATGACGGTACACCGGCCTTCGTCCGTGATCTCGCGGCCGTGCAGGGAGGCGTATTCGACACCTTGGTGCTCGTTCCGCGGGTGCCGGGGGCGGCTCGGACCGAGTTGATGAACGACGTCGAAATCCGGCGCTTCGCGTATTTTCCGCGCCGATGGGAGTCTCTTGCGAGTGGCGCGATCATCGAGAACCTTCGTGCCCGGAAAGGTTCTTGGGGTCAGGTTCTGCCGTTCCTCGTGAGCGAGATGTGCGCGGTCCGCCGAGCGATCCGGGAACACCGACCTGACGTGGTGCACGTCCATTGGATGATCCCGCAGGGCCTCGCGGCCTTTCCTTTCGCGCGCGGAATTCCGTGGCTCGTGACGACGCTGGGCGGCGACGTCTACGCGCTTCGTGACCCTGTGTCTCGCGCTGCAAAGAGACAGATTCTGCGACGGGCATCGGCCGTGACCACGATGAACTCGGACATGCGCGATCGACTGATTTCACTCGGCGCGCAGCCATGCCGTACGCAGGTTGTCCCCATGGGTGCGGCGATCACCGAGATTCGGGAGCTCGCGCATGGCACCGTGCGTGACCCGCGGCGCATCCTGTTCGTCGGCAGGCTCGTCGAAAAGAAGGGCCTCGGTGTGCTTCTCGACGCTCTCCGATCAAGCCCGATAGCGACGTCGTGGGCTGTCGACATCGTTGGCGATGGCCCGCTCCGCAGAGATTTGGAAGCGCGGGCGGCTGGGTTGCCGGTCCGTTTCCTTGGCCAACTCGGCCGTCCTGACCTCGCGCAGTGTTACGCGGCGTCCGGCATCGTCGCGATGCCCTCGGTGACTGCCGCGTCCGGCGATCAAGATGGATTGCCGGTCGCCCTGCTGGAGGCGATGGGGCTGGGATGCGCGGTCGTCGCCTCGGACCTGCCTGGGATCCGCGATGTCGTCGAGCACGGGGTGAGCGGACTTCTCGTCCCGCCAGGCGATCCAGCCGCGTTGTCCGCCGCGTTGACGAGTCTTCTCGCAAATCCGGAGCTACGGGCCAGAGTCGGTGCCGCCGCCTCGCGCGCGGCTGACTCGTATTCGGTCGAGGCCATCGGAGCACGCTACGTCGCGATCCTCGAAGAAATCGCGAACCCGCATGGCTAGGCAATGACCGGGCCCCGCGTCGTGCAGTTCCAACGCCGGCCGCACGAGCAGCAGTTCAGCATCGAAACCGTGTTTGCCGCGCTTCGTCCATACCTCGTCCAGCGGTTCACCGTCGACGTCGCCGTCTCGTCGTATCCCAGCGCTGGCCTCGTGCCACGCCTCAGGGCGATCATCGAGGCACGGCATCGTCGCGGCGACGTGAACCACGTTGTTGGGGACGTCCACTCCCTCGACCTGTTGTTACCGAGGGCGCGAACGGTGCTTACCGTGCACGACACCGAATTCCTGCTCCGTCACCGCGGCCCCAAGGCCTGGCTCTACGTGACCTTCTGGCTGCGCCTGCCCGTTCGACGCGCCGCGGTCGTCACCGTTCCCAGCGAAGCAACGGCCAACGACCTCCGCCGGGTCGTTTCGATCTCACGTGATCGTCTACGAGTCGTTCCCAACCCCGTCGCCGAACGCTTCACGCCGCCCCCCGACAGACCCCAGGTCAGACGGCCGACAGCACTCCTGCTCGGAGCGTGGCCGAACAAGAATCTCGACCGCTCGATCGAGGCTCTGCGTGGCCTCGGGGCGGACGTCGTCCTGGTGGGAAGCCCTTCGGCGCGGCAGCGCGCGGCCCTCGCCGATCTCGGTGCCGTTATCCGAGGCGATCTGTCGGAGGACGAGATGGTCTCCGTCTATCACTCCGCGGACCTGCTTGTCTTTCCCTCGACGAGCGAGGGTTTCGGTCTTCCGATCATCGAAGCTCAGGCATGTGGAGTCCCGGTCATTACGAGCGACAGGAGCCCGATGAGGGAGATCGCAGGAGGGGCGGCGGCGTTGGTCGATCCGGGAGACGTCGGGTCGATCACGGCCGCGATCAACCACCTTCTGTCGGACCACGAGTACCGGGAGACCCTAATCCGCGACGGGCTTGACAATGCCAAGCGTTTTCGCGCTGACGAGATCGCCGCGCAATTCGCCTCGATCTATGACGAAATTCTGCTTTCGCTACGATAGTGACGTGGACGACATCGACGCCGCGATGCCAGTCGTCATTGTCCCGAACTGGAACGGCATCCGTTATCTGCCCGAGTGTCTTCGATCTCTGGAGTCGCAGACGGTCCGGGTTCGGACGATCGTAGCCGACAATGGATCGACCGATGGCTCGCAAGATCTGATACGTTCCACCTTCCCCGAAGTGCGCCTCATTCAGCTTGACAGGAATTATGGCTTCACCGGGGGTGTGAATGCGGGCTTGCGCCTTGCTATGTCGGACGGCGCAGAATACGCGATACTGCTGAACAACGATGCAATCGCTGCCCCGAATTTTGCCGAAGAGCTTCTGTCCGCCGCGATTTCGGATCCACAGGCCGGAATTGTGACCGCGAAGTTTCTCGATATCAGCGGCCAGACCCTCGACAGCACCGGGGAGCTCTACTCATGGTGGGGCATACCGTTCCCTCGCGGGCGCGGCAGCCATAATCTGGACGAATACGACGACGATCGAGAGGTGTTCGGGGCAACGGGTGGCGCCACCTTGTACCGGACACGGATGCTCCGGAAGATCGGGCTTTTCGACCAAGAGTTTTTTGCCTATTACGAGGATGTCGACCTGAGTTTTCGCGCACAGCTGGCTGGGTGGAAGGTGCGATACGAGCCGGGCGCTTACGCGTACCACCATATCGGTGCGACGAGCACCAAGCTAGGTACCTTCTCTCGCTACCACACAACCAAGAACGTTTACTATCTGTACGCCAAGAACATGCCCACCAGACTGTTCTGGAAATATCTGCCGAGGTTCGTATACGCTTTAGTCGTCATCATTGGAAGCGGGGTCAAACGGCGCGAATTCGCGCCGTTGGTCAGAGCCCATGCCCGACTGGCGCTCACCGTCGGGCATGTTCTTCGCGAGCGACGGCGGATTCAGCGGGCTCGAGCGGTCCCTGTCGGCTACATCGACAGCATCCTCTACCGTCAGATACCGCCGACTCAACGTGAGATGCGCCGTCTGTACGACGGGCTGTCGCTGAAAAGAAGGCGATGTGATGGGCGCGCATCTTAATCGGCGCGCGACCGCACGATCAGATCGGCGAGGAGTGCGACCGAAGCGATGAGCAACCCGGTGATCAGCAGCAGCAGCGCGTTGGTGGTGATTCGAAAGTCGTAGATGCTCACATCGACAACTGCCTTGACGACTCCGATCGCGAACAACCACAGCGCGAGGGGCATCAGCACCTTGATCGGGTTGAAGTACATCACCATCCGCAACACCTGAAGGATGTAACGGTAGGCATCGCGGAGCGGATGGAACTTACTCTCGCCCGAGCGCCTCGAATAGTCGATGGGCAGGTACTCGACCGCGTGCTGATTCGACAGGAACGCCATCGTGATCGTGGTGACGCACGAAAAACCCGGCGGCAGCAATCGCAGGTAGGGCAGCGACACCTCCTTGCGAAAGGCCCGAAGGCCGGAGTTGAGGTCGGGAATGTCGGTGGCCGCGAGGTAGGACGCGATCCGCCGGATGACCCACTTCGCGGGCACGCGCGCCCACTTGTGCGTGCCCTCCTCGGTACGCCGCGCACCGACCACCTGGTCGATCTCGGCGTGGTCGCCGAGGAAGCGGACCAGCTCGGGGATCCGCTCGTTCGGATAGGTCATGTCCGCGTCGGTCCACACGACGATGCGCCCCCGGGCGTCCGCGCTACCGATTCGCCGAGCGGTTCCGGACCCTCCGTTTCGCGAGAACGGCATCAGGCGCATATGCGGATACGACGGGTGCGCCTCACGCAACAGCGCCAGCGTGTTGTCCGTCGACTTGTCGTCGATCACGAGGAGTTCGTAGGAATCCGCGTATTCGCTGGCGTCCATCGCGACGGTGATTCGCTCGAGCTCTTCCAGGACATGCCCCTGCTCGTTGTAGCAGGGGAGCACGACGGTCACAGCAAGGTCCGACGGCGCCGGGAAGGGCACCGGCATTGGTGCCGGTTCGCTCGCCGGCGGCGGCCCGAAGGGATTGTCCCGTGCGCTCCAGGGATCACGAAGCGGTGAAGGGCTGACCACGCCCTGATGCTAACCGCTGGCGTAGCGGCCCTCGCGCGCCACGCCTTGCCTGAGGCGTTCGGCTGTTAGCCTCGCGCGGTGGGCTCACGCACTCCGAGGTCGTCGCTCTCGGAGGGTCCCAAGGTGCCCCCCGGAGCCACGAAAGGAACCGTCTCTCGGCGTGGGCTTCGCGTGCTCCCTCGCCACGTCAAGGGCGCCCTGATCGTCGCCACGCTCCTCCAACTCTTCCTCGGGATTGTGTGGAGCACGGCGCAGATGCCCTATCGGGGGGTGGATGAGCCGAATCACGAGGGAGCGGTGCTCCAGCTCGCCTACCACCACACCTGGCCCGATCCAGGCACCCTGCGGCTTCAAGCCGGCGTGGTCGGGACTTTCGATGCGGCTGACGACGGAGGCCTGCTCAAGCGCGTGATCGTGCCCGCGCCGGCCCGGTCGGACCGCCCGACCCTGGCGACGGCGGGAGGAGCCGTACCGAGCGCGATCGTCAATCAGATGAGCCAGCACCCGCCGCTGGCCTATGGCGTCGATGCCGTCGTCCTGCGCCTGTTTCCGTCCTGGCAGCACTGGAACTACGACCGGGTGCTCTTCGTGCTCCGCCTGCTCAGCGCGCTGTTGCTCGCGCCGCTGCCGCTGCTGTTCTTCGCCGGCGCGCGCCGGCTCGGACTTCGTCCGGATATGTGGCTCGCCGCTGCCTTCGTGCCGCTCCTGCTGCCGACGCTGAGCCGGCTCGGCGGCAGCGTCACCAACGACAGCATGCTCATCCTGCTGACCAGCGCTCTCGCCGTTGCCACGTTCTCGGTCCTGACGGGGGATCTGAGCAAACGAATGAGCATGATGTCCGGCGTCCTCACGATGCTGGCACTTCTGACCAAGGGGACCGCGCTCGTCCTCCCACTCTGGTTGGCGTTCGCGTTCTGGCGCGGCGCGCACGGAAATTTCCCTCGGGCCGCGCGCGCCGCACTTCCCGCTCTCCCGTTCGTGCTGCTCGGCGGCGCGTGGTGGATCCGTAACGTCATCTCGTTCAAGGCGATCCAACCGGCCGGGTATCACCCGTTCACACCGCGGCCGGGCCGACACAACGGCTTCTTCTTCAGTCAAGCCTTCACCAGGTTGGCGGATTCGAGTTGGTCGACCTTCGGGTCGTTATTCCCGCCCCGCCTTCCCCTTGCCGTCGGGTACTCGATGAGTATCGGAATCCTGGCCCTCGCTCTGTTCGCCGTCATCCTGCCGCCGAGGCCGCTACGCCGGGTCGACTCGGCGATCTTGCTGTTTCCGTTCCTCGCCATCCTGGGAGTCGTCCTCGAGGGCGTGTACACCTCCTACCGGACGTACGACCTCCTTCCCGGGCTGCAGGGACGCTATCTGTTCCCGGCGCTACTCCCGCTCACGATGGCGGCGCTCGCGGGGGCGCAGCGCCTGCTTCCGCGCGGGTTGATGCCAGCGCTCGTGCTCGGCGGAGCCGCGGCGATGCAGACGGCCGCTTTCGTGGTCACGATCAGGTACTTCTGGTCTCCGGTGGACTCTCCGAACTCGCTCCGCAAAGGATTTCGCGCCATGGAGGACTGGGCGCCCTTTGAACCGACCGTGACGAGAGCGGTGTGGGTAGTGGCGGTTGTGCTCGGGATCGCGCTGGCGGCGCTCACCGCGTGGCCCGCCATCTCGACCCTCCGGCGAACCTGGTCCTCAAGGACCCCTTCACCACTGGCCGGCGGGGTTTCCTGACCGTTGCGCCCTCTTCCGAGCGACCTTGCGCGCCACCCGGCGATAGGCGCGACTCGCAAAGACACGTGCGCCGTCCGCACGGAAGTAGGCGACCGACACGGCCAGTTCCTCGCGCCAGGTACGCGTGCGCTGTGGCAGGCCATCCGTCGGATCCGGGAGCGCGGTCAATCTGTCCCGCGCGGGTTGAGGGGCTCGACAGAAGTCGCCCACCGGTTCGAGCACCCGCGCCCAGGTGAAGTCGGCTGCGACCTGCGCAACTCGTGCGCGGCATTCGGCCCGCCGAACCGGGTCACCGACCAGCGCTTCGAGCGCCTCGGCAAGCGCGTCGACGTCCTCGCTCGGCACGCTCGCGCCCAGATCACGTTCGGAGACGAGGTCGCCGAACGTATCTCCTGCCGTCGTCACGATCGGTAGCGAGGCCCAGAGATAGTCGAGTATCCGGGTGCGGAACGAGAATTCCGTCTCGATGTGGTCGAAGTGGCAGCTCACACCGATGTCCGCTTCGAGAAGGTAGTCCGCCCGTTCCTCGTACGGCACCCAGCCGTCGTTGAAGAACACGTGGCGCCCGGTGAGCCCGAGACGATCTGAAAGCTCGAGCGCCGCCGCCCCGATCGCCATCGCCGGGACGGCGGGATTCGGATGCACCGTCCCCAAAAACAGCAGTCGAATGTCTGGAAAACGCAGGGTCAGCCGCCCGACGGCGGCAATAAGTGTGAGCGGGTCGAACCAGTTGTAGATACCGCCACCCCACAGGATCAACGTGTCCGAGGCCGCGATCCCCGGCCAAACGCCCTTGACGACCGGTTTGGTCTTGGTCGGCGGCTCCGCCGCGATGCCGAACGGCACGACGCGTAGCAATCGCGCGAGGTTCTCGTCCCCGTCATAGCTCGCTGGTCCCGTGCGGCCGAGCGCGCCGAGGTAGCCGAGCCACAGGTCGCGCTGCTTGCGCGACGCGCACAGAAACAGATCCGCACGCGCGATCTGCACGTTCAGCGCCTCGAGCGCGCCCCGATAGGCGCCGGCCCGGAAATCGGACGGCCGGTCGCGGGTCTGCTCGAGCACTTCGAGATGCGTCGGGTCGTACAGATCAACGATGATCGCGGCTGGCGAACGGGCAAGAAACGGGTGGTCCTGCAGGACCGCGCCCTGGACCAGCAGAACGTCGGCCCGCTCGCAGATCTCTCGCAAACCGGCGCCGTCGGTAACGCGGGCCTCGAAACCGTCCCCGGTCACCGTGCAGGCGCTCAGGGACACCAACCGTACGTCGTGCTCGGCGGAAAGGTTCTTAGCGATCTCCCAGGCGCGAATCGCCGGGCCGGCCATCCGGGATCCGATGACGTCCGGGGTGATCACCACGACCCGATGACGCCCGGTCACGAGGTCCGCGTGACCGGCCGCGACAAGCGCGTCGGCCGGCCAAGGCCACGGGAAGGACTCGCGCAGGAGCGGCTCGAGCACCGTGTCCGGCACCCGCCGCATGGCCTGCGTCCGCAATCGCGCTTCCGCGTCCCCCTCGACGAGCGGAAGGAAGGGCCGAACCTCATCGAGGACCGCAACCCCTCGGGGCGCATGCGGTCCGGGCAGGAGGCGTTCGAGCCGTGTTGCGCCCAGATTGCGCGTCGCGATGACCAGCGCACTGCGAGCGCGCTGGTCGGCCGATGGCTCGAGGCGGGGCGGCTCCATCGGCACGAGCGCCGACACACTTTTGAGCCGATAGCCAAGAAGGTGCAAGCGCCACCCGAAGTCGAGGTCCTCCAGCGCACCTTCGAGGTCCTCGGTGAGGCCGCCCAGGGCTCGCCACGCGGCGGTCCGCACGAGCATCATGTCCAGCCGGGCCGCCAGCGTGTCGTTCACCGCGGTGCCGCCGACCCCATTCGCCGGAACGACGGCACCGACAGCAGGATCACGTTCGAGAACCCGGACCAGCTGGCTCAGCAGTCCGGGCGGTACCGGAGTGTGCTCAGGCCACACGAACAAGAACTGGCCGTCGGCCGCCGCGGCCGCGGCGTTGATCGACCGTGCGTCACACGTCAGTGGCGCATCTTCGAGCAGAGCCAGACGGGTGGCCGGGAAGCCGGTCCACTGGTCGATCTCCGCGGCCCGTTCGGCAGGATGCCCGCGCTGCCGGACGAGCAGCACCGAGACGACGCCCGGACCTAATACACCTGCCATAGCCGAATCCTGCCATCGCTTCGCTGGCCTCGGAGCCGGCCGTCAGGGGACATGAAACGATTTCCGCGATACACACGCGAGCGCGCCCGCCGCGTGACGTCGTGATAGAAGGGTCCCTCGGGTCGCGGCGGCGGAGGAGGTGATCGCGTGGCGCATGACACCGCCGCGATAACGTCTTCGTCCGAACGCGCGCGGCCGGAAATCGCTGAAGCGACCCGCAATCGTCCTGGCCGACTGACGCCCGCGACGTGGACACGTTTTTACTGCGTGTGGTTTCCGGTCGCGGCCGTGCTCGTCGGCGTCGCCCTCCGTGCCCGGCAGTATTTCTACAATCGATCCCTCTGGCTCGACGAAATCTCGGTCACGCAAGACATCACCGGACGAACATTCGGTCAACTGATGCATACGACCCCGAATGGCCAGGCCGCTCCTATCGGATGGTTCTGGGCCGAGCGGCTGTCGTACCTCGTTTTCGGTTCGCAGGAGTTCGCGCTCCGGATCGTGCCCCTCATCGCGTCAGCACTTTCCCTCGCCCTCATGCCGTATGTGGCGCGGCGCCTCGTCGGCCGTTGGGCGATGCCGGTCGTCGTTTTGTTGTTCGCCACCTCGCCGTCGATCATCTATTACTCGTCCGAAGTCAAGCAGTACAGCAGCGACGTGGCGTGCGTGCTGCTGATCGTTGCGGTGACGCTCGCGATGTCCGACACCCGCGCCCGATGGCGTGCAGCGGCACTGTGGGCCGTGACTGCCGGCAGTGTCGTGTGGTTCTCCCAGCCCGGGATTCTCGCGGTGGCGGTCTGCGGGATCGCGCTCAGCATTTCCTGGTCGCGCCGCGGGAGTGGTTGGCGCAAGATCGTTTCCGCCGGCGTCCCTCCGCTGGTCGTGCTCGCACTCGACTACGATTTCGCGTTACGTGCACAGAGCAAGTCCACCGGGTTGAAGAACTATTGGGCGCTCGGTTATCCGCCGAAGCCGCTGGCGCTCCGCAGCGGATCGAAGTGGCTGTACCACGACGTCAACGACACCATCAACAATCCGGCAGGGCTCCACCATCCCGTCCTCGTCCTGCTGCTCGGCGCCACCGGCCTCGCAGTCCTCGTCAGCCGCGCACGGTGGCGATGGACGACGGCTCTGCTTATGTCCCCGCTCGTGCTCGCCGTCGTCCTGGCCGTGACGCGCATCTATCCGCTCCGGCAGCGGCTTGCGCTCTACCTCGTGCCGTTCGTCTTCATGCTCGTATCGGCAGCACTGCGCATCGTCGAGCAACCGAGACGAATGCGGCCGCCGGTAAAATCGGCCTTCGTCGCGACGGTCGCCGTCCTTCTTGCGATTACGGGCTTCTCCGGCGTTCGCAAGGGGGTGCTCGTCCTCGCGCAACCACTCGACCAGTCGGCGGCGCGACAGTCGGTGGCATTTATCGCCGACAACATCAAGCCCGGTGATGTCGTCGTTCGTGAGGCATGGGCCGGGCCCGCGTGGGACTTCTACTCGCAGCGGCACGCCCAGGTGCTGCCGAACCCGGGGACGTTCACCTTCATCAATGTGCCGACGGGCTGCGCCTCCGTGCCGGGGCTCGCGCGCCTTCGGCCCGGCGAGCGGGTATGGGTAATGCTCGACCACCGTGGATCGAACGAACCACCCAACGCGCGAGACGTGTGGATCCGCTATTTCGGGAGCGTCGGAACGCTGTCGATGCACTACATTCCCGCACACGGTGACGGGGGCGCATTTCTTTACGACATCACCGGGAGTGGTCCGGCCCCGCCCGCGAGTTGGCTCGCTCACGGCTGCTTGCAGCTCACCGGCCTGTGAAACGGCCGGTATCGCCCGAGGTTCATCGCGATCGGACCCGGCGCCGGTAGGCTGCGCGCTGTGAGCGCCCACTGGCCACCAGGTTCCGGAGAGCAGTCGCCGAGCGAGTTCGAGGGCGGTGTCGCGCCGGGACGCCGTCTGGCGGACGACTGGGCGTCGCTGGGGGACGGGACCCCTCAGGACCTGCTGGCCCTACGAGATCACCTCATCGGCCTCGAAGCAGAACTTCACGAATGCCGGCAGCGCTCCGACCATTACGCGGCCGAACTCGGGCTTCTCCGGGCCCGGCTGTCGCTACGGATTGCCGACCGGGCGGCGGCGGTGGCCCAGAACAACATCGCCACCCGGGTCGTGCGAGGTGTTGAGCGCCGCGCGGCGATCCTGAGTTCCCGGCGTGGATGAGGCGACCGCAATGAGCGCGGCGCCGCTGTTCTCGGTGCTGACGCCGGTCTACGCCACTCCGCTGGCCTCGCTCGAGGCCTGCATCGCGTCGGTCCGTGCGCAGACCTTTTCGAACTGGGAGTTCGTCCTCGTCGACGACGGATCTCCGCATCCAGAGGTAATCGACACGTTGAACCGAGCGGCCGCCCGCGATCCGCGGATCCGGGTGGTTGCCCGCGGCACGAACGGCGGCATCGTGGCCGCGAGCAACAGCGGGCTCGAGGCGGCGCGAGGAACGTACATGGCCTTCCTCGATCACGACGACGAGCTCGCGCCCTGCGCTCTCGACGCGATGGCGGCCGCGATCGCGATTCAACCCGCGGCCGACGTGCTGTACAGCGACGAGGACAAGCTCGACGAACGCGGGGTCCGCTACCACACGTTCCGCAAGCCCGAATGGTCGCCGACGAGGCTCCGAAGCCAGATGTATCTGGGCCATCTCACGGTGATGCGACGCTCGTTGGTCGAGGAGGTCGGCGGATTCCGCGCGGACTTCGAAGGTTCGCAAGACTACGACCTTGCGCTTCGGGTGACCGAACGTGCTGCCGCGATCGTCCACGTTCCGGAGGTTTTGTACCACTGGCGCGCGCTCACGACCTCGATCGCCCACGGACACGAGGCGAAGCCGTACGCGTTCGCCGCCGCTGCGCGCGCGATCTCCGAACACTGCGCCCGCATCGGCCTCGGCGGCACGGTCGAGCAGACCCATCCGTCGGGGATCTACCGGGTGCGACCGCCCCTCACCGGAAACCCGCTCGTGAGCATCGTGATACCCACACGTGGTTCCTCCGCGGTCATCGAGGGGCGCTACCGGACGCTGGTGACCGGCGCCGTGCGGAGCATCGTGGCGAAGACGACGTACGACAACTACGAAATCGTGATCGTCGCGGATGCGACCAGCCCGGTCGACGTCCTCGACGAACTGACCAAGGTCGCGGGCGACCGGCTCCGGCTGGTGCCGTACGAACGACCGTTCAACTTCTCGGACAAGGTGAACGTCGGAGCCATCGCCTCGTCCGGCGAATATCTACTGCTGCTCAACGACGACATCGAAGTCATCAGCCCCGACTGGATCGAGGCGATGCTTGGTCCCGCCCAGGACACGGGTGTCGGCATGGTCGGGGCGATGCTGTACTTCTCGGACGGAACGATCCAGCACGCCGGGCACTGCTACGAGGACGGAAACCCCGACCACATCGGATGGCGCGCCCCGCACGGCGACGCTGGCTACTTCCGAGCGTTCGCCACCGAGCGCGAATGCTCAGGGGTGACGGGCGCGTGCGCCTTGGTGCGACGCGACTTGTTCTTCACATTGGGCGGATTCACCCTGCTCTTGCCCAACAACTTCAACGATGTCGACTTCAGCATGAAAGTACGGACCGCCGGCAAGCGGATCATATGGACGCCGTTCGCCGAACTCTTCCACTACGAATCGAAAACGCGCATCAATACCGTGACCGCGGCTGAACTCGACACCATGCGCCGCAGATGGTTCACGCGGATGCTGCGCGATCCGTTCTGGACTCGGCGACCGTAGCGCACGACCAGCGTCCGTCGAGACTGACGATTCCGCCGGAGTCGCGCCGGGGACCGGTTTCCACGAAGAACGGGTAGCAGTACCTGTGGAAGTCGTAGATCGTGGTCAACGATCGGTCCACCACCGAGGCACTGACATCGTAAGCGCCAGGGAGGAGCATCAGGCGCGGTACGTGGAAGCGTACGAAGACCTCGCCGGCGATCCTCTCGACGCTGAAATCAGCGTCCCGGGTGTGCTGGGACCAGACCTCGACGCCCTCACGCGTCCACAGCGTCAGTCCGAAAATCGGGTCGGCGACCGACTCGCCGGTTCGAATACCGAGCTCGAGGGTTATTTCGTCCTCGGTGTGCACGAGCGTCGTCGGCTGCCCCCAGCGGTCGAGCATGCGCACCGAGGTGATCAGCGCCTCGCCGCTTCCCCATCGCCGGCCACCGGTAGCCACCTGTTCGACCTCGTGGCCCTCGTCGAGATAGCGGTCGATGATCTCGCCGGGTTTGCCCGTCTCGAGCAGCTGCCCTCCCTCCAACCACGCGACCTCGTCACACATCTGGCGCATGGAGGACATCGCGTGACTCACGATGACGACTGTCTTGCCGCGTCGTTTGTAATCGACGAACTTCGCCATGCACTTGTCCTGGAATGCCACATCGCCGACGGCGAGAACCTCGTCCACCAGCAGAATGTCCGGGTCGACGTTGATGGCGACCGAGAACGCGAGCCGAACGTACATTCCGGAGGAGTAGTTCTTGACGGGCTGATCGATGAACTGCTCGACCCCGGCGAAGTCCACGATCTCGTCGAATCGCTGCTCGAGCGCCTGCCTGGACAGACCGAGGATCGACCCATTGAGAAAGACGTTCTCGCGACCTGAGAGTTCGGGATGGAACCCTGATCCGAGCTCCAGGAGCGCGGCGATCTTGCCCGCCGTGTAAATCTTTCCCTGGTCGGGACGCAAAATGTTCGCGATGCACTTGAGCAGAGTCGACTTGCCCGAGCCGTTGACGCCCATGAGGCCGTACGTGGAGCCCACGGGGATTTCGAGCGAAATGTCCCGCAACGCCCAGAAGTCGTCGAACTCCGCCCGGCGTCCACGCATGAGAGCGATCTTCAGCGAGGAGTTGCGCTCTCTGTAGAGCCGAAAGCGTTTGGACACATCGTCCACCCGGACGGCTGCCGCGCTCACAGTTCTTCCGTCACTCGACCCTCGAACCGGCGAAAGACAACAATTCCCAGGGTGAGAACGCTGGCACTCACCACCGCGCAGAAGGTGAGGTCTTGCCATTCGGGCCAGGTGTTGTCGTACAACAGGCGGCGAAAGACAGCCACGAAACGCTCCATGGGGTTGCAACGATACAGATCCAGGAGCGGTAGGTCCCAGCCGAACAGGCGGTGGGAGTGTTTCGTCGCATTCACCACAAGTCTCATCGGATAAAGCACCGGAGTCACGTAGAACCACAACAGGAAGACGATCGCGACGAAGTGTTCGGTATCCCGGAAGTAGACGTTCATCACCGAGAGGAGCAACGCGAGGCCGAGCGCGAACGCCGTGAGCAACCCGACGGCGAGCACGACCAGCGGTAGCCACGGCAGTGGCATTCCGCCGAACGCCAGGAGCGCGACGAGCAGAACGCCGATTTCGATCCCGAAGGTCACAACGCCCGAGAACACCGCCGCACTGACGAGAGCGTCCCGCCGGAAATACACCTTCTTCAGCAGGTTCGCGTTGGCAACCAGCGACGCCATCCCGGACGTGACGGCGTTGTTGAAGAACGTCCACGGCAGCAAGCCAGCCATGAGGAACAGCGCGTACGAGTGCAGGCCGCTCGGGTCGCCCCTGTCGGGCTTGGAACGCAGGATGACGGAGAACACGAGCGTGTACATCAACATCGTCGCGATCGGGTTCACCAGCGACCACAGATGCCCGAGCGAGGTGCGCTTGTACTTGCTGCGTATCTCACGAAGGGTGAGGTTGACGATGAGTTCGCGGCTCTCCCGCAACGAGGGCTGCCGCGTCCCGTCTACCAGCGGGAGCACGGGTGCCGGCGGCTCGACCAGTTCGAGCTCCGGCCGGTCAAGCATCGTCACCGGCGAACGCCTCGGGCGGCGCCCAGCGCCCGGCGGGCTGTCGTTGCCCAACGCACGGTTCGCGATGTGCGCAAAGCGTGCTCCGCTTGTCGCCAGCGCGCCGCTTCGGCACGAAGGCCGGCGATCTCGGCGAGCGCGTGCTCGCGGTGCTTTGCCGCCTCCGAGCGCGCCGCATCGAGGGCCGCGCTGAGGGACGCGACGGCGAGCTCACGTTCGCGCAACGTGTTGCTCAGACCACTCATCCGTGCATCCACGTCGTCCCGGAACGCCTGCACGACGAACTGGTACGTCTCATGCTCGGGCTGCGCTCGGACGAAGTCGACGACCTCGGCCGGATAGTCCTCGGGGCGCACCCCCAGTTCCGTACCGAACAACGGCAGGCGAACTCGCCGCATGTCTCCGATGAGCAGGCCGGCCTCGGCCAAGAGTTGGGGCACGGTGTCCACAGTGAAGAACCGAAGGTGGGTGTCGTCGAGCAGCCCGACCTCCCGGTAGTCCCAATGACCCGAGAGCAAGTGCAGTTGCAGGTCGCCGTGGGCGACGTTCGGAACCGACACGACGACCATGCCGCGTGGCCGGATGAGCCGTCGCGACGCCCGGACCACTGCAACCGGATGGCGAAGGTGTTCGAGCACATCCCCGAAGATGACCGCGTCGAAGCTCTCCTCGCCGAACTCGGCGACGAGGTCAAGCTCGTCGAGATCCCCGATCACGAGGCGCTCGAGGTCGTCCTTCGCCTCGGCGGCCGAATCTGCGTCAATGTCGACCCCGGAGACGATGCACCCCTGACGGTTCAGGCTACGTGCCACGTACCCGCCCGCGCATCCGACGTCGAGTACTCGCTTGTCGCGGCCGACGAAGTCGAGAGTGACCGACTGACTCATCCCGGGGTTACCCGGCTCGATCTCGGCCTGATACTTGCCCATCACTCCCTCGTTTCGCCGTGAGACCCGAGTATGACAGCCGGGACGTCAACTGGCGCTGAACTGCCACCCCGCACCGGTCCAGTTGCTCAGGGCCGTGGCGACGTGCAACGCGAATGTGGCGAAGCCGCTGGCGCCGCGCAGGGTGTGCACCTCGGTCCGGCCGCTCCCCGATCCCGCACCGTGGACGACGGCGACGAGATCGGCGGCGGGGGAACCGACCGCCTCTTGGAGCAAGAACGCGGCCGAGCCGGCAGGGAGCAGGCGAAGCGCTGTTGCGGTGTGCAGCGACCACGTCCGATAGCCGGTTCCGCGGGACAGCACGTGAACCTCGGTCCGGCCCGAACCCGTAATCCCCGCGTAGTGAATGGCGTAGAGATCACCACTGCCGGCGCCACCGACACGGTCGCCGAGGATGAACGCCCACTGCCCCGCGGCGACCTGCCGCTCGGGAAGTGCGCTCGCCGCGTGGACGAGATAACGCTGGTATCCGCTGGCCGCAGACAGCGTGTGGACCTCCACCTGCCCGCTGCCGGTGTCCGACCACTGCACGAACGTGAGGTCCGGGGCTCCGTCACCCCCGACAGCACCCACCGCCAGATCGACCCCTTCGTCGCCGAACGAATGCTGGGCAGTGACGATATGCGCCGCAAAGTCCTGGTATCCGGAGGCCGCCGACAGAACATGCACCTCGACCCGACCCGTACCGCTCCCCCGAATCCGGACCGCGAACAGGTCGGCGGCACCGTCGCCACCGTAGGGTCCGACGGCGAACCGCCAGTCCGACGGCTCGACCGCGCCCAGCGCCGTCGCCACATGGCGCGAGTACTCCTGGTAGTTGCTGCTGCGCGTCAGGGTGTGAAGTTCAACCCGTCCCGATCCCCCCGCGGTCGTGATCGCCGCGAGATCGACCAGAGAGCTCTGCCAGCTCGCGCTCGCGTCGCCGGGTAACGCGGTCCACCAGGAGCTGCGCAGCCCGAGCCGATCGGCGAATGCCGTTCCGGACAGGCTCACCGAACCGCTGGAGCCGAAAACCGTCAGACCGCTGATCCGGCCGCCCCACTCCCCGCGGCCGTCACGCGCATCGATTCGGAGCGCCGTCGCGGTGCCGACACCGAAGGCCGCGCCGACCGCAGCGGCCGTCACGCCCTGCGACCAGGTGTTAGCGGTGTTCGGCACGATCCCGTCGTACGGATCGGCGCGCGCCGGCAGATAGGGTTCACCGCCGTCTCCCGCGGTCGTCCAGCCACCGTCCGCGGACCCGAACTGAGCGAAGATCGGAGCGCCGTGGAAGGTCCGGATCATGCCGGCTGTCGCCGCGACCGCCGCGTCGCTGCCCGAAGCCAGGTACGAGCGCAGCGGCGTACCGGCCGTCGAGTACGCGGCAAGCCCCGGGTAGACCTGGCAGGCATCCCAGTCGCACAGGTCGTAGGGCCCGGCCGGCT
>CAXTUZ010000019.1:0-3329 GCA_964247525.1 uncultured bacterium
GTTCGGGACATGGCGACGAGGTCCGCGCAGGCGGCGCGGACGTCGGGCGCGGCGATCCGGGCGCCGTGGATCGCCTTCGAGTCGTACGCCCGCAGCCCGAGCGCGTGGGCCGCGACCGTAGTGACCGAACCTGCGAGCCCGACGAACGTGAGCGCCGTGGACAGCTCGACCGTACGGGCCGCATCCTCGAGACCGGCCGCGATATCCGCCTGTGCCGCGGCCACTTCGCCCCCGGTGGGCGGGTCGGAATGTAACCAGCGCTCCGTCAGCCGCACACAGCCGACGTCGACACTGCGCGCCGTTCGCAGCCCGAATGTGCCAGGAGCGTCGCCCAGCACCACCTCGGTCGAACCCCCGCCGATGTCGGCGACGAGCACCGGATACGAGACGTCGAGTCCCACGGTGGCGCCCGCGTAGGACAGCCCGGCCTCCTCCTCGCCGGTGACGACCTCGGGGTCGATGTCGAGTACGCCGCGCACCATGCTCACGAACGCGTTCCGGTTGGAGGCGTCGCGGGTCGCGCTCGTGGCCACCATCCGTATCCGGCGCACCCCGGCATCGTCGATCGCCGCCCGGTAGGCGACGAGGGCCTCGCGGGTCCGTTCGAGCGCCGCCGGGTCGAGGCGCCCGGTGCGGTCGACACCGGCGCCGAGGCGGACGATCCGCATCTCCCGCCGGACGTCGTGGCCGTCCTCGCTGATCAGCAGGCGGACGGAGTTCGTCCCGCAGTCGATCGCCGCGACCGCGCTCACGGGGAATCCGGGCTCGGCGCGAACTCGACGCACGGGCCGGCCGCCGACCACTCCGCCAGCTGAGCCAGCGCTTCGTCCCCGAGCGGGTTCACCCCCGGGCCGGCGGCCAGCGAGTGGGCCACCAGCACATGCAGGCACTTGCCCCGATCGGGCATTCCACCGGCACTGACGCGGCGTGGGAACGGACCGAGGGCGTCTCGGCGAGCGAGGTAGCTTTCGTGCGCGGCGACGTAATCGGTCTTGAGGTCGGCGTCGGTGGCCAGCCTCGCGGTCATCGCCCGCATGCCCCCGGACGCTTCGCGCCGGCCGAGCGCCGACGCGGCCCGCGGGCAGGGGAGGTAGTACAGCGGCGGGACGGGGGTCCCGGCGGGGAGCCGGGGACTGGTTTCCACCACATCGGGGAGCCCGCAGCCGCAGCGGTGCGCAACTGAGCGCAAAGCCCGCGGAGGGCGGCCGAGTTGCGCGGCCACCGCAGCACGGTCTTCGGACGCCACCGGCGCGGGGGCTTCCATCGCGCTACTTGTTGCCGGCCGCGACGGTGCTCCCCCAAAGCCGGTCGTACCAGGTGCTCCCGGGGTTGCGGGGGACGGTGGCCCGCCCCGGCTCGGCCGCCGCCGGCACGGGGCTGGACGGTGCGATGACGATGTAGTTCTGCTGCCCGGGATAGGTGTAGTGCAGGCGCTCGCGCGCCTCGCGCTCCACCGTGTCCGGGTTCTGCGCCTGCTGATGTTCCTGCGTCAGCGCCCGGAGGCGCTGCTCGGTCGCCTTGTTCGCCGAAGCAACGTGATTGATCTGGCCGCGCTGGTCGAGGTACTGCTTGAGCGGATACGCGAGCGTGAGCAGCACCGCGCAGAACACGAGCGCGAGTACCGCCGCGCGGGTCGTCACCGTGAGCGCCGGGCCGTCCGGGCGTCTCCCCGAACCCGTCGTCGTGCCACGGCGCGGCCGAGATGTCACGGGCAGCGACAGTACCCGGGTGATCGGCGGTGCCGGCGGTGCCGCGCCGCCGGCCCTCGTCAGCCGAGCCGGGTACGGGGGAAGGCCGCCGCGCCGGCGTACCGCGCGGCATCGGCCAGCTCCTGTTCGATCCGTAGGAGCTGGTTGTATTTCGCGACCCGCTCCGACCGGGCCGGTGCACCTGTTTTGATCTGCCCGCAGTTCACCGCGACCGCGAGGTCGGCGATCGTGGTGTCCTCCGTCTCGCCGGAACGGTGGCTCATCATGCAGCGGTACCCGGCGCGGTGCGCGAGCTCTACAGCGTCGAGCGTCTCGGAAAGCGTGCCGATCTGGTTCACCTTCACCAGGAGCGCATTCGCGGCGCCGGCCGCGATGCCGCGGGCGAGCCGTTCGGGATTGGTGACGAACAGGTCGTCCCCGACGAGCTGAACCTTGCCGCCGAGCACGGCCGTGAGTGCCTGCCAGCCCTCCCAGTCATCTTCGGACAAGGGGTCCTCGATCGACACGACCGGATACGCGCTCACGAGCTCCGCGTAGTAGTCGCCGAGCCACTGGGCACCGCGTTCCTGACCCTCGAACCGGTACGAGCCGTCGGCATGAAATTCGGTCGCTGCCACGTCCAGCGCAAGCGCCACGTCCCGGCCGAGCTGAAGACCGGCGGCGGTGACCGCCTCCGCGATGAAGTCGAGGGCAGCCCGGTTGGCAGGCAGATCGGGTGCGAACCCTCCCTCGTCCCCGACCCCGGTCGCGAAGCCGTTGCTCTTCAGCACCGACTTGAGCGCGTGGTAGACCTCTGCCCCCCACTGCAGTGCCTCGGAGAACGTCGGAGCACCCACCGGCGCAATCATGAACTCCTGGACGTCGACGTTCGTGTCCGCGTGGGCGCCACCGTTGAGGATGTTGAGCATCGGCACCGGAAGCAGGTGCGCGTTCGGGCCCCCGACGTAGCGGAACAGCGGCAGGCCCGACGAATCCGCGGCGGCGCGGGCGACCGCGAGCGACACGCCGAGCAGTGCGTTGGCGCCCAGCTTCGACTTGTCGGGGGTCGCATCCAGTGCCTGCAGCGCCTGGTCGATCGCGCGCTGCTCGGTAGCCTCGCTACCGACCAGCTCCGGGCCGACGACTTCTACGATCCCCTCGACCGCACGCCGAACACCCTTCCCGCCGTACCGGGAATCACCGTCGCGAAGCTCGACGGCTTCGAAGGCGCCGGTCGACGCGCCGGAGGGGACCGCAGCCCGGGCGAACGTCCCATCCTCGAGCAGGACCTCGACTTCGACGGTGGGATTGCCGCGCGAGTCAAGGATCTCGCGGGCGCCGACAGCCTCGATGGCAGGCACGTGGGTCGCTCCGGTGGACGGGGACGGGGGGCCCGCCGAGCTTACCGGTGTGGCGCCTGCGCCTCGGCCGTTCGCAACGCGTCCGCGTACCCGCGCGCCACCGCGCGGAGCGCCGCTTCGGCATCCTGGCCCGACTCCTGGGCGCGGGCCACGAGGCCGAAAAGCGCCCGCCCGAGAAGCTCGTCCGGGTCGGCGGCGGGAGAGGGCTCGGCGAGTGCCGTCGGCAAGCCCGCCTTCCGCGCGCGCTTCACCAGCGCTGTCGCCAACGACAGCGCTGGCT
>CAXTUZ010000019.1:3339-19286 GCA_964247525.1 uncultured bacterium
CTGGTTGCCCGAGCGGAACGCCATCGGTCACCGACGTCCGGCGCTTCTCCGCCGCCTTGATGACGTCCCAGTTCGCCGCGACAGTCTCGGCATCGATCCTGGCATTCGTGTCTTGACCACCGTTCGAGGGTTCGTCGGCGAAGACGTGCGGGTGCCGGCGGATCAGCTTGTCGATCAAGGTGTCCGCGACGTCGTCGATGTCCCAGCCCGCGCCGCCCGGCTCCTGCGCGATGCGCGCATGGAACAGGACCTGCATCAGAACGTCACCGAGCTCCTCGCGAAGGTCGGTGTCCAGCGCGCCGTCTTCGAGCGCCTGATACGCCTCGTACGCCTCCTCGATCAGGTACGGGGCAAGCGTGGTGTGCGTCTGGGCCGCGTCCCACGGGCAACCGCCGGGCGAGCGGAGGCGGTCCATGACCGCAACGGCGTCGAGGAGTCGCGCGCCCGGTCGGCGGCCCTTGTCCGCACCTTCGGACAACGAACTCACCCTCCGGTTGCCGGGGTGGTGGCAACCGGCGCCGGGGACGAGCTTCCGCTCGCGCCCGGGGAGATGGGGCTCGACAGGTCTCCGGTGTTGCTCGCCTCGACGACGCCGAACCCGTCCTGCCCGCCCTTGGCGTTCCAGGTCCCGTAACGGGGATTGACCGAGATCGAGGTGGCCTTCACGAGGTCGCCGTACTTCGCGACGAAGATCGGGGCGTTGATCGATGACGTGAGCTGGGGAGTTGCGGCGGCGAGGGACGTCGTCCGGTGCTCGATGATCTTGATCACGTGATAACCGAACTGCGTCTTCACCGGCCCGACGATGGTGCCGTCCTTCCCGGCCGTGACCGCGGCCGCGAATTCCGCGACGTACGCGCTCGGGGCCGCGAAACCGAGGTCCCCACCGTTGTTCTTGCTGCCGGGATCGGTGGAGAACTGCTTGGCGAGTGCCGCGAACTTCGTCGGGTCGGCCTGCACCTGCGCGAGGATCGACTCGGCCTGCGCCTGCGTCGCGACCAAGATGTGCGCGACGTGCACCTGTACGTACGACGCCTTCGCCTTGTCATACGCCGCCTGCAGCGCGGCCTGGTCGACCGGGATCGCCGCGACGATCTTCTGCTCGTACGCGGCGACCTCGGCGTAGGTACGGAGCGTCTCGGGGTCTATGCCGCTTGCCGCGGCGGCCTGCTGCAGCCCCTTGAGGGCGGTGGCCGCGTCGGTGCTCGCACCCGCCTGCGCGCTTTGCTGCTGCGCGGCCTGCGTGAGCGCGGCGTCGATGTCCTGGGCATTGACCGTGACGTTGTACTGCCCGGCGAGCTTGCGGAGCACGACGAGCTGGATCAGCTCGGTGAGGTCATTCCGCTCGATCGTGGTCGTCTCCGGCTTCTGCGTCGCGCCGGTGGGTATGCCCGCGACGCCGCGCGACACCATGTCGCGCAAGGACTGGGTCGAGACCCGGTCCTTGCCGACCACCGCGGCGGCTCCGGCGTGGAAGGGATGCGCGCACGCGGCGCTCAGTAGGACGAGTGCGGCAGCCGGTGCGGCCAGCAGGACTTTGCTCACGAGTGGACAGTGTGCCGGACCGCCCCGACCTCGACGCGGCGGAACCGCCGGGACGGGCTCAACCCTGCCCGACCTTCGACGCCGCGGCGACCGAGTCGCCCGCAATCGCCTCGAGCAGTTCGGTGGCCCAGCCGAGCAGGGCGGTGTCGCGCAACGGGCTCCCCCCGAGCCGTCCCGTCTCGGTGGGACGCGGGACGAGGACCTGGCGCGTGACCGCCTTGACGACAGCGCCTTTGTAGAGCCGGGTCAGGCGCAAGACCTGGCTCTCGCGGAGCTCCAGCGGCGCGAAGCGCACCTGGCTTCCCGTCACGACGACGTCGTGGAGACCGTGACGCCGTGCGGCGCAACGGAAGTGCGCGACCGCAAGCAGATTCTCGACGGGCGGCGGCGGCGGCCCGTAACGGTCGCGCAGCTCCGCCCGCACGGTGTCGACAGCCTCGTCACTCGTCGCCTCGGCAAGTTTCCGGTACGCCTCGAGCCGGAGCCGCTCGCTCGGCACGTAGTCGTGCGGGAGGTGCGCGTCGATCGGTATCTCGACCTTGACCTCGGTCGTCTCAGGTTCTGCCTCGCTGTTGCGGCCGGCCCGGAAGTCCGCGACGGCCTCACCGACCATCCGGACATACAGGTCGAACCCGACGCCGGAGATGTGCCCCGACTGCTCACCTCCGAGCAGGTTCCCGGCACCCCTTATCTCCAGGTCCTTCATCGCCACCGCCATGCCGGCGCCGAGGTCGGTGTTCTGGGCGATGGTGGCGAGCCGGTCGTACGCCGTCTCGGTCAGCGGGGCCTCCCCCGGATACAGGAAGTAGGCGTACGAACGGCTGCGTCCCCGACCTACCCGTCCCCGCAGCTGGTGCAGCTGCGACAGTCCGAAGGCATCCGCGCGTTCGATCAGCATGGTGTTCGCATTGGGGATGTCGAGACCGGACTCGACGATCGTCGTGCACACCAGCACGTCGAAGTCCTTCTCCCAGAACCCGAGCATCACCTGCTCGAGCAGGTCCTCGTGCATCTGGCCGTGCGCGACGGCGATGCGGGCCTCGGGAACGAGGTCACGCAGCCGGGCGGCCGCCCGGTCGATCGACTCGACCCGGTTGTGCAGGTAGAAGACCTGGCCCTCGCGCAGCAGCTCACGGCGGATCGCCGCGCTGACCTGCCGGTCGTCGTATGCCCCGACGAAAGTCAGGACCGGATGCCGTTCTTCGGGCGGGGTCGCGATCACGCTCATCTCGCGGATACCGGTGAGGCTCATCTCGAGCGTCCTCGGGATGGGGGTGGCGCTCATCGAGAGCACGTCCACCGAGGCTCGTACGGCCTTGAGCTGCTCCTTGTGCTCGACGCCGAAGCGTTGTTCCTCGTCGACGATGACCAGGCCGATGTCCTTGAATCGCGTCGCGGGGGACAGCAGGCGGTGGGTGCCGATGACCAGATCGATACGCCCACTTGCGATGCCCTCGAGAACGGTGCGCTGCTCGGCGTCGGAGTTGAAGCGGGAGACACCCGCAACGGTGACGGGGAACGGCGCCATCCGCGCCGTGAAGGTTTCCAGGTGCTGGCGGGCGAGCAGCGTCGTCGGGCACAGCACCGCGACCTGTTTGCCGTCCTGGATCGCTTTGAATGCGGCCCTGATCGCGATTTCGGTCTTTCCGAACCCGACGTCCCCGCAGATCACCCGATCCATCGGGATCGCCTTCTCCATGTCGGCTTTGACCTCGTCGATCGCGGCGGCCTGGTCAGGTGTCTCCCTATACGGGAAGGCGTCTTCCAGCTCCCGCTGCCAGGGGGTGTCCGGGCCGAACGCGTATCCCGGAGACTGCACGCGCGCCGCGTAGAGGCGGATGAGTTCGGCGGCAATCTGCTTGACCGCCTTGCGCGCACGGCCCTTCGCCTTCTGCCAGTCCGCGCCGCCGAGCTTGTGCAGCGGGGGCGACTCTCCCCCGACGTACCGGGACAATTGATCCAGGGAGTCGGTGGGGACGTAGACCCGATCGCCCGGCATGGTGCGCTTGGGGGGGGCGTATTCGAGCACCAGGTACTCGCGGGTGGCCCCCGCGACGGTGCGCTGTGTCATCTCGACGTACCGGCCGATGCCGTGGGTCTCGTGCACGACGGGGTCGCCCGGCTTGAGCGCGAGCGGATCGATCGTGTTACGTCGCCGACTCGGCAGCTTCGTCGCTTTTCCGGCCTGCTTGGTGCCGAACAGGTCGCTCTCGGTCAGGAGCAGCAGGCGGTCGCTGCGCAGTCCGGTGTCCAGGGAGGCGACGGTCGCGAGAACCACGGACGGCTCCGGTGGGGAGGGGAGCACCTCGACCGTGCGGGCCGGAATGTCCTGTGCCGTAAGCATTTCGGCGATGCGCGCCGCCGACCCGTGTCCACCGGCGGTGACGACGACGCGGTCACCGGCCAGCACGGCGTCCCGCAGTGTTTCGACGATGGCGTCGCTGTCGCCGCGCAGCGCCGGCGCCTGTCTGGCCGAAAGTTCGGCGCCCTCTCCGAACGGGGCGACCGTCCACCACGGGATTCCTGCGTTCGCCGCGCGTTCCCGGATCTCCCCGAGTTCCCGGTATGCCGCGGGCTCCAGATCGATGGTGCTCGCGCCGCCCAGCGCGCTGTTCGACCAGGAGGCGGCAAGAAACTCCGCACCGGTACGAACCAGTTCGGCGGCGCGCGTGCGTACCCGCTCGGGATCGAGCACGAGGATGTGGGTCCGGGCGGGGAGCAGGTCGAGCAGCAGGCCGAGCGGACCGTCCGGGTGCGGCGGGGCGAGGACCGGCGCCAGCGCCTCCATGCCGTCGACGGCGATGCCCTCGGCGATCTTGCCGAGGACGTCGAGCAGCCCGGGTTGGGCCGCCATGAGCGACTTCGCGCTCGCGCGGACCTCGTCGGTGATCAGCAGCTCCCGGCACGGCGGGGCCAGCAGTCCGAACGGCACCGGTGATTCGGCCGGATCGATCGTGCGCTGATCGGCGACCGCGAAGTGCCGGATCTCCTCGACGTCGTCACCGAACAATTCGATGCGGACCGGGTGTTCTTCGGTGGGCGGAAATACGTCCAGCAGGCCGCCGCGCACCGCGAATTCACCGCGGCGTTCGACCAGGTCGACCCGCCGATACGCAAGGGCCGCCAGGGCGTCGACGACCTCGTCGAGGTCCGCACTCTCGCCGACCCGGAGCCGAACCGGGGCAACGTCACCGAGCCCACGGACGGTCGGCTGCAGCACGCTGCGCACGGGGCTGACGACCACGCGCAACCGCGCCCGGCCGTCGGTGTCGTCGTCCTCCGGGTGTGCGAGCCGGCGGAGGACTTCCATGCGAAGGCCGATCGTGTCGGCGCCTGGCGAGAGCCGCTCGTGCGGCAGTGTCTCCCAGCTCGGAAACAGGGCCACCGACTCAGGGTCGAGCACCGTACCGAGTCCATCGACGAGTTCCTGGGCCTCTCGCCCGGTCGCGACGACGGCAAGCACCGGTACCCGCTTTGCGATCTCGGCGGCGACGAAGGGACGCATCCCCACCGGGCCGACCAGGTCGAGCGCGGGGTCTCGCCCGATCTCGGCGAGCGCACCCGAGAACGCGGGATCCCCTGCGAGAAGTTCGAGGAGCGGGGCGAGAGTGGGGGTCATCGGTCCTTTCCGGGCAGCACGCGTTACCCGAACGCGCACGAAATCGGCCGTACTGGCATTCCCAGCCTACCTGCGGTGCCGCGCCCGCTGCAGCTCAGCGTCTTCGGAGGAGAGGCCGTTGCGCGTGCATTTCCCCCCGGATAAGCTCGGATGGTCCGAGGCGCGGGACGACCCGGCTGACGTCATGAGTCGAACAAAGGACGTTGCGATGATGTCGGATCAAAGGGGTGCAGATCTCCGCAGCGGCGCGGACCGCGTGATGGTGTACTCCTCCGACACTCATGTGGGACCGCGGATGCAGGATTTCCGGCCCTACTGTCCGCAAAAATACCTGTCGCAATTCGAGGATTTCGCCGCCTCGCCCTACGCCCAACCCGAGCGTGGCCTCGAGGCGTTCCTGAAAACGTTTTCGGACGAATACCGCAACGGGGCGGCGCGTAACTCGAAGACGAACGGTCACTGGGATCCGCATGCTCGTCTTCGGGACATGGACCGCGACGGTGTTTCCGGCGGAGTCGTCTTCCACAACAGCCTCAACGGCCAGCCCTTCCCCCTCGACTACATGAACTCGTTCGCCAGCGGTCATTCGACGTCCGAAACCCGTGAGCTCATCGGCGTCGGGCGGCAGATATACAACCGGTGGCTCGCCGACTTCGTCTCCGTGGAACCCCACCGCAATCTCGGGCTCGCTCAACTTCCGTTCTGGGACATCGACGCGGCAACCAGGGAATTGGAGTGGGCCGCGGACCACGGGCTGAACGGCGTGAACTTCCCGGCCCCCGGCGCGTTCGGCAACGTGCAGCCCTCGGACCCGACGTTCGACCGCTTCTTCGCCGCCGCGGCAGCACTCGACATGACCTTGGCGACCCATATCGGTGCGATGCCGCCGACCGAGCACCCCTTCGGGGGTATGAACGGCGAAGGCGATCATTGCTTCCTGCTCCTGGACAACACCGAATGGGGTATCCGGGTCGTGTACTCGCTGGTCTACTACGGCGTGTTCGAGCGGCACCCCGATCTGAAGCTCGTCGTTACCGAGATCCCCGGTGTCTTCTGGGACGAGATGAACCGCAAGCTCGACTCGGTGTACAAGTCCCCGGTACGGCGCCTGGAACATTCACTGACCAAGCTGCCCAGCGAGTACACCGCTTCCAACGTGTGGATGGGGAACAGCTTCCAGTCGCGCCCCGAGGCGATATCCGCCATCGCCATCGGGCGCGAGGATCGGTTCATGTGGGGCTCGGACTATCCGCACTCGGAAGGCACCTTCAGTTATTCCGAAGACCCCGCCGAGTATCCGATGACCAGGTTGTCGTTGGCGAACACCTACCACGGGCTACCGCTCGACAAGGTGCGCAAGTTGGTCGGCGAGAACGTCTTCGAGGCATTCCCGCGAGTGGATCCCGCCGAGCTCTACAAGGTCGCCGAACGTATCGGTCCCACCGTGGACGAGATCGCGACGAAGCCGGATCTCGGGAAGTACGACTACGTCACGAACACCGGCACGCTGGCCTTCCGTACCGAAGGTGCGTGGAACTGACGCGCTACGCCAGGTTGAGGCCGCCGTCGACGAGGATCGTCGCGCCGGTGACGTAGGACGATCTGTCGCTGAGGAGCCACGCGGCCACCTCGCCGACCTCCTCGGGCTCGGCCCACCTCCGCAATGGTGCTCTCCCGGCAACACTCTCGTACGCTCCGGGCATCGCATCGAGCAAGGGCTTGCTCATTCCGGTGAGCACCCCGCCCGGCGCAACGCCGTTCACGCGTATGCCGAGTGGGCCGAATTCGAGTGCCGCGGTCTCGGTGAGGCTGTTGATCGCCCGCTTGCCGGCCGCGTAGGCCGAAAAGCCCGCCGAACCGACGAAGGCCGAGGAACTGCTCGTGTTCACGATCGCGCCTTTGCCCGCGGTAGCGAGAATCGCGGCTACCTCGGCCCGGATCGCGAAGAAGACGCTCCGGAAATTGGTCGAGACCATCATGTCGAATTGGGCTTCGCTGACGTCCGTCATCGGCACGATGCCGACGGAAGCACCACCGTTGTTGAAGGCTCCGTCGAGCCGGCCGTTAGCCCGCACAGTGGCATCGACAACCGCCTGCACGCTCTCGGTCGAGGACAGGTCGGTGACCGTGTAGTCGGCGGTCCCCCCGCGCTCGCGGATCTCCTCGGCCGTGGCCTTGAGCTCTGATTCGGTACGTGACGCGAGCATGAGCGCAGCCCCTTCCGCGGCGAAGACCTTTGCCGCGGCCGCACCGATTCCGCGCCCGGCGCCCGTCACGAGAATGACCTTGTTCGCCAACAGGCCCGTCGTAGCAGGCTGATCAGTCGTCACGGCCGGGGAACCTATCACCCATGTCGCGAGAGTGTGAGCACCCTCACGAGAACGAGTTCGCAGGTATACGGTCACAGCCTTGCTTGAGTCAGCTACCGAAGCGACTCCCCCTATCACCCGGGAGGAATGTCATGGGATTGCTGGACGGGAAGGTCGTGATGGTCACGGGTGCGGCCCGCGGACAGGGGCGCGCGCATGCCGTGCTCTCGGCTCGAGAAGGCGCCGACATCGTCGCCATGGATATCAATGAGCAGATGCCCTATATGGGTTACGACATGGGCACCGCCGACGAACTGGCAGAGACCGTGAGCCAGGTCGAGGCTTTGGACCGCCGGATCCTCGCGATCAAGGCCGACGCGCGGTCGCAAGCTCAGCTCGACGACGTCGTCGCTCGCGGCATCGCGGAGTTCGGCAAGATCGACTGCCTGATCATCAACCACGGCATCTTCAACGTCGGCCGATTCTGGGAGCTGACCGAAGACCAGTGGCAGGACATGATCGACGTGAATCTCACCGGAGTGTGGAAAGCCGCAAAGGCAGTCGCGCCCCACATGATCGAGCGGGAATCGGGATCGATCGTCATCACCTCCTCGCTCAACGGGATAATGGCCTCGCCGATCTACGCGCACTACGTCAGCGCGAAGCACGGCGCAGTAGGCCTCATGAAATGCATCGCCGCCGAGCTCGGCCGATATGGAATTCGGTGCAATGCGCTCCTGCCGGGGCCGACCTTGACGCCACAGGTCGAAAATCAGGGCACCTGGAACATGATGGCCGGTCACGACCACGGCACGCGCGAAGAAAGTCACCTGGCCGCTCATCACTCGACCGTCCTGAAAGGCACCGGGTGGATGGATCCGATGCAGCAGGCGCGTACCGCGCTCTACCTGAACTCCGAACTCGCGGAGAAAGTGACAGGAATCGGTATTCCGGTCGACGGCGGGAACACCGTCCTGAACGGCTACAACCACAGCCCGGTGATGTGACGCGTCAGACGTGCCCGGGTGATTGACCTTCCGCGATGTAGTGGCGGCTGCCGTCGACCGGATCGATCCAGACTCGCATCTGCCGTCCGGTCGACGGGTCGACGAACACCTCGTCGCTGCGCCGCCATTCGCCCGCGGGCAGGTCGGACTCGCCGTGGCGCCGTAACGTCAGACTGACGACGAACGCCACTGCAAGGACCGCTAGGACGACGAACGTGACGACCATTCAGGTGATCGGCTCGACGACGACCGCGGTGCCGTACGCGACGAGTTCGGTGAATTGCTGGCCGATCTCACTTGAGTCGAAGCGCATCCCGATCACGGCATTCGCGCCGAGCGCGCGTGCGTTCTCCATCATGCGATCAAGCGCATGCCGACGGCTGTCCTCGAGAAGCTGCGTGTACTGCTTGATCTCTCCCCCGGCCAGCGCCTTGAAGCTCGCTCCGATGCCCTTGGCAAAGCCCATGGAACGCACGACGAGGCCATAGGTGCTGCCACGATAGGAGGTGATCCGGTAGCCCGGGATGTCGAACGTGGTGGAGACCGCGACATCAAGAGTCTGGGTATTCGCCGGCGTCGTCATAAGGGTGTCCTCTCTGCAGGTCGGTGGGATGCGTCAGGTCGTCCAGGCTAACGAAGGCGTCGGCATGCCGGCCGTGCGACTGGAACTTCGTGGGCGCCGGACGTGACGACGTCACCACCTAGGAGTTGAAGGCGTTCTGGGTGCGCTCCAGCCCATCTGCCATGAGCGCGACGACGGCATCCGAGCAGTGCTCAGCAAGCAGCGGCAGTTCCTTGTCCTGCGAGGCAGAGAATTGCCGGAGCACGAAGTCGGCCGGGTTGATCCGTCCGGTAGGTCTGCCGATACCGAACCTTGCGCGGTAGAACTCGCCGGAGCCGAGTGAGCGCCGCAAGGACTTCAGCCCGTTGTGCCCGTTGTCGCCGCCGCCGTGCTTAACCCGAAGCTGGCCGAACTCGAGGTCCAACTCGTCATGCACCGCGATGATCCGGTCGAGCGGCACCTTGTAGAAGTTGGCGACCGAGGCCACCGGTCCCCCCGACTCGTTCATGTACGAGGTCGGCTTTGCCACGATCAGCGGAGTCCCGCCCACGCGGCCCTCGACGACGAGCGCGCGGCCCTTGTGCGCTTTGAAGCGACTGCCGATCCGGCCGGCAAGAACGTCGGCGACGACGTAGCCGATGTTGTGCCGGGTCCGCACGTACTCCGCACCCGGGTTGCCGAGCCCGACGACGAGCCAGCGCGACTCGCCGGACACCGTTACTCGGACGCAGGTTCCGAGCTACCGCCCGCTGCCGGCGTCGTCACCGACGTCTGGCCACCGGCCGCATCAGCCTGGGCCTGGGCCAGGTCGGCATCGAGCTGTTCGGCGCTCTGCGCGAGCTGGGCACTCAGCACGGTCGTGTCCGCGTCGGTGACCAGGGTGACGCCTGCCGGCAGCGTGAGCTGTCCGGCGGTGATCGTCGTTCCGGCCGCGAAACCATCGAGCGAAACCTCGATGCTCGCAGGGATGTTGGTCGCCTCCGCCTCGACGCTCAGGTCGGTGAGCGGCTGCGTGACGAGAATGTCGGAGGTCGCCTCGCCGGTCGTGACGATCGGGATGTCGACGGACACCTTCTCGCCGCGCCGGACCACCACCAGGTCGACGTGCTCCAGCGAGCCCTTGATCGGATTCCGCGCGACGCCCTTGGGCAGAGCAAGCTGCTCACCGTCGCTCAGCTTGAGGGTGAGCAATGCGTTCGTTCCGCCGTGCTTGAGCGCAAGCATCAGCTGGTGGCCCGGCAGGGAAAGGTGGCGGGGGTCCATCCCGTGGCCGTACAACACCGCCGGGACCTTCTTCTCCCGCCGCACCGCTCGCGCTGCGCCCTTGCCGAAGCGCGTTCGGTCCTCGGCGATGAGGGTCGTCTCCTGGGAGGTACTGGCAGCCACGGTGCTACTCCTTGCGGGGGCGCCGACAACAGGCGCAAAAGGACAGGTGAGATCCCGCCCTTCGAGCAGGCGGACCAGCGAAGTGTACGGGACTCACGCGACCCCCTCCCGTCGCGGGGAGTCGAGCACCTCGAGGAGGCGATCGAGTTCATCGTCGGTGTTGAAGTAGTGCGGCGAGGCGCGTACGAGCGAGCGCAGGCCACGGGCCGGCAGGTCGAGCTGCGCCAGCTCCGATCCGGTCACCGACACCGTGACACCCGCGGCAGCCAACGCGGTCACGACATCGTCCGGATCGCGCCCGGCGACCGAGAAGGTCACGATGCCGCACTGCTGTACGCCGAGGTCGTGGACCGAGACACCGTCGATGCTCGCGAGCTCGGTCCGCAGTCGGGTCGCGAGCGCCGAGACACGCGTGCTGATCGCCGCGATGCCGAGCTGCGCGACATGTGCGGCAGCGACGCCCAGCCCGATCTGCGCGGCGGCATTGCGTTCGTACGTCTCGAACCGGCGCGCTCCGCTCCGCAGCTCGTAACGGTCGGCGGAGGTCCATCGCGCCCCGCGCACGTCGACGACGGACGGTTGGCGGCAGTCCGGGTCCCGAACGTAGAGAAAGCCCGTCCCGCGCGGTCCGCGAAGCCACTTTCGACCGGTGGCGGTGAGGAAGTCGCAGCCGATCTCCCGCACGTCGAGGGCGAGCTGACCCACCGACTGACAGGCGTCGAGCAGGTACGGCACCTCCGCGGCGCGGCACAGCGCGCCCACCTCGGCCGCCGGATTGACCAACCCGCCGGAGGTCGGAACGTGGGTCAACGCGACGAGGGCGACCCCGCCAGTGGCAAGGCGACGCTCGAGCTCTCCGAGATCCACCTGGCCGCGTTCGTCGTTGCCGACGACGTCAACGGTGGCGCCGACCCGTCGCGCGAGGCCCAGAGCGGCGAGTGCATTGCTCGCGTACTCCGCACGGGTCACGAGGATCCGCTCGTCCCGCCCGACCGGCACGGCACCCAGAGCACCCTGCCACGAACGCGTCGCGCTGTCGGTCAGCGCGATCTGTTCCGGCAGCGCGCCGATGAGGTCACCGACTGCCGCGTACGTCTGCTCTCGGGCGTGGCCCGACGCGGATTCGGCTTCGTACACACCGACGTCGGACTCGAGGCGGAGATGCGCGATGACCGCCTCGGTGACCATCGACAGGGGCAACGAGGCACCGGCGTTGTTCAGGTAGGCGGCGCGACCGGCCGCCGGGGTGCGGGCTCGCTCGGCCGCAACATCGATCAAGCGCCGTCGTCGAACAGGCGGCTGACCGACCCGTCCTCGAAGGCCTCCCGGATCGCGTCTCCCAGAAGTGGGGCGATCGAGAGCACGGTGAGTTTGTCGAATTGCTGATCGTCGCTGATCGGCAGCGTGTTGGTGACGACGACCTCGGAGATCCGGCTGTTCTTGAGCCGATCGACGGCGGCGCCGGAAAGCACGCCGTGCGTCGCAGCCACGATCACCTCGACGGCCCCGTTCTCGAACAGCGCGTCGGAGGCCTTCACGATCGTGCTGCCCGTGTCGATCATGTCGTCGACGAGGATGCACGTCCGGCCGGTGACGTCGCCGACCACCTCGTTGACCTTGACGTCATTGGGCACCCGCGGATCGCGGCGCTTGTGGATGATCGCCAGCGGCGAGCCGAGCCGGTCGGTCCACCGCTCCGCCACTCGGACCCGGCCCGCATCCGGCGACACGACGGTGACGTTGTCGTGGTCGAGCTTGCGCCCGAGGTAGTCGGCGAGCAGCGGAAGCGCGAACAGGTGGTCGACCGGACCGTCGAAGAATCCCTGGATCTGTGAGGTGTGCAGGTCGACCGTCATCAGCCGGTGCGCACCGGCCGTACGGAACAAGTCGGCGATCAGTCGCGCCGAGATCGGCTCCCGGCCCCGGTGCTTCTTGTCCTGCCGGGCGTACGGGTAGAACGGCGCGACCACGGTGATTCGCTTCGCGTTCGCACGCTTCAGCGCGTCGACCATGATCAGCTGTTCCATCACCCATTGGTTGATCGGGGAGCCATGGCTCTGCATGACGAACGCGTCGCACCCGCGCACGGACTCCTCGAACCGGACGAAGATCTCCCCGTTGGCGAAGTCGTAGAGCTGAGTCGGAACCGTGTCGACGCCGAGGTGCTCGGCCACCTGCTCGGCGAGTTCTGGATACGCCCGCCCGCTGAAGAGCATGAGGTTCTTACGACTGTCGATCTTGCGCCCGATGCTGCGGCCGTTTCTCACGTAATTCCCTCGTCGTCTCGATGGTCAGTAGGCGTGCCGGACGGGGAAGCTGCTCGATTGTCGCGCACCCAGCCCTCCCGCGTCACCTGCTCGTTCGCGGAGTAGGCCAGTGCGCCCGGCGGCACGTCCCGTCGGATGACCGCGTCCGCGCCGGTATAGGCGCCGTCACCGATCCGCACCGGGGCGATCAGGCTGTTGTTGCTGCCGACGCGCACGTCGGCGCCGATCTCAGTCCTGTGCTTCGAGACGCCGTCGTAGTTCGCGACGACGGTGCCGCACCCGATGTTGCTGCGCTCTCCCACGGTCGCGTCGCCGACGTACGCGAGATGGGGAACCTTCGCGCCGTCGCCGATGTCGGCGGCTTTCGTCTCGACGAAGGCCCCGACCTTCGCGCCGACCCCGAGTTCGGTGTCCGGGCGAAGGTTCGCGTACGGACCGACCTGCGCCCGGGCGCCGACCGTCGTATCGGTACAGGTGGAAGCCACGACGTGCGCGCCAGGCCCGACACGTGTACGGGTGAGGGTCGAGTTGGGCCCGACGACGCTTCCCGCGGCCAGATGGGTCGCGCCGTGCAGCTGGGTGTTCTGATGGATCGTGGCGTCGGGTTCATAGGTCACCCCGACGCCTATCCAGGTGGTCGCCGGGTCGGTGACGGTGACACCCGCGAGCATCGCGTCTCGTACCAGCCGGTCCCGCAGCAGCCGGCGCGCAGCCGCGAGCTGGACCCGGTCGTTCACGCCCACGATCTCGTCGGGGTCGGCGATCCCGACCGCGCCCACGGCCCCACCGGCCTCACGGAGCAGAGCGACGACATCGGTCAGGTACTCCTCGCCCTGCGCGTTGTCCGTCGACAACCTGCCGAGCGCATCGCGGAGCGGTTCGGCGGCGAAGGCGTACACACTGACCGCGACCTCGCCGATGGCGCGGGTCGCCGCATCGGCGTCGCGCTCCTCGACGATCGCGACGACCTCGCCCGCCGGATCTCGCACGAGCCGTCCGTAGCCGGTCGGATCGGCGATCCGCGCGCTGAGGACCGTTGCCTGGGCGCCGCTCGTGGCGTGTTGCGCGACCAGGTCCGTGAGGGTCTCGGGCCGGAGCAGGGGTGCGTCGGCCGGCACGACCAGCACCGTTCCGCTCGCCGGGCAGGCGTCGAGGGCGGTTCGAACCGCATGTCCGGTCCCACGCTGTTCGCTCTGGATCACGGCTCGCGCCGTGGAGGGAAGCTGCTCGGCCACTGCTCCGCCGCGCCCGACGACGACGAGCGTCCGGACCGCGTCGAGGCCGCCGACGGCGCGCAGGACATGGCCGAGCATCGTGTCGCCGCAGAGCGTATGCAGAACCTTGGGCAGCGCCGACTTCATCCGCGTGCCCTCGCCGGCCGCGAGCACGACTGCGGTCAGCTCGGCGGGCACGGCCCGAGAATATGCCCGGCTCGGGCGTCGGCTACGGGGGGCTCATGCGGAGTTGCGCAATCGCCCAGCGGGGAACCCGCTTTCCCCGTTTGACGAAATCCTTCGCGAAGGAGGGACGCCAGCCCGCGAAAGCCGTGCGATCGAGGTAGCTGTACCACTCGGACGTGCGGGGGTTGTCGCAGCTCCGGCTCCACGGCTTGCGGCTGTTCGAGAAGTGCACGATCCAGGGGTCATCGCGCAACTGTTCGAGCTGTTCGGTCGTGCACGGAAGCAGTGACTCGTACACGCGATCCGCGAGCTCGGACTGCTGGTTCCAGCGCGGATCGACGTGTCCGATCCGTGAACCCATTACCGCGTTGATCGCTTCTTGATCCTGCCCGAACTCGTGCCGGCCGTCGGTGAGATAAGCCAGCGCTTGACCAGCGAGATTTTCCGTCCGCCAGGCCTCGAGGTTCATCAGCAACACGCCCGAGTTGAAGTTCGGCTCGCCGACGTCGCGACCGGACGCGAACCACCATGGGACGGCGTGCGGGGAGGATACGAACGGGGACTGGGTGTCCGGCACGCCCATCGCCACGTTGCCGGCGAAGTCTGTGTCGATGAGTTCGGTCACGCTCCTGCGCGCCATGACGTCGCAGTCGACGTACAGGGCTCGAGTCGCGGACGCGGGGAGAACTTCGGGGATGAACAGGCGGGCGTAGCCGGCACGGGTGATGTTGACCCAGGTGTTCGGAAGTTCGGCCACCTTCTTCGCGACCGAGGTCTCCCAACGGAGATTCACGTTCGGGCGGTCCAACGTCTTTCGAATCAGTGCGGCCTTCTCTTCCTTGATGCCCATGTCGAGGACATAGAGGTCCAGGCGTTTCCCCGGCTCAAGCGTCAGCGCGATCGACAACGCCGCGACCGATAGAGGAAGCCCGAAGTTGTCGTCCGCGGCCAATACGACCGAGTAGGCGTGCTCGCCGGAGCTTTCCTGAGCGCTGTCAGTCATCGCGTGTGCAACCCCAACCTGTTGGGCAACGGGCATCCCGGAAACGATCCCGCATTCTCCGATGACACGTCGGCGACATGCAGGCTCAAGTTGAGCTCGTCGTGTAACGCCGTGTAACACTGCCCGGGCGGGGGTCCGTGATCGAGAGGATCCAGGCCGTGGCCTACTGCCATGACGATTCCGCGGCACGACCGGTCCCCGTCCCTGTCGTCCGGGCGTACTGGAGCCTGTTCCGCTCCGATCTCGATCGGCTGAATTGGGGCTATCCGCTCACCCGGCGAGCGATCGTCTTCCTGATGGCGACCGAACCGGGAGCTCTCGCGGCCTTCTTCGTACGCTTGCTCTGCGCGTTGCACGCGCGCGGGTACAGCGTTCCGGCCCGGGTCGTACGGCAGATCGGTTGCATCGTCACGGGTGCCGAAGTGTCTCCGGGCTGCGAGATCGGTCCGGGACTGGTCCTCCGTCATCCGAGCGGCGTCGTCATCGGCGGCAAGGCGATTCTCGGCGCGCGATGCACGATCATGCAGGGGGTGACGATCGGGACCGCACACGTGGACTCGGCCGACGATACGTACCCGGTACTCGGGGACGACGTGGTGCTGGGAGCCGGGTCCGTGCTGCTCGGAGCGATTCGGATCGGCGACTCGGTCGAAGTCGGGGCCGGCGCGGTGGTCACTCGGGACGTGCCACCGCATCACCTCGCGGTCGGGGTCCCGGCGCGGGCGTTCCCACGGACTGCCGTCCAGCCGTAGTCGCGATCAGGGCGGTGCACCCGTCAGGGCGGTTGCCGTTGATCCGCCACCTGGATTCGAACCAGGACCTGCAGACTCCAAAGGTCTGTGTGCTGCC